>JBCCNJ010000034.1:0-36477 GCA_039025905.1 Pseudomonadota bacterium | reverse complement strand
GGCCTGTGCAGCAACACCCTCGCGAGCCCAAAGTAAAAACTGATACTGGTTCTTGTGAGTGATTGCGCTCACCTACTTGAGGCCTAGCGGGGGCGTAATCGTGGCGCAGTTATCGATCAATAGCTCTGATCCATTCATAAATCGAGATTCGTCAGAGGCCAGGTATAGCACCAGGTTCGCAATCTCCTCTGGATCACACATGTTTCCGTAGTTGCCCACTTCGTCCAGATCGGCCTGCGTGGCCACGTCTTTTCCCATCGCCACTTTCACCACCATAGGCGTTTTCACACCATCGGGGTGTATGGAGTTGCAGCGAATGTCGTTGCCTTGCTCTTTGCAGTACATCGCAACACTCTTGGTTAGCGCGCGCACCGCGCCTTTGCTGGCCGTGTAAGCGGCAACAAAGGACTGACCGTGGATGGCGGCCACGGACGACATGTTGATAATCGATCCGCCGCCGGACTCCGCCATCAGAGGAATGGCATGTTTGCAGCCAAGAAATACCCCGTCGCTGTTGACCGAATTGATCCGGCGCCAATCTTCGAGATCGGTATCGACTACCGTTCCCAACCTGATCATTCCTGCGTTGTTGACCAGCACATGCAACGCACCAAATGTCTCGCGAATATCTGAAATTACCGCTTGCCAGTTTTCTTCGTCGCTCACATCCAGTCTGACAAAACGCGCGGCACTCCCAATCGACTCGACAACGGCTCGTCCACCCGCCTCATCCATATCAGCAATCACCACCTGTGCGCCCTCTCGTGCCAACAGCTGCGCATCTGCCTTGCCCATACCGCTGGCGCCGCCAGTGACGATTGCTACTTTGCCCTGCACTCTACTCATGCGACACCTTCTAACATCCTATAGTGGCAATTATTCGATCAAGGCAGTACTCGCAAACTTCCAAGACCGCCATTCGTGGCGCAGTTAATCAGATGGCATGTTGCGGCTCAAATGCCGAACCGTAAAACTGTCGACAGGACTATTCACTTGAACCAGACCTGCCCTCGCCAGTCTATTGCTTTGCAGGTATTCTTCGCCCTTGCACCTCAGAGGCGATAGGAGAATTCAATGGAGCAAACCTCTAAAACCCCCGCCCTGGTGAATTGGTTGGGCTACATCGCCATTGCGTTGCTGGCGGTGCTACCGCTTGCGATACTGACCGTGCGTTCAGGCGCCTGGCAGCAGGGGCTGGTGTTGTTAGCGCTGAGCAGTCTTGCCGCCGCCCTGGTGCTGGCAACGGCTGTAATTCTGCTGTTACTGCCACGCTTTGTTTCCTGGCGCAAAGCGATCGCTCTTCGGGCCCTATACTGCATTCCCGGAGCGCTGATCGTGATTTCCATGTTGCAGGCTGGCAACTATCCACGCATACACGACATCACTACCAATCTCCAGGACCAGCCGCAGTTTACGGTTGCTGAAGACCATCGCGGCGCGATGAGCAACAGCCTACAAACCGCGCCAGAAACCTTTCTGTTACAGGCTGAGGGATATCCGGAACTCGAAACGCTGGTTTTGAGCGAGCCTATGGAAAGCATCTTTGACCAGAGTATCAAAATCGCCACCGATCTCGGCTGGGAGGTGTATCTACAGGACCGCAATGCAGGGATCATCGAAGCCGTGGACACCACAGCGGTGATGGGCTTCCAGGACGATATCGTCATCCGATTGCGGCCCTTGGCGAACGGCACTGAGGTGGATCTGCGGTCTGTGTCACGAGTGGGCGTGGGCGATTTAGGTGCCAATGCAAACCGCATCAAAGCCTTTACGCAGCGGTTGCAGGCGCACTAGGCAGGCTTGTCAGTGTTTTTCAAACTGCTCGTAAGATGTTGCGTACCGCTGCTGCTCTCCTGCGCCGCGAGTGCAGAGGATGAAATTGACTATCTCAGCTTTGCCACGAACGACGAGGCCAACAGTACCGAAATCTTTGGCAAGGCCAGCCCCTCTGTTGTCTACGTCACCAACACCGCGTTGCGTCGACATTTATTCACGCTGAACATACAGGAAATTCCCCAGGGCGCAGGCACCGGCTTTATCTGGGATGAGAGCGGCCTTATCGTGACTAACTTTCATGTCATTGCCGGTGCCCACCGGCTCACGGTTACGCTACAGGATCGGTCTGAATATCAGGCCGAGGTGATCGGTGTAGCACCAGCAAAGGATCTCGCGGTACTGCGCATTCAAGACCCCCCCGATGCGCTCAAAACCTTACCTCTAGGGGATTCCTCTGAGCTCATCGTAGGCAGAAAAGTGCTCGCGATCGGCAATCCCTTCGGACTGGATACCACCTTGACCACCGGTATTGTAAGTGCCTTGGGCAGAGAGATCAGAGCACCGGATAACCGACGTATTCGTGGTGTAATTCAGACAGACGCTGCCATCAACCCAGGAAATTCAGGAGGACCGCTGCTGAACTCGCTGGGGCAGCTGATCGGTGTTAACACCGCGATTTACAGCCCCAGCGGCGCCAGCGCTGGTATCGGGTTCGCTATACCGGTCAATACGGTAAAAGAGGTAGTGCCGCAGTTGATCAGCTATGGCCGCATATTGCGTCCTGTGATTGGTGTGGAGCTGGCCAGCGATCGCTGGATTCGACGCTACCGAATCGAAGGTGTCCCTATTGTACGCACCTACCCCGGCATGCCGGCCGCCGAAGCGGGCATGATTGGCGCGTATAGAGGACCGCGTGGCGAAGTGTCATTGGGAGACGTAATTCTAAAAATTGAAGATACGCCAGTGCGCAGCAGCAACGATTACTTTGATGCGCTAGAGCGATTTTCACCGGGTGATTCAGTAACGGTGGTCACTCGCAAGGGTGACGACGAACACGAGTACGAGATCGAGCTGGTTGAGTCTCAGTAGCCGGTAAACCACTCTCGCGCACGGCACCGGTGCCGTAGTCACTAGGACAAGGTGCCCCCGTCTACTCGCACATCTTCTCCGGTAATATGCAGACCATCCTCAGAAGCCAGCATGGCGATCACTCCGGCAACTGCTTCTGGACCGCGCGCGCCAGTGGGTGATGATATTCTCGAGATCAGCTCGAAATCCATATTCGTTGGAAAGTCCACTTGTTTTGTCATACCTGTTTTTATCTCCCCTGGCGATACACAGTTAGCGCGTACCCCGCGCTTCGCGTACTCAATCGCAATACTACGCGTCATCGCCAACACACCCCCTTTGCTGGCCGAGTAGGCCGCTCCACAGGGTAGTCCCGAAATAGCGGCAGTGGATGCCGCATTGACGATGCTTCCCTTGCTCTTAAGGAGATGTGGCAGCGATTCGCGACACAACAACATCGTGCCGGTTAGATTGATATTCAGGGTCCGTTGCCAGTCTTTCAAGGTCATCTTCTGCGTATCATCAAAGCGTAGCACACCCGCCATATGAATCAGCGCATAAAGCGAACCGAACTTTTCGATACAGGCCGCTACCGCATGCTGAACATCAGCTTCGCTGCTGATGTCACAACGGCAAGCTGCGGCGGTTCCGCCCTCTTGCTGTATCCGACTGACGATGGCGTCCAGCGCCGTTTGATCGACATCCACACAAAAAACCGAACCGCCTTCGCTGGCGAGGCGCAGCGCGCTGGCGCTGCCAATCCCACCACCGGCCCCGGTGACCAGTGCGACACGGTTTGTAAAACGCTGCATGCAAGGTTCCCCCGTTATTTTTTCGCCAGCATGCCCGTGCCGAATTCGGTGGTCAATACGGTATTGTGATCCGGTGCGTCTGGACACTACCTGTGTTCTGTGCAAGGCCACTCCCTCAGTGGCAGCAATCAATGCGACCTTGCATTCAGTCTGCCATCCACGTAACAAGCCCATCCAAAGATTCCCGTAAAGCAATCGCGGCCTCAAGCTGTCGAGGCTATAATGCCGCCGCGGAGGGACGACATGACTGCATACACAATACCCATAATAGGCGGCCTAATGATTGGCTTCGCAGCTGTGATGCTGTTGCTACTGCTGGGCAAAATCGCCGGCATTAGCGGTATCATCTGGGATGCAATAAGCGCAGAACCCGACAACCTGTGGCGCTGGACGTTCCTCGTCGGCCTGATTGCAGCGCCAGTTGCTTACCACTTCTTAAGTGGCGTGCCCAATCCACCGGTTAGTCCACTAAGCGGCTGGCAAGCAGCAGCAGGTGGCCTACTGGTTGGCTTCGGCGTGCAGTTAGGCAGCGGCTGTACCAGCGGCCATGGCGTCTGCGGTATAGGCAGGCTATCACCCCGCTCGCTGATGGCGACCCTGATATTCATGGCAACCGGGGTTGGCACCGTTTACCTAATCCGTCACCTGCTGCCGGGGTATCTGTAATGAAAGCGCTCGTCGGTTTAATTTGCGGCCTGATTTTTGGTGTCGGTCTGGCCATGTCCGGTATGACCAATACGGCGGTGGTACTGGGGTTCCTCGACGTTGCAGGACCGTGGAACCCTACATTAGCGTTTGTGATGGGCGCGGCCGTGCTCGTGAGCCTGATTGGCTTTCAAATTATTCTGAGGATGAAGCGGCCCGTGATAAACCCACGCTTCACTCTCCCCAAATCCTCGGTGATCGATGGCAGACTGCTGCTAGGTGCCGCCATATTCGGCATCGGCTGGGGCGTTTACGGTTACTGTCCGGGCCCAGCACTCGCTGCGCTGGGTTATCTTGATCACAAGACGGGGATTTTTGTGATCGCCATGTTGATTGGAATGGCCTTAGCAAACAAGCTGGCAAGCCGCTAGAGGGATTTCCGGCGATGTTGCCCCCAGGCGCTTCTTGATAGACTCGCGCCATGGACGGAACATTAATGACCTCAGCTGTCGCCATTTTGTTCTTGCTGCTGTACGTTGCGGCGATCGTCTCCGCTCTCGAAGCAATCATAAAAGCGCGCACTTCCCAGGGGGCGATCGCCTGGACGATCTCTCTTGTCACTCTGCCCTATGTCAGCTTGCCCCTGTATTTGATCTTTGGCCGCAATCGGTTCGACGGTTACCTTGACCAGCGCGACGAGATCGAGCAGGAGTCACTCGCGCTGATTCAACAGACCAGTGGTTTGATCGAATCGCATATTGTACCGGTGGAAGATGATGCACCCCTGTATGCCAGCCTCTTTGTGCTGGCACGCATGCCCGCCACCACTGGCAATCATGTTGAGCTACTGATCAATGGTCAGCAAACTTTCGATAGCTTGATTACAGGCCTCGCGGAGGCGGAACAGTTTATTCTGTTTCAGTTCTACATCATTCGCGAAGATGATCTCGGTCACAGACTCTGCAGAATATTGTCGGACAAGGCAGAATCAGGTGTAGACGTATTCTTGCTATATGACGAGATCGGCAGTCGTAGCCTCGCTAACACGGCGATGTATAAACAACTGCATGCGTCTGGCGTCAAAGTTGCACCATTTAACACGACCCAGGGACGCCGCAATCGGTTTCAACTCAACTTTCGCAATCACCGCAAAAACGTGGTGGTGGATGGCAAATACGCCTGGATAGGCGGTCACAATGTTGGCGATGAGTACCTGGGACTCGATAGACGGATAGGCCACTGGCGAGATACCCATACTCGCGTAGAAGGCCCCGCAGTATTGGGGGCTGTGTTAGCGTTTGCTACTGACTGGCGCTGGGCCATGCGCTCGCCAATGAATATCGATTGGAAATTCCATCCGCCGAAGAAAGGTGACAGCACGGTATTGGTATTTCCCTCAGATCCGGCGAGTGAATTTGAAGAAGCGGGCCTGATGTATCATCAGGCCATTGTCGCCGCCAATAAACGGATATGGATTGCCAGCCCCTACTTTGTACCTGACCACGGTATCGTGTCTGCACTGCAACTAGCGGCTTTGCGTGGCGTGGACGTAAGAGTGCTAATACCTGATGAGCCCGACGGGCCTGTTGTCGCCATGGCGAACTGGGCGCACACCAAGGACCTGTTACCAGCAGGTGTGAAAGTGTATCGCTACCAGGGTGGGTTCATGCATCAGAAGGTGCTGCTCATGGACGACAGCGTATCCGGAGTCGGTACCGCAAACTTCGATAACCGCAGCTTTCGATTGAACTTTGAACTAACACTATTAGTCCACGACAAGGTGTTCGCCGCCAAGGTAGATGACATGCTACAGGCAGACTTCCGACGCAGTCGACAAGTTAGCCTAGAGGAGATTGACAGCAAGCCCGTATGGTTCCCCTTGGCGATGGCGGTGGCAAAGTTGTTTTCACCCGTGCTTTAAGACTCGCCACTTGCTATCAGCGAGGGCCCAGCCCGACAAAAAGTCCCATACGATCTTGAAGCGAAAGTCCTAAAAATCGGGACGCCACAGACGAGATGGCGAGTTCTCGCCGAAAGTATGTGGGAGTGACCTAGCCCAGCCGTTGACAACCAGAGAGGCGCTACCGCTAGCCCAGCACACCCATCACGAAAATCACCAGCAACGCGGGCGGCACGATAAAGCGGACCAGGAAGCGCCAGAGCGCAAAGCCCCAGCTACTCATATCAGACAGCTCATCCCGGGTAGCGCGTTGAATAATCACCCAACCTGCGAAGACGGCTATCAGCAAGCCGCCCACGGGCAACATAATTTTGGTCGCGAAATAGTCCAGAACATCGTTGAAGTTACTGCCGGCAATGGTGTAATCACTCAATACGTTGTATGACAAGGCACTGAACACGCTCAGCACGGCCACAGACCCGACAACAATAACGGTGCTTTTTTTCCTGGGGATACCAAAGCGCGCCTCTACCCAGGCGTTGACCGCCTCTACCAAGCCCACCATCGAGGTAATCCCAGCGACAGACAGCATTAGGAAGAATAGGACGCTAAAAACATAGCCACCGGGCATTTGTGCAAACGCCACCGGCAGCGTGTGGAAAATCAACCCGGCGCCCTCCGCCGGATTGAGACCGTTATTGAATACCGCTGGAAAAATGACGAGCCCGGCGAGCAGTGCAACCGAGGTATCGGCGATCACGATAATAAAAACAGACTGCGATATGGAAATCCTGCGCGGCAGGTAGGCTCCGTAGGTCATCATGCCGCCCATTGCGACACTCATCGAAAAGAACGCCTGACTGACAGCGGCCAAAACCGTGGTAGCGTCAATTTTGCTGAAGTCGGGCGTGAACAGCCAGACCAGCGCTTCTTCGAAACCACCGGCGAAGACGTTGTACACCGCCAGCGACACCAGTAAGAGAAACAGTAAGGGCATCAAGAACGATACCGCTTTTTCGATGCCGCCTTTCAGCCCCGAATAAATAATCCAGCCGGTGATGGCCAGCCCTACCAAGGTCCAGAACACCATCCCCATGTTATCGGCTAGCACGGCATTGAACTGAGCGCTCGCCGCCGCACCATCGATCTCGGCAAAGCCTGTTGATAGCGCTTTAAACAGGTACCAGAGCATCCAGCCGACGACCACCGCATAGACGATCTCGATCATATAGGCCGCAGCCAGGCCCATGAAACCGACCCAGCCCCAGGAAGTGCTGCGCGCATTTTCCTGGGCCAGGCTCGCCATGGCTTTAGGTGGACTCGCCTGGCCTCGACGACCGATCAGGAGTTCTGCCATCAGGATCGGCATGCCGATACCGAAGGCACAGGCAAGGTAGACAAGCACGAATGCGGCGCCGCCGTTCTCACCGGTTACATAGGGAAAGCGCCAGATATTGCCCAGGCCCACGGCGAAGCCTACGGCTGCCATCAAAAAAGAAAAGCGCGATGACCAGTGCGCGTCTACGCCACCTGCTGCTGCCATAAGCTGCCCCGACTATTGTTCTTGCTGGAGTTTACACAAATGGCGAAGTCTAATCTTCTGGTCTCAACAATTAGCGCTAACGCGCAAGTGAGCGAGTGGCCGCGACTAACCAGTCTCGATCCGAACCTGACAGCAGCGGAGCAATAGCATCAGCAACCCGCTGGTGGTAAGCGTTCACCCAGTTGAGCTCGAAGTCCGTGAGCAACGCTACTTCGATCAGACGTGCATCGAAAGGCACAAGGGTAAGCGCTTCAAATTCAAGCATGTTGCACTCCTCATTTACGCGCTCGGATTCGCGCACCACCAGTAAATTCTCACAGCGAATACCAAAGGATTTATCTCGGTAATAGCCGGGCTCATTGCTGACAATCATGCCGGCGGCCAGTGCCACCGTGTTGGGTGCTTTGGCAATGCGCTGCGGCCCCTCGTGTACGCTTAGGAAAACGCCCACGCCATGCCCGGTACCGTGGTCGTAGTCAAATCCCTCCTGCCAGAGAAACTGCCTGGCCAGGCTATCGAGCTGCGAACCGGTTGTGCCCGACGGAAAGCGCGCAGTATCCAAAGCAATATGGCCTTTCAACACCAGCGTAAACAAATGAGATATCTCTACGTCGGGATCACCAATCGCGACGGTGCGAGTAATATCCGTTGTGCCATCCAGATATTGGCCTCCGCTATCGATCAGGTAGACGCTGTTCATGGGCAGGCGCGTCACAGCTTCCACGTTGAGGTGGTTGTAGTGACACATGGCGGCGTTGCCGCCGGCGGCGGAGATAGAATCAAAGGACACATCTTGAAAATGCTCGCCGTGGGAGCGGTAGCCGCGAAGGGCCCGCGCCAACTCGTCTTCTGTATGCAATCTGTTAGCCGCCACCTCAGCATCTAGCCAGGCGAGGAACTGCACTTCAGCAACGGCATCGCGAATATGGGCTTCACGGCTGCCCTGAACTTCTACGGCGTTTTTGCACGCCTTGGGTAGCAGCGCAGGATCGGTGCCTGCTAACAGATTTGCGCCCACCTCCTGCAAAGTCAATTGACACCAGGCGTTAGCGGTATCTGCATCAGCCAGTACGGTCTTTCCTGCATATTGCTCAAGTACTGCGATCACATCGGATTCAGGGGCTACGCTGACGCCCGCGCCCACATGTGCGTCCAAATCCGAGGGTACCCGCTCGGGATGGACTAACCATGTCATGGTTCCATCTGCATTCAGCATGGCCAAAGACAACACCACGGGCAATTTAGGCAGATCAATACCGCGCACGTTCAGCAGCCAGCTAATGGAGTCCGGTGCAAATATCAGCGCAGCGTCTGCTCCCAACTTCGCTATCTGCGCGCCAATCCGCTTGCGCTTGCTTTCACTGCTCTCGCCCGTGAACCGCTCCGATAGCAGTATGGCACGCCCCACTACTGGTTCCGGGCGATCCTCCCAACAGATATCGATTAGGTTTGTAGGTGTGGTCACCAGCTGCAGACGCTTTGCAAGAAGCTCTCGAGCCGTGTCGCGATACCAGTTCAAGGAATGCATACGGCTGTCGCATGCCACCTGTGCTCCACTACTCAAATGCTGCGCCAACCAGTCAACATGAGAATCCTGACCGAGAGCGCAAACGCCAAATAGCTGCTCTGACACCTCTAGTCGAACCTGCACCTTGTAGCGACCGTCGACAAAAATGGCAGCCTCATTCTGCGTCAGCACTACCAGGCCTGCAGAGCCAGTGAAACCGCTTATCCAACGTAATCGCTCATTGTGTGTCGGAATATACTCACCCAGATATTCATCTGCGCGCGGTACGATCAACGCATCCAGGTTCGCCTGTCGCATTTGATCTCGCACTAACGCAATACGCTGCGTCACTTCGGTCATCGCTCGCCTCTTGTCGTCATAAATCGTGTTCTGTCGTGTCGTGGGCAGTATGATAGCGTTCAGCTAGCGTGTCATGCTACGCCTCGCGCTCGCGCCGTAATGCCTGCGCTAGTTCTCGCGCAGCGCTCAGCTTCGCTTGAAAAGCCGGATTTTGAATGGAACTGGGAAGCGGTTCACTGGAAAACCACACCATCACCATATCGGCACTGCGATTGATGTAGATCATTTGGCCAAAGCTGCCGAGTGCGCAAAATTCACCACGCTCTGTACTCAGCAGCCACCACATATTGTGATATGCCAGCCAGGGCATAGCTTTATAGCTCGGGTGATCAGTCATCCGCTTTTTAACGTCTTCGCTTATCTCGAGAGTCGCGTCCACCCAAGAGGCAGGGATCACCTGGCTGCCCGCGAAAGCACCACGATCTCGGATCATCATGCCAAAACGCGCCGCATCACGCAGGGTCGTAGCCATACCGGAGGTCGCGACCGCCATCAGCGCACGGTCAACCACCATCAGCCCGTCATGTTCGGCCCCTAAAGCGGACCATATTTGCCGTTGCAAATACGCCTCTAAAGGCTCGCCACTGACTCTGGCAATCAACCAACCGAGAACGTCTGCATTGCTGGAGTTGTAGTTAAAGAAGTCGCCGGGCTGCCGGTCTGCTCTGGGCCCAACGAACTGCACGAGAAAATCATGTACGCCGTAAATCTCCGCATTATCGGGCTGCACATCGGCAGCGCCGGGGAGCCAGCCCATGTTTAGCGCGGGCAGGTAGTATTGTGCAAAGTCAGACTGTGGGTCGGTATAGTCTTCCTTAAAGTCCAGTGCACTAGCGTGATCCAGTACCTGCTGTATGGTCACCCGTTCAAAACCACTTCCCAGCAGCTCGGGAATATACTTCGCGGGCGATGCCTCAAGATCTACCCTACCCTCAACTTCCAGTATGCCAAAAGCGGCACTCACCAAGGATTTCGTCATCGAAAACCAAATATGTTTGTCCAACGGGCTAAATTCTGAGAAATAGGTTTCGTGCAGCAGGGTTTCACCCTGAATGACAAGCAGACCATCGGCGTAATTGGCCTCAAAGAGATCGTCAAGACTCACTTGCTGACCTTGCGCATCACTCACCGTAGGCGCGCCAAGGCCGTGTTCCGCCGGACTGGCAAAGTGCCAGATATCGCCCTCGCGTGGAATGCTGACGGTGTTGAACACGGCGCCCGGATTGCGAAACGCCCATCGGCTGCGCGGGTATTCAGCATAGTTGGCGCGCGTCACCTGCGTGTCCCGGATGGGGGGTATACCCTGCATAGGCAGTTGCAAATCTGCTGCCGCAGCATCGGCTGCCGCCGCATCCTTTGCCTCAGCAATACACGGCCATATACTGCCCCATAGCGCCAGCACACCTACAAATAGCAATAGCGCTGGTGCGCTCAAGACTGTCTCACTGCTATCGTGTCCAGCCAGAATCTCAATGCGCACTTGTTAAGCTGCCATCGGCTCGAAATCCTCTTTCGAGATACCACAATCGGGACATTCCCAATCCTCGGCGATATCTTCGAACTTGGTTCCAGCGGGAATACCGTCCTCTGGCAAGCCCTCAGCCTCGTCGTAAATGAATCCGCAGATTACGCATTCCCATTTTTTAAAGCCGTCGTCGCTCATATTTTTCACTCCCATCATTGCCAACTAGACGAGTGCAACCCCTTCGGGGCGCGATAGAAAATACTTATGCATTCCGTGCTAGCGCCACTGAGGGGCGGGGACTACCGGGCTAGGTATTGCTATAGATCGCCGTTAAGGCTGACCTGGAACCCATTTGGCACAGGCCTCGCCATCAAACTGAGTGCCTGTCGCAGGCGGCTATCCATGCCGGCCTCGCTGGTCAGGGTAATATCGACACTGTACGCTTTGCCGTCAAGCCTTGCTATGCCTTCGGCGTTGACATTGCCGCTAAGCGTAATCACGTCGCCGGAGATGGAGCCCGCAGGCCCCTCTGAAAAATCCAGGGCGTAACTCCCAAGCGCCATGGGACCTGTTGGGCTCAACCACGCGGCATTCATCCAAACGAGCCGTCCCTCACCTGAGACCGGAAAACCATCTCGCAGCGCGAGAGAATCCGCTTGTATCTGCACCTGTCCCGCCAATTCTATCGGTGCGAATTGCCGCAGAAGACTGGCGGGCACCGCGGCATCCAGGTTCCCGAGATCTATATCCTGGGAGCCCCGAAGAGTAATATCGCTAGAGATGATTTGATTACCCCAGGTGGACTCAAGATGTAGCTTGGGGCTAAAAAGTAGCAAAGAGAACGGACTTAGACGCCACTGCACAGCACCGAGATGTAGCATACCGGCGGGCGTTCTTAGCATGCACCGACTGGCTTCACCGCGCCAGATACTGCCAGCGAAGCCCTGCATCACGACTTCATCGTCAGGTAGGATCAGACCAAGTAGCCGCGCTGGCGCAGTGGCCACTAGACAGATTAACAGGAAGCCAGCCAGGACCAGCGCCCTGAGAGTCCGCGATCGAGGTATCACGATTGTGCTATTCTAACAGTCGCATTGACCCGACCAGAATTGCCGGTCTGCGTGATAGCCACTTCCGTGACCAGCACGCCCTCGCGATTTTCTAACTGATCCAACCAGGCCACCAGATCATCAAATGCCGCATTCTCAAGCCGCACCTGAATACCTCCCTGGCTATTGGGTTGCTGGCGGCTGACCGCAAGCGAGTGGCGCGCGGTGCTCTGGTTGACCAGAGCGGTCAAATTACGGCGTGCTGCGCTTGGACCACCTTCCTCTCGCAGGCGCATGATTTCAGACACCATCGCATCCACCCGTTGCAGGCTCTGAGCGGTATTCCCATTCTGAACTTCTAGCTCATCTCGTTCACTCGACAACGGTGACCAGGCGAGCGCGTAGAGTAGATACAGTGCGACAGCGATACCCAAAATCAACACGCTCAGCTGCTCGCGTTGATTAAGCCCGGCGTACCACTCTTTCACGACCTGTCTCCCACTCGCAAACGTGCGCGCACCCTCTCACCCTGCGCGCTGGAGCTCTCCATTATGGCCTCCAGCCCTGTTTCATTGATCGCGGCACGCACTTTCTCTACTGCATCAAAGTCAGCTGCCGAAATATTCATACGCATCTCACCGCCACGGCTACTGAAGTTGTAGTTGATCGTATCTATAGATGTACCACCATTGCTCGCGATAACCGCACCCACCTGTTCAACCAGATGCACGAAACCACTGGCGTCACCTGAACCACGCAAGGCACTGAGCTGGCGTTGTAACTGCAGTTCCGGGTCAGGTGCATTACCTCTGGGATTGGCCTGTCGATAACTTGCTTCAATGGCGGCGCGAAGCTCGACATTTTCCTTACTTAACTGACGGTAATCGCTATACGTTGCCACCAGCTGCAGGACAAAGGCGACAGCCAACACCGCTGCGACTGCGCGCCATTGTTGCCACCACCGTGTCAGTGGCAGCCGGTTGGCGAACTGCCCCTGCAATAAGTTCAGCGAAGGAGCTGGTGCCTCTGTTAACAGCAGGGCTGAATTGATATTCCCTCGCCGCCACTGAGCTGCACCGTGCAGGACATCTGGCAGCAAGGCAAGATCGTCATTTTGGTTTTCCCCGTAGATTACAACA
This sequence comes from Pseudomonadota bacterium, assembly GCA_039025905.1. Taxonomy (GTDB): domain Bacteria; phylum Pseudomonadota; class Gammaproteobacteria; order Pseudomonadales; family Halieaceae; genus JARRPM01. The sequence goes on along the minus strand of JBCCNJ010000034.1, from coordinate 23,213 downwards.
GTATCCGGTTTCCCGTAGTCGGCAATCGCTCCGGTCAGCATTGCTGGCAACAGCTCGCGCTCTGAGCTGAATCCTCCGCAGGCGTCGAATCGAACTAAGGCTTCGTTGCCTTCCAGGACAACGCACCACTCACCTTCCTGCCAGGGCAACAGCAGTGGTTCGGGAAGCCATAAACGTACACCCGGCACATCGGCCAGCAGCTCCCGCCAGTGCTCCATGGTCCCAGCATGACAGATGGCCACGCCCAGCTCGAGTTTGTCGAGGGCAACGCTGGCAAAGTGCAGCTGGTCGATGTCGTCAGCAACGCGCTCCTCTAGCATGAACGGGAGTGACTTACCGATATGCTTTTTCTCTTCACTCGATAAGGTGAGTCGCAACAGACGGACATCGGCACCGGGTGCGGCAAAAACAACTGCAGTACGTTGATCCGATAGTGTTTGCCGTAACTGTTCGACTACGGCTTCATCGTCTAGATACTGAGGTAATTCGCCAACGCCGCCCGCGTACCAGACAAGGCGGCCGTCTACCAATCTAATGATGGCGGTATTGTGCACCTGTTCCCGTCTCCCAATGATGGAGGGCCTATATTCGCTACCCCTGGCCCTCTTGCAATCGCTTTTATCTGCGGTCCCGTGCGCTCCAATACACTGTACAAGCGCGTCTTTCGGTCAGCAACAGTGACTTCTGCGGAAAGCAAGAAATAGTCACTACTTTCACCCAGCAAGTTTATTGTCTCCTGCATCTGCTCCTGCTTGCCGGCTAACACGGAGCTGTTCAGGAAATCCTCCATATCAACAAACCCTGGTCCCGGTGGGCGCTGCTGTTCCTGCAAGGCCATACCTTCTGATTCACTTAATGGATTTAGGTCTTTGTCTTCATTGAGTGTGCGCAGCAGCATGGCGGGTGCCGTATGAATATTCATGACTGCGGGGGACTGCGGCCAGACGGTGACATACGGCTCCAGCGCGCGATAGACTTCAGGCGACATGCCCGCGACCGCTCGCAGTTCGCTTATGCTCGCCATGGGCCTGTTCGCGGTGCGGTAGCCGGGGCTCAGGCCAAAATAGAAGTCGTCCTCCGCGCCCTCAAAAGTAGGCTCCATATCCGGATCCAGCCAGTCTGTGATCGCCTCAGTAATTTGGCGTGCCTGTTCCAGACTAACCTGCGGCTCGCCCAGAGCCTGCAACAGGCGAATGAACTGCGCTTGAGCGGGTGTGTGATCCGGTTGGTTATTTTGCTCCTCGTCGGTGCTTCTCGTTACCCGCTCTGCCAGCAAGTTCAAGTTGAAACGCCCTTGTAAATCGTACAAACAGCCCTCCATTAGACCCCCGTCTTCGAGCACATAAGGATCAGGAGGCTGCGCCCAGAATTCCATCAGATCGTCTCGTGGGTTTTGCGGATCTTGCGCATCGAAGTCTGCCTTCAAGGCGAGGACGGCTAGCGCTTCCGCCCCGCGCAAATAGGCGCTGGCTTGTTCTGACAATAAAATGTTCGCGCTGCGCTCATAGTAGCGATTGAACTCGTGGGCCATCGCAACCACCAGTGCGGCGCAAAGTGCAAAAATCAGCAGGGCGACGACTAGGGCTGCCCCGCGCTGTGAGTAAGCTCTAGAGTGGCGGTAACGCATAAATACGTCTAACCTCCCCCAGATCCTCGAGTTCCAACCGAATTTCCAAGGCAACCGGTGCGGGAAAGTCCAATCCTGGAGCACTACTGTCCGCCACCCAATTGGCCTGCCAGTCTCGCGTTTCCAAGGTGGTCGATCTGCCCTCACGTTGCGCGCTGGCAAGATCCCCCAAGAACACCAACTCAAACACTTCTACATCCTCCAGCAATAGCACTTCTCTGGCTTCGGTGTCCGGCGCGCGATCCAGAACGCTATAACTATCACGCCAGAGCGCACCATCCTCGAGACGATAGTTCACGCGCTGCAATGAACTCCGTGGCAGCCCGTTGGGATTGTGCCAGCCACTACGAGTGAAGCTGAGCGGGAAGCGAGCGACGAGGCCACCCATCAACGCCGGCTCAACCTGACCGAACTCATCACGCACCGGGCGCGGAACGAAATGGCGTAAATCACGACCGATAATCATCCAGGCGCGGTTTAGGTCATAGGTGCGTTGCGCGGCCGTCCGCATACTTTCGACAGATGAAATCGCGGTAGACAAGCTACCGTAGGCCAGCGCCGCGACGAAGGCGGTGATGGTTAACGCAATCAATACTTCGATTAAAGTGAAACCGGCGTTGGACCTAGCCATCTTCGCTACCCAGACCCGCGTCGCTGCGGAAGTCGGCCGACATGAAAGCCACCAAGGTAAACAGATTCGCGGAATCATCTTCCTCATCCAATGCCACGGTGATCTCGATTCGATAAAAATTATCAGCCTGCGTCTGCTGACTTTCCAAGCGCCAGTACCAGTCTCTATCCGCCATGCTGGTGACTCCACTCTCGCTGCCGCGCAACAGGTTCTGACCAGCATTGGATAAGATGCGCAATTCTTCAAACTTGTTCGCCGCTACCATTTGCGCCATTGACTTATCACGCATGTAGCCGGTGGCATCAATATACTGGGACACTGTCATGACGAGAGCAGGCAGTGCCATGGCGACAACAAACAGCGCCACCATCACCTCAACCAGGGTGAAGGCACGCTGGGTTCTTCGCGGCGGGCCGACTCGCATATTCATAGCAGTTTAGTCTTCCTCGCGCTCTATGCCTTGTGGCAGAATTTCGAAACGGCCGAGAAAGTCCCACTGCAAACGCCACAGGATTTGGCCGTCGTCCTCACGCCTAATGTCGAGTGCACCCGGCATGGTTTCACCGCTGGCATAGAACACGAGCTGGGGGGCCGGATTATCTTCGACGCCGACCAAATCTATGTCCTCTAGCGGGGTACCATCAAGCTCCAATTCCAGTTCTAAACCCAGTGGGAGAACCTGCGCATCAAACACATCCAGTCCCACTTGGGGTTCGCGCCAACCCTCCAGCTGGCGTTCCAGCCAGCTGTACCGAAATACTAAGTCTCCCTCATCCATATCTCGCTGCAGCAACAAACCATAGTCGCGACCCATGATCTGAGCTTCATCTAATGCGTAACTGGCGGCGTCGACAATACTCCTTACTTGCGCCTCCAAAATAATATCTCTATCGCCGGAATTTACAGATAGCGATACCGCGGAGTAAATCAGCACCACCACCATGAGGATGACAAGCAGCTCCAGCAAGCTGAAGCCTTTTTGGTGCACGACGCCCATTCGGGCTCAGTCCTCCTCCCGCCAGTTGCCGACATCCGCATTCTGGTCCTCACCGCCAGACAGACCATCCGCCCCAAGCGAGTAAATATCAAACTCACCGTTCTCTCCCGGATAGACGTAAATGTAGGGTCTCTGCCAGGGGTCGAGAGGCACTTCGGACAGATAGCCTCCCTCTTTGAAGTTTCGCGGTTCGGGTTCAAGGCTGCTGGGTTCGACCAGCGCTTCCAGTCCCTGTTCCGTCGTCGGATAGACGTAGTTGTCTAAGCGGTAGATTTTCAGCGCCGTTTCGATTTGTTTGAAATCCGCCCTGGCTTTTTTGTACATCGCCTGATCGGCAGTGTTGATCACATTAGGCGCTACCACGGCGATCAGCAAACCCATAATCACCAGCACCACCAGTATTTCCACCAACGAAAAACCGCGCTGTCGTACTACTAGAGAGGTCATATTAACCCACCATTGTATTGAGATTAAAAATAGGCAAGAGAACGGCGAGCACGATCATCAGCACCATGCCACCCATTGCCACCACCATGATGGGCTCGAACAAGCTCATCATGGTACCCAAAGTCATTTCCAGCTCACGCTCTTGATTCGTCGCCGAGCGCGCTAGCATGGTCTCCAACTCACCACTGGCTTCACCACTCGCCACCATATGCACCATCATTGGCGGGAAGCGCCCGCTCTGTTGCAGCGCGCGATTCAGGCTACTGCCCTCCTGCACGTTCTCGGCAACCAGTGCGGTATCTTCACGCAACACCAGATTCGTCAGAACCTGGCCCGCAATGCGTAAAGCCTCCAGTAGCGGCACCCCGCTCGCCATCAGAATGCTGAGCGTAGACGCGAAACGCGCGGTATCCAGCGAGATGAGCAAAGTGGATAAGCCGGGAATCTTTAGTAGGAAGGCATGCCAGCGCCGTCGGCGATCCTGATTGCGCAGCAGCCAGCGCGCGATAAAGCTCAGCGCGACTAAAGCAAGCAATAACCATCCACCTTGCTCCCGAAAGAAGTCGCTCGTGGCAATAAGACCACGGGTCAACGCCGGAAGTTCTTGCTGGCTTTGAGCAAAAATGCCCACCAGCTTAGGTACAACAAAAACCATCAGCGCTACCACAACGGATATCGCCACACCCACTAAAATCACGGGATAAATCATCGCCATTTTCAGCTTCTGGCTGGTGTATTGGCGCTGCTCAGTATAATCGGCAAGTTGTTCCAGCACCGGCCCAAGAAAACCAGCGTGTTCGCCCGCCTTCACCATGGCGCGATACATCTCGCTAAACACCCTGGGAAACTCGCCCATAGCAAACGCGAGCGTGTGGCCTTCTGCCACCCGCGAACGCACTTGTAGCAAGGTCGCTTTTATTCGACCGCTGCGACTTTGTTGCGCCGCAGCTTGTAGCGCCTCATCGAGTGGCAGGTTGGACTGCACCAAGGTGGCCAGCTGTCGGGTCAGCAGCGCCAAGTCGCTCGCGCTGATACCGCGTTGGAAAACCGGAATTTGAAACTTACTCTCGGACGGCTCAGCGCGGTTTGCGACAGCGACCTCAACCGGCCTTAGGCTCTGACCACGCAGTTGGGTTCTTATCTGCCGCTCAGAGTCCCCCTCTAACACCCCGCGAACGAGCTTCCCATCCGGGTTTAGCGCACGATAGCGGAAAGCAGTCATGATTCAGTTCTGCAACATCAGGCGACCGCAGTCACCCTCAGCACTTCCTCGATACTGGTCTCGCCGGCGAGGATTCGTCGCCGCCCATCCTCGTTGATCCCAGGGTAGCGCTGGCGCGCTTTGGCAAGCATCGCCTGCTCGCTCTCGCCGTCGTATATCATCTCGCGCATCTCATCATCGACTTCGATGAGTTCGTAAATACCCGTGCGGCCACGATAACCCGTGTAGTTACAGTGCTCGCAGCCATCGCCACGATAGACGGTCACCTCGCCTTCATCGTCAAGCATGCCCAACTTTTCACGCTCCACATGGGTCGCCAGGTGGGGTTTTTTACACTCGGGACACAATAGCCTCACCAGACGTTGCGCCATGACAGCGAGTAAACTCGAGGAGAGTAGAAATGGCTCTATTCCCATATCCTTGAGCCGGGTGATGGCGCCGATCGCGGTGTTGGTATGCAAGGTCGATAACACCAAATGGCCCGTGAGCGAGGCCTGTACAGCAATCTCGGCCGTCTCCAGGTCGCGAATTTCCCCGACCATCACAACATCGGGATCCTGTCGCAGTATGGCCCGCAAGCCCCGCGCGAAGGTCATATCGACTTTGGTATTGACCTGGGTCTGACCCACACCCGGTAGCATGTATTCAATCGGATCTTCGATGGTCAAGATATTGCGACTGGTATGGTTAATGTGCGAAAGCCCCGCGTACAGCGTCGTTGTCTTACCCGAACCCGTTGGCCCGGTAACCAGAATAATGCCGTGCGGGCTCTGCAGAAACTTCTCATAGGCGGTCAGCACGGCGTCGTTCATCGCCAGTTGCGCGAGCTTAAGCTGACCTGCGGCAGTATCCAGTAAGCGTAATACCACGCGCTCACCGTGGGCGGAGGGAATCGTCGACATGCGGATGTCTACCGCATGGCCCGCTATGCGCACGGAGATCCTACCGTCTTGTGGTACGCGCTTTTCCGCAATATCGAGTTTGGCCATCACCTTCAACCGCGAGACCAGTAGTGGCGCAAGCATTTTCTTTGGCGACAACACTTCCGACATTACACCGTCGATTCGATAGCGCACGCTGAGGCGATTCTCGAAGGTCTCAATGTGGATATCAGAGGCCTCATCTCTCACAGCCTGAGACAAAATCGCGTTAATCAAGCGAATAATGGGGGCATCGTCCTCCGCCTCCATCAAATCCCCTGTCTCAGGAATTTCATCCGCCAGCCTGCTGAGATCGTCGTCGGCGCCGATATCTTCGGCCATCTGCACCGCCGCGTTGTTGTCGCGCTGGTAGGCCAGCGTCAGCCGACGCTGGAAGTCTGGGGGTGCTACAGACTGCAAACCAAATGACTGGCCCAGGAACCGGCGCAGCTCAGCCAACACCTCTAGCGAAGGCATTTCCTGATGAACCACAAGCGGTTTATCACCATCAAAGTCGAGCAAAACGCTGTTTTGCTGTGCGTAAGAAAAAGGCAGGCTTCTGGGCACTAGCTGGTCCGGTGCCGACACCAACTCTGCAATGGGTTCTAACTCAGCCATCGGAGCTCTCCGAGTCTGCGGTCTCAGACTCTGCTTTTATTTGCTCTAACTGCTCCAACTGTTCCTGCCACTGAGGTACAAGTGGAACATAATCATCTTCCAAAAAGAGTAGACCGGCTTCTCTTTGTCTAAGCTGTTGCTCACGGATATAGCGGTACTTTTCGGCCGTGGCGCCAGCGAGTGCTTTGCTATCGCGGATGATTGTGGGGCGAATGAAGATCAGGAGATTAGTCTTTGTAAGCGATTCCGAGTCGGTGCGAAACAGGCGGCCAAGAAACGGGATGTCGCCTAGCAGGGGCACCTTTTGCCTGCCTTCCTGCACGTTATCCTGGATTAAGCCCCCCAACACGACCACGCGGTTATCCTCTGCCACGACCATGGTTTCAACTTTACGTTCGTTGGTAATAACATCCGAGGCAATGGCCGTGGCCCCACTAATGCTCGAGACCTCCTGAGTAATATCCAGCACCACCGCGTCGCCGTCATTGATCTGCGGTGTCACCGTCAGCGTGATGCCGACATTTTCGCGCTCAATCGTCTGGAAGGGGTTAGTTGCGCCGTCATTGCCAGAGCCGGTATTGGTAAACGACCCCGTCACAAAAGGCACCTGCTGACCAACGGTGATAAACGCCTCCTGGTTATCCAGGGTGAGAATGCTAGGTGTAGAGAGGATATTGGAGTTGGTCTGCTCCTCCAGTGCGTTCAGGATCACTGCCATGGTCAGGCTGTCGCTGAGCTGCCCCCAACCCAGCGTTGTACCCCCGGTATTCGCCAGGGCCCCGGCTAATCCCGCAAGGTTAATGTCGTCTAGTGTCTCATCATCAGAAGGTAGAATACCGTCTGCGATGGTGCGCGCCCGGGCATCCGCCGCATTGATGTTACTGCCGAAGGCGCCACTGGAGTCAGCGAATAACCATTGCACACCCAGATCTTGTCCGTCCGTTATCTCCATCTCAACGATGATGGCTTCCACCAGCACCTGCGCACGGCGAATGTCGAGGCGATGCACAACCGCTTCGATCGAAGCCATTTGATCGGCATCGGCCGTAATAATCAGCGCGTTCGTACCCTCGTCCGCTTCGATGGTCGCCGTATTGTCGCTACGACGCCGATTGTTGTTGCCACCTTCTCCCTCATCAAGGCGACTGATATTCTGCATGACGCGGGTCAATACATCGGCTATCTCTGTAGCCTGCGCGTATTGCAGGTAGATCACCTTGACATTTCCGCTCTGCTCCAGGGGCGTGTCTAGATACTCTACGAGCTGGCGAATACGCGCTCGCTCCAACTCATCGCCGCTGACCAATACACTGTTGGTTCTGGTATCGGCCACCAGCAATACTTCAGCTTCTGCACCGCTCTGCTTTGCCTCAGATTTGGCTAATTGATCCAGCATGGTGACCACGTTCTCTGCCACTGCGAACTGCAGTTGAATAATGTCGGTCTGCTGCACAGCAGATTGATCCATGCGCTTGATGATGTCGCGAATGCGGTCAATATTCGATGATAGGTCGGAGATGATGATCGCGTTGCTGGGTGCATAGGCGGCCATATGTGCCTGCTGCGGCACCAGCGGGCGCAGCACCGGTATCAGTTTAGCCGCGGAGATGTTGTCCAGTTTAATGACCTCGGTGACATATTCGTCGCTTGCGCGCCCTGAGGTCCCCTCACGCACCTGCACGGGTGCCGAGCGCGCATCTTTACTCTGGATGACCCGGATCACGCCGCCGGACCGTACGGCGGTGAAGCCGTGCACCTCTAGAATGGAAAGAAACAGCTCGTAGAGTTCATCGCGCGATACGGGTTTGCTTGAAACCACCTTCACCTTGCCCTTCACAGCGGGGTCCACCACGATTGTGGTGCCCGTCGCCTCAGCCACGAATTTGATCAATTCTTGAATATCGGCTTCTTTGAGATTGACCGTAAAGTCTTGTGCGACGGCTGAGTTAGATGTCACCAATATGGAGAAGACGGCAGATAGTAAAGCCCTGCGTAGGGTTCGGATCGCCACGTATTAAAATCCTCTGTACCGATGGAGCTTCGAGTGCCCGTTCATAGTTATGGTTCCCCACCTTCTTCTAGACTCACGCTAATCGACATTGGCTGTCCATTGCGCTGCAGTTCAAACACGGCTTCACTGGCCGAGCGTATTGTTTGGTAAAGACGCAGGGTATTCGCCGGGTCGGTTAGCGACATGCCGTTAATGCTGGTGACCAGATCGCCAGGGCGAAACCCGAGAACGGCAAACTGCTCCCTTTCCTTTCCAGGCATGACCCGGTAACCCTGGAGTTCGCCGTTTTCCCGCACCGCGCTGATGGCAACCACCTCAGCCAGCGCCTGGGGATTCTGATACAGCCTGTCCCGATAGCCTCGCGCGAGGGTGGATGCATCCGCAACTGGTTCACCCTCACCCTCCTCAATTGGCGTGGGTTCGGGAGGTGGTTGCAGCACCAACTGCCCATTTAGCCCAGCATCGTCAAACAACTCTAACAACTCATAGGTGCCGCGATTGTCCAACACCACCTGCCTGGGCATCACCTTGGCAAGCGAGACCTGCCCCGAAACCGGCAGCTCATCCCCAACAGCATAAATGTCCTGCTTGGATTTATGTTCTATTACAGCGTGGCCAAGACCATCGTCGGTGGAGGCCACGACACCGCGCAACTTTAGCGGTAGGCGAGTTGCTCGGGCATTGTCCTCGAGACCTTCCCGAGCCGACGCAGCCGGTTTTTCAATCGGCTCTCTTTGCGTCAAATCATCTTGCGCATTAATCTCGCCGAATAGATGCCAACCCTGCACTCTGGCGATATTGACGGGCTGTCCGTCACCGCCCGTTCTGGGCAAGCTAACCGGATTAGCAATACGGTTGTCGGGCGATATCTTTACATCTTCAGCGGGAAACCAGGCCCAGATCAGTTGTGATAGAGCGAAAACAGCCCACAGGGCAAAGAGTGCTATTAGCGTGCGACGCAGGCGCTTCGCATTATCGGGCTGCGAAAGAGAGCGAACAGCACTCTCCATTGCTTCGCTAATACGACGCGAAACATCGCTGGAATGACTGACCCACTTGGCGGACAAATTCCACTCCCCGAAGCGGCCCGTTCCGAGCCCTCAACACCCCCCGATTATAGGGGGCGATTAAAAAATTAACACTGCACTTCAACGCCGCTATGGCGGATGCGCAGGCCCCGTTTAAGTTTGTTATCAGCCCGTTATTTGCTCACAAAACCAGGACTTATGCATCTAGAGATTGATAATAATCAGACAAAATTTTGGCCACCTCGGGACGGGAAAACTCAGGCGGCGGCGCGATTCCTTTGCCCAGCATTTCCCGAACGGCGGTACCGGATAACAAGACAAAATCATCCTTGGTGTGATCGGGCGCATCGCGCATCATCACAACTTTGTTTAGTTTCTTGCTGTAGGCAGTGTGGTCTGCACGGAATATCTCCAACTCCAGCGCATCATCGGGCACCTCTTCATCAAATATAGTCTGCGCATCAAAACCACCGTAGTAGTCACCAACGCCCGCGTGATCGCGGCCTACGATCAAATGGGTACAGCCGCAATTCTGTCTGAAAACGGCATGCAAGACGGCTTCTCTAGGTCCGGCGTACAGCATGTCAAAACCGTATCCCGTTACCATCACTGTATTCGGTGGAAAATACACATCGACCATTTTGCGGATGGATGCATCGCGCACATCCGCCGGTATGTCTCCAGGCTTCAGTTTGCCTAACAACATATGTATCAGAATGCCGTCGGCATCTAACTGCTCCATGGCCATGCGGCAGAGCTCTTCATGAGCCCTATGCATGGGATTGCGCGTCTGAAAGGCCACCACTTTTTCCCAGCCGCGCTCGGCAATTTCACTGCGGATTTCTACCGCAGTGCGAAAAGTATCGGGGAAATCTGTCTGAAAATAGGAGAAATTAAGGACTTTGATAGGACCCGAGAGCAGCGTGTTGCCTGCCGCCGTGAAGGTGGCCACGCCGGGATGATCCCCATCTAGGGTGCGGAAAATCTTCTCGGCCATAAGCTGGATCTGCTCGTCACTGACGCGCTCTACGGCCTCTACGTCCATAACGGCCAAAACAGGATTCCCTTCCACGTTGGGGTCACGCAGGGCAATGCGACTGCCTGCGTTGATACCCGTTTCGTGGGTGCGATTGAGAATCGGCACCGGAAAAAACAAGCCGCTGCTGGTGCGCATACTCTGTGCAACGCTCAGCGCGTCTTCCAAGTTCATATAGCCAGTTAGTGGGTTGAAGTAGCCGCCTGCCAGCATCACTGCGTTGGCGGCGGCCGCAGAGTCTAGCAGTAGCGAGGGTAGCGATTCCGCCTCTTCCATCAACGCATGGCGCGCTTCGCCATCGTCTACAAAAAGCGGGTTTAGTTCGTCCGATCCATGTGGTCTGATCATTACTCGCTCCTGTCTACGCCGCAATAATGCCGCGATCACGCAGCACAGCAATAATTTGGTCGACCTCTTCGCTCAGCGTCTGCTTATCGGAGTGCAGGTGTATCTCCGGTTTTGGAGGCGCTTCATAAGGGTCATCTATACCGGTGAAGTTCTTGATTTCGCCGGCTCGCGCCTTCTTGTAAAGGCCTTTGGGATCACGACTCTCAGCCGCCTCCAGCGAGCAGTCGACAAAGACTTCAATGAAGTCCATATCCGCTTCTTCGTGCAGCGCACGGACCTGATCTCGATCAGCCGCATAAGGGCTGATAAAGCTACTCAGCGCTATCACTCCGGAGTCCACAAATAGTTTCGCCACTTCACCAATGCGGCGGATATTCTCGGTCCTGTCCTCGGCACTGAAACCCAGATTTTTGTTGATTCCCATGCGCACGTTATCGCCATCCAGCCGGTAGGTCAGCACGCCCAGTTCGCTCAACATGCCCTCCAGTTCAACGGCCACGGTGCTCTTCCCGCTGCCAGACAGACCCGTGAACCAAAGCGTTGCTCCTTTATGTCCAAGGAGTTTAGCGCGATGCTCACGTGTAATATCACCCTCGTGCCAGTGGACATTGGTTGCTTTTTGTTCGGCCATATTGTGCTCTCTCTTATGTGGGCGTGTCTGCCAAAGGCGCTATCACCTGGCACTCTCCGCCGCTACTGTTTTAAGGGACAAAATTGGGTCGGGATTGTACCACTTTCCTATACAGAATAACCTGCTACACAGCGCTTGTAGCTACCAGAGGTAATTGATCAATGACAGCGCGAGCATAATACCCACTAGTGGCACCAACCATCGCTGCAGCTGCTGCGCTCTCCTCTCATCGTTGGGCCCTGAAAACCGTTTGGTGACAATGGCCATCAGAGCAACACCACCAAAAATCACTAGCAGTATGATCAGCAGCGTCATTAGACGTGGATGATCCCCTGAAAAGACCCGACACCTGTTATAGCGAACTTAATCGACGGCATGATCACCTTCCTCTGAACTAAGCAATGGCGTGCTTGTAACTCATGTAGACCAGAGTCTACATGAGTCGCAAAAGTTCCGCTGGTTCACTGACGGCTGGCGAGCATCGACACGAAATGCACAGAGTACGCAATACAACCAGGAGATTGTTTCAAATTGATGACGGCTGCTCGCGGCTTAGACAATGAGCGTACTCAAGCGCGCCAAATTGATACGGTTGCCTCCCTGAGTTTGCGAGGCAGTTAATCCCTTATTGGCTACACTTTCCATTTGCTTGGCCAGTTGCGGCATATCCACCGCGGGGTATTGCTGCGGTTCCCAGGTCACCATACCGATACTCACCGTGACCTGTAGCACCGCACCGCGACCATCATCGATGGCAAAATCCTCTATATCGTTGCGCATGCGCTCGGCAATCTCCTGACCCAGCATCTCGCCGCTACCCGGAATCAACAGCGCGAACTTCGATCGAGAAAGTCGCGCCATCATATCGGTCGCTCTGAGATCGGACGAAATGCGCTCGGCTACCTTCTTGACAACAAAATGCCCGCTGCGCTCACCGTAGTGGTCGTATAATTCGTCGAACTCGTCAATCTCCAGGATCAGCACGGTAAGGGCTTGATCCGCTCGTTTCGCCCTGGCAATTTCCCGCGCGATATCTTTTTCAAAGCCGCGAAGATTACTGATCTGCGTCAGCGGATCCAGCATAGTCAGGCGCGATACCTGCTGCCGTGCGACCGTATTCTTGAAGCAGGAGGAAATCATCGTGGCCAAGTGAGCTATCAACTCCTCTTCCCGTTCACCCACCACCAGAGTGTCGTCCTCCAGACCCAAATGCAGACTGCCCATCATGCGGCCACTGTCCGTCAACGGCAGGAGCAGGGCGTAGTCTATCGACTGCTCTGTCTTCAACACCTCGAACATTCGCGTATCCGTTGGCTCGAGCAGCACGATGTCGGGCTCAAGGTCGTAGAGTTCTTGCATCGCAAATGCGTCTTGATGCAGCTGCAAGCTGTAACCGTAGCGCTGTCCGCCGACAATCAGCTCCGCCAGTACATTCTCCGGATCGTAAAGCCACAACTCGGCAACGCGAAACGAAAAGTGGCGCGGCATGCTGACCAGCAGAATCTCAAGCAGCGCCTGCAAATCAGCAGCGTCCAATAGCATATGTTCCAGCTGCTGTGCTTGCTGATACAGATATCGATTTATCTCTACCGTCTCAGCCAGGCGTCGATCGCGGACTTCGCGGCTAGACTGCGCAGGTGGAGCCCCTTCGATTTCTTCGTCAGTGCTGTTCGATCTTGGTTCGTCGATCATTACCGCCACCCATCGTTGCGCCGGGTCGCACCATGCTCCCGAGCGTCGCTTTTATTGGAATACCAGTGTAAGCGGCCTATACTGGCGTTGCAATCCTGGGGGTGGCCTGCGGCACGCGCCAAGGCCTGAGACACCGACCTGAAACACCGAATTGGTGAACCCTTTGTACCTGATCCAGGTAATGCTGGCGTAGGGACGGGTTTCGCATGGAACATAGCGTCCCATCCTTTCCCTACTCAAGCTTAAATCCCGGTGAGATTTTTTGCGATGTCTCGAAGCTATCTAGCCAATGAGTCGGCTTCCAATTAGTCTCGCCCTGATGTCTGCGCGATCACAGGAAGACGCGTCTGCATACAGACAGTACTTGGTCACACAATTGAGGAAGCCCATATGAAACTAACCGCTGAGATGAGCCTCTACCCGCTAAACGCGGAGTTTAAACCAATTATTCAGCGTTTCATCGATAAACTGCTGGAGAGCGACGGGATTGAGGTCATCAGAAACCCGCTGAGCACGCAGGTCAGCGGCGAATACGACAAGGTGTTTCAGCTTGTACAGGAGACGCTAGCGGCGAGCACAGACCAGTTTGGCAAACAGGTGCTAGTGGTTAAATTCATTGTGGGTGAGTTCGACTGAAGCCCGAGCAGGAGCAAACTCTGGCTGCTGCGCTTGCACAGGCAGCACAGGCGATGTCCGGCTGGGAAGTCCTGGCCGTCGGTCTCGGAATAGCCTACTTGCTGTTGGCAGTACGCGAGAGCCTGTGGTGTTGGTATGCAGCGTTTTTGAGCACAGCAATCTTTTTGGTTGTATTTTGGAAGGTCAACCTCCTCATGGAGTCAGGCCTGCAGGTCTATTATCTGGCGATGGCGGTGTACGGATGGTGGCAGTGGCAGTACGGGAGTCAGGACCACGATGAGCTGCGTATCTCTAGCTGGACTGCTCGCCATCACGTAAGCGCCGTTGCAGTGGTGCTGCTCGCCTCTGCGGTCAGTGGTGCACTGCTTACCCAACACACCGACGCAGCACTGCCCTACTTGGATTCGTTTACAACCTGGGGGAGCGTTTTAACGACCTGGATGGTCGCGCGCAAAATTCTGGAGAACTGGCTGTACTGGTTGGTGATAGACAGTATCTCAATCTATCTCTATATCGACCGAGAGCTATATCTGACAGCGGCCTTGTTCGCCGTCTACCTCGTCATCGTTATATTCGGCTACTGTAAATGGCTATCGAATTACCGAACGCAAGCCGCCTGAAACTGGATCAGACCCTCTCGCAGTGGCGGCAGTGGGATACCGCAACGCCTATCACTTCTAGGCCAGAAATCGTCAAAACAATTGGAACTGGCATCAGCAACCACAGCGTGCTAGTTGAAGCGAACGAGCGATTTGTCGTTCGAATAGACGGCATCAAACCCCACTCGCACGGCATACACCGTCAGGCAGAGTGGCAGAGTCTGCGCGCGGCCTGCCGCCGCGAGATCGCGCCCATGCCCTGTTATTTTAATCCCGAGCTGGGGAGCCTGGTAACCGCGTTTCTGGCACCTGATCAAGAGCAGCCTATTGAGCTTGTAGACGTAGCATTGCTAATGCAAGCGATACATCAACTGCCTTCAAGACGCTATCGGTTAGACCTACGGGAGCGGATTGACAGCTATCAGCACCAGCTATTGCAGCGCCCGAATAGGCAGCTCGAGGATTTGCTTGCGCTGAGACCAGGAATCGACAAGTCGTTGGTATTCACTTCTCAGCTTGCTGAGCCGCTAGTCTTGTGCCACAACGATTTACTGCAAGCCAATCGCCTGTATTCGGCTGGGAGACTGTTCGCTCTAGACTGGGAGTACAGCGCGATGTGCAGTGCTTATTATGATCTGGCCGTTATCGTGGCAGGTGATGATCTATCCGCAGAACAGATCGAGCAGCTGATTACTGTGTACTGGGATGACGGCGAACTCAATTCCCATCTCGAGCGCTTACGACACTACGTTTGTATCTATCGCTATCTGGAGTGCCTCTGGTATGCCGTGATAGACGAGTTATTTGTTTCCTCAGACTCGGCCGCCAAGAGAATGCAGATGCTCAGGCGCGATTTGAATGCCCTGGCATGATTTAGCGCTCAGATGGGTCAGAAAGAAGCCCCACTATGCAGGCCTGATGCGCCAACCTAGTCCCGAAAGTTGGTGAACTGCAGCGGCGCACCCACCTCCGCCTCCCTCAGCAAAGCCATCACAGACTGCAGATCATCGCGCTTTTTACCGGTCACGCGCACCTGCTCCCCCTGGATTTGTGCCTGCACTTTCATTTTGGTTTCTTTGATACGTTTGACGATATCTTTGCACTGCGCACTGTCCAGACCGTGTCTCAGAATGACTGTTTGTTTCACCTGTTGGCCTGAGCTTATCGGCTCAGCACAGTCCATCGCCAGCGGATCAATTTTGCATTTCACAAGCGCTGATCGCAGCATGTCTTCCATCTGAGTGACCTGGAACTCTGCCTCGGCGGCAATGACTACCGTACGTTCCTCGCGCTCAAAAGAGGCCTTCACGCCTTTGAAGTCAAACCGATTGGCCACAATTCTGCCAGCCTGATCGACGGCATTCGTCAGCTCATGCAGATCGACTTCCGAAACCACGTCGAATGATGGCATAGTGCAACTCCCTGTAATCAGCTTATCTTTTATCTGGGCACTACATAGTAATGAGGTGCAGTCCTTTTACAATCCTTGAAGACCTCGCCTCAGCATGACCGCACCCACCTGGCATATATTAGGCGCGGGGGCGATGGGCTGCCTATTTGCCAGCCGTTTGCAGCTCACAAAGTGCCCGGTCGAATTGATTCTTCGCGACGGATTCAGCAGCAAATCCACAACAGTAACTGTGGAGCAGGCGGACAAGAAAACCGAATTCTCCGTTGCCGCGAGCACGCCTGGTGACGATAACTATATCTCCCATTTGCTGATTACAACCAAGGCGCAAGACATTGCCGCCTCGACACGCAGCATCAGGCATAGATTGAATGCCAACAGCCAGATCTTGGTCTTGAGCAACGGCCTCGGATACGCACAAGAACTGGCTGCCATTTTACCGGGATCGACCTGTTTTTTCGGCGCTACCACCGAGGGCGCGTATCGCTTGAGCGCGAGACACATTCGCTATGCAGGCCGCGGCATCACGCGCGTAGGACACATCCAATCCTCTTCACCCCCCGACTGGTTCACGCACTGGTCAGCTGCACTTAACAGTAGCTGGAGCCATACGATCGAGAAGGTACTGTGGCATAAGTTCGCAATCAACTGCGCCATTAACCCGCTGACAGCGGTGTACGGCTGCGTAAATGGTGAACTGGCTGCTCCGGGGAAATGGTCAATGGTGCAGAAACTGTGCCAGGAAATCGCTGCCTTGAGCGCTCTTGAAGGCAAAACAGACGCCATTGGTGATTTAGAGGAAGAGGTGAAAGAAGTCGTTCTGGCCACCGCAAACAATCGCTCTTCCATGCTTCAAGATGTACTAGCCGGACGCCCAACCGAGATCCAGTACTTAACCGGACATATACTGCAGCGGGCTGAACACCATCGCGTGGAGTTGCCGACCAATCGCGCTCTGTTCGAGCGGCTGCAGCATCTTTAGTCCTAGGCCAAGTTCTTGAGTAGCGTGCTCGAGAACAGAACCTCAGTGTTGTGTGTCAAGAAGACAGGCCTTCAAAGTAGGTTTTCTCAATCCTTGCCAGAGTTGTGCTCGCGTGTTTCTGGACTGCAATTTTTTGAGCTAATTCCACCAACAGCTATGCCAGACACCGAATTTGGGCGTGCTCGCGAATACTTTAGTTTGTCAGGCTAGATTGCTCCTGGCGTGATAATCCGCTAACTCGCAGTCTTACACGTTTGCCTCGGTTTGATAGCTCATACTTGCTGTTACACCTTGGCAAGCCTCATAAAATACTCCGAGTCGCCGAGTAGTTCGTGTCAGGTTATTTTACACGTCTCACCCGTTATGCCACGCAAACACCTGATCCGCTTGAGTTGGCCCAATTATTGCTGCCGTGTAACTTAGTTGCTTAACAAGTGTTAATAAGGAATGTGTTTGCTATGAAAAAATTCCCGATCCGACTGTTTTTATCGCTTGCGGTCACCGTGGCGTATCTTTTATCCAACGGCGCATCCGCAGGTATTGTGTCAGTTAATGGATTCGTTTTTGGTGGCGCCGGACAATCACTTTTCGGGGTCACTTCACCAGACCCATTTTCCTTTACTTTTGATTTTGACTCATCCACCCCTGATTTGTCAGCCGATCCGACACGCGGTTTTTATGCAGTCGATAAAGTGACTCTCAACTTAGGGTCCACCACATACATGGCTAACTCCGGCACAATTGAGATCAGGGATTTTCCTGGATCCGATGCGTTTTCTATGAAAACAGCCATGCTGCTACCCGCCGCCGCAGGTAGCGCAACCGCGATAGAACTTTCTCTGATATCTAACCCTGGAACTGCGTTCAGCTCAGACGCGCTCCCTGAAGGTACAGTAAGTTTGTTGGATCTATTCGCCTTTGAGGTTTTTACCATCCGTGCGGTAGATGCTAACGGAATACCACTGGCTGGCCCGTTTTCGATTGGCGGAATACTGCAGTCGGTTGTTTACTCAAATCCTGTTCCGGTTCCCGCAACGCTTTTTCTATTCGCTACGGGGCTATTCTGCATCAGATTGTTTCGCAAGCCATGAAACACATGTAGCGGATCCAATGCGGTGTTTCGATTTATGTTTGCCGTTTGGGCACCAACTGCCTGCTAAAGCACCACGCGCAATGGGGTTTCGTGCACAGTAGCGCGCCGCTCATTGCTACTGTTGTGTGTCCGATCACATCATCTTCTACCTTAGGGCTCATTGATAGAGCGCTAGCGTGGTTGTGCGGATGATTTGTTGCCACTGTTCGACCGGTGTATCAGGAAACAGGGTCGCCTGCTGGTAGTATCGCTTTCCCTGAAATTCTCGACTCACTGCAAACACGCAGATAGCCTCCTCGCAGCGTAGATCCAACCTCAGAGATTCTAAGGGCAGCTGGCTCTCAGTCCCAGCTAGTCGGGGTTGGAACGAGGTAACAGGCATTGCAACATTCGGACCGATCACTCGAATCGGACCGCGGCGCTCTTGCATAGCGGCAACGACGCTATCAACTAACCCATCGCCTGAAAGCTCATCTGGCAAAGATACGCTGTGCGCCAAAGTAAGCCTGGGAGCATCAACTTTAACCGTTACCTCCTGCGTTAAGCTGCTCGCGATAATCCATGAGAGGCCGGCGACCAGGGCCGCTGCGGTAGCAGGCCAACGCCATCCCTTTAAGGCTCTCCGCCAGCTGCCGCTTATTGTAGGATCTGCAGCAATCGAGCTGTATTTTCCTTGGGAACCGAGTTCTGTGGGTATGTTCAGCGGTATATCTTCAGGCGATTCTAATCTGAAGAGCGGCCGCGCTTCCTCTAACAGGCTGCTGCTCGCCGAGAGCGGGACTGACCGGGCGACTCGACGCAATGCTTGTCGAACCACACGGGTACTGGATGGTCTATCGCCAGGATTCCTCTGGAGCAGCGACAGCACCAACTTCTCGAGGTCTTCAGGCCAATCCGTATGGTCTTGCTGCGACGATATCAGCGATGGTGATGTTTCTGCTAGCAGCGCTCGAACATCCAATTGACCATCGCCATAAAACGGATGTTTGCCGGTCATCATTCGGTAGAGCAGGCAGCCCAGAGAGAATAAATCGGATCGCTCGCTGAGTACCTTGCCCTGATATTGCTCCGGTGACATGGACTCAAGACTCCCGCGCGCAGCGCCGATCTGCATGGAATGTCTTGCGATACCAAAATCCGATAGCTTCACTCTCCCTTCGCTGGAAATCAGCACGTTAGCCGCTTTCAGGTCGCCATGGACGACGCGGTGTTGCCGCGCGGTTGTCAAAGCCACAGCAAGGTCAGCACAAACTGTTAGCATGCTTGCAAGCGAGAGCCGTGTATTCGACAGCAGTTCTTCCAGATCGCAGCCAGGGACATACTCCATCACCATCGCCAGGTGACTGCGACTCTCGACCACGTCATGTATCTGCACAATTCGAGGGCTTTGCATACCCGAAACCAATCGCGCTTCCTTAAGTAGGTCTGTGCGTGCTTGTTTGTCTTCCGGCAGCGAATAAATCTTGATCGCCACACGCCTGCGCAGGCGATCGTCGAAGCCCAAATAAACCGAGCCCTGGGCACCTCGGTTTATGAGTCTCAGAATGCGGTATGGGCCTACTAGGGGTTGATTAGACACGCAAGCTAAGCGGGCGTGAACCTAGTGCCAAGCGAGGCTGGAGGTGCGCAAACGCATACGCAACCCACTCGCAGACACTTTAAGATCTAGTGCCGCCGCGTGCGTATCTCCGTCGTGCCTGGTAAGCACTTGCTCAAGCTCCGCCTCGGGCACTTGACTGGCCAATCGAAAATCAACGGCGTCATGCAAGCGACGATAGACTGCCTGGCGTGACACTCTCAACCGCCTGGCCACTTTCGCCACCTCGTACTCGCAGGTATGTAAAGCGTCTAAGAACTCTGATTCCGGAACCTCTCGCAGTGCTCGCCGCGATGTTACTGTCACAGCATCGGTCGCCATCTCCGAACTGTGTCGGTGGGTCAAGGTGCGCACGACATTCGTCGGCAAGCTCAGCTTGTCCGTACTGGCCATCAGTATCTGACTCACAGCGTTACTCAACTCCCGGACATTACCCGGCCACTGATAGCCAAGAAAACGGTAAAACACGTTAGCCCAGAAAGCGACCGTCGCCGCCGAGGCGGCCACATCGGGTAACAATGCCTCACTACCAAGATCCTCAGCATGCTGTTGGAGGAAATGCCAGGCGAGATCACCAATATCTTCGGGATGATCGCGCAACGGCAGCAGCTGAACCTCACCCGCGGCCAATCGATGCCGTAAGGCCGCATTGAAACTGCAGGTCGCGTCGTCGAGATCAGCATCGGTCGCGGAAATAATTCGGAGATCGATCTTCCGAATTGCGCCGCCCACTTCCTGGATTTCCCGCTGTTGCAGAGCTCGCAGCAACTGCGGCTGCACTTCGGCAGGGGTATCGCCGATCTCGTCCATAAAAAGCGTACTGCCTTGCGCATGCAAAAAGAAGCCACTGGCGCTGCGCGTAGCGCCAGTGAAAGCGCCTTTTGCACTGCCAAACAGGGTGGTAGCGGCTAGACCAGAGGGTATCGCAGCCATATTGATACTGACGATATCCTTTGATGCGCGCGAACTGAGCCGATGAATCGCATTGGCGACCATCTCCTTGCCGGTGCCCGTCTCGCCGCGAATGAGTACATCTAGGTTAGAAACCGCCAAGCGCTGAACCAGACTACCCAGACCCTGCATGTAAGCGCTCTGACCTATCATTCCCGCAGGCGCCTGACCGTTAGTTTCTAACTGCAATTGGGTTGTGAGACGCAGCAAGAGCACGGTGCTGTGTCCTAACAGCAAACGGACGCCATTCTTAAGCTGGGAAGGGGACAACTCACAGCATTCACTTAATTCGCGACCATCCACCCTACACCGGCTGGATCCGGTCTCACGTCGAATCAATAGCTTGTCGCCGCGAAATTGTAAAAGTAATGCCCGGCGGCTGAGATCGCGCTCTCCTAGAGGGCTACGCGATTCGCCCGCGCAAAACAATGGGCTAAGCCGGCAAAGGGACCACTGGTCAGAGTTTGATAAAGGCGGCATCACCGCCGTTTCACCGATCCGGCGAGTATCGGGGTGGAAGGCAATGGTGAGCACCAGCGCTTCTTCAGCCACCCCTTCCGCAACCTGTCCCGTCAAGGACGTCAAGGTCCTGTCAGAGTCCAGAGTTTGCAGCGCGGCGTGATTTTGGCTATTCACGTCTGCTCCAGGCGGTAAAATGATGGTTAGCGTGCCGACAGACTCTGCGGCTCGTGATAAATCAAGCTTAGCAGCTACCAGAAAATCTGCCGCAACCAAATGCGGCAATTACTAAGGCACTCAATCTAAGAGGACGATCAGCGCGAGAACGACTATCCAGCAGACGGCACTGCGAGCCAAAAGTGCCTCAAATTCGCGGTCTTCAGCCGCTGCTTCCGGTCCAAAAACGAGTGGGTCGTCGTCCAGAGGTTGCTTCCGCGGCTCCAGTGCAGCGCTACCAACACTGATCAATAAAGGTCCCGCCTCAGTACTACCTTCTTTCAGTGCCGATATCAGCACCGCTTTACTGCCGACAAAATTACCCGCAATAGAGAAGGTCGCCGCAAGCAGCCTGGCCGGGACCCAGTCGAGTACAAACAAGCAGCGTTCCACCAGTTCTCCTTCAAATCGGTTGCGGCTCAGCTGCATGAGTCGGTAGGCCAGTGCCCAGGCGGGTCCCAGCAGCGCAAAGTAAAACAGTACGCTGAACCAGCGCTGTAGCCCATCGTACAGAAAAGATTCATGGATCCTGGCATGCACGTCACTCGGCTTCAATGGCTCTGCTGATTCAGAGGTTTCTGAAGCCGCCTGTTTATCGCCGCCAAACGCAAGATACGCCGCCTCGAAATCGCCGGCGTAGGCGTAGTTACGGTACTGGCCCATCTTTGCCTTTAGGTCACCCCGACCAAATGCGTATAGCAACAAAAAAATGGCCGCCAGTAACCAAAACACACCGAACAGAATCGGCCCGAGCACATCGAGCACCAGCAAGGCCAGCGCAGTGGGCAACAGAATCAGCAATCCCAGGCCGAGTAATGACGGCAAACCCCAAGCGCTAAGCCGTTGATACCAATTGTCAAACCAGCTATCAAGGTGGAGCCTGTCCGCACTACCCCAGGCCTGCAGTAACAGTACAGCGACAATGATTGCCAAAAACGTCACGGTGATTCCTCCAGCTCCGGTAGTAGCTTGTGGTACTTGTCCCAGTCAAAAGATGCTCCAGGATCAGTTTTGCGGCCGGGAGCGATATCGCTATGGCCAGCAATCCGACTCGCATTCATGGTGGGAAAATAACGAAACAGCGCGCGACTGATCGCTACCAGTATCTCATACTGAGCTCCAGTGTAAGCGTCTTCATCTGTTCCCTCTAGTTCGATGCCGATACTGAAATCATTGCAATCAGTTCGACCCTGATAGCTCGAGATACCGGCATGCCAGGCGCGCTCGCGCAAATCCACGAACTGCACTACCTCACCATCGCGTCGAATCAAGAGGTGAGACGAGACCTCGGTACCACGAATCTCATTGAAATAGGGGTGCGCGTCCCAGTCCAGGCAGTTGGTGAAGAGCTGTTCAATACAGGGCCCTCCATACTCACCCGGCGGCAAAGAAATATTGTGTATGACAAGGAGGTCGGGGTGGCAGCCCATTGGCCTCGGGCCAAAGTTGGGTGAGGGTGCATGTCTAGCCGGGCGCAGCCACCCGCTGACTATGTCAAATTCAGTAGTGTCCAGTGCGCTCCTGTGCATACCTCATGATATGCACTGCGCTTTGCCAACTCAATGATAGGTCTGATTAACAGCCCTTGGGCTTACTGCTACAATCGCACTCCTTTTCTTGCCAGCGAACGCCATGCCCGCTTTTACCGTCGCGACTATTACTCCCGATCCCGCCACGATCAAAAACAGTGTGCGCGCAGCTCTGGCAGAGGATATTGGCAGCGGAGATTTAACCGCCGCGCTGATACCCGCAACACAAAAGGCATCGGCACGCATCATCAGCCGTGAAAATGGTGTGTTGTGTGGACGCCCCTGGGCGGAGTGTGTATTCCGAGAGCTGGACCCAAACGCGGTGATGGACTGGCAGGCGAGCGATGGCGACACTATCAGCGCCGACCAATGCCTGTTTACGATTGAAGGAAAATCGAGAGCACTACTGACAGGCGAGCGAACCGCATTGAATTTTCTGCAGTTGCTTTCTGGCACAGCGACGACCTGCCGCCACTATGCTCATCAGGTTGCGGACACAGGCGTTAAGCTTTTGGATACGCGCAAAACCATTCCT
>JBCCNJ010000033.1:0-36747 GCA_039025905.1 Pseudomonadota bacterium | reverse complement strand
GAGATAGCTCAGCGAGGAATAACCGGTGCCGAAATCATCTACTGCCAGCTGTAGCCCCAGTGCTTTTAATGCACGTAGTTTTGCAATATTGGTGCGCGCATCGGTCATGATTGCGCTTTCGGTGAGCTCCAGTTCAAGGCGCTCTGGTTCGAGCCGCGAGCGCTCAAGAAAACTCGCGATCCACTCTGTTAGGTCGCTCTGATTAAACTGCAGCGGCGAAATATTGACACAGATTCTAAACGGCCTGATGCCCAGCGAATCCCAGTACAAACAATGACGGGACACCTCGCCCATTACCCATTCACCCAATTCGATGATCTGGCCCGTTCGCTCCGCGACAGGTATAAATTCTAGTGGCGATACCATGCCGCGCTCCGGATGTTTCCATCGCACGAGTGCCTCCATGCTCACTACTTCACCCGTTCTGATATCGATCTGCGGTTGGTAGCGCAGCTCCAGTTCCTGATTTCTCATCGCATTGCGAAGCTCTTCCTCCATCTTCAATTGCTCAACGGCTCTGGAGTTCATCTCTTCATCGTAAAATCGGTAGCATGCGCGCCCTTCCGCCTTTGCAACATACATTGCCGTGTCGGCGTTTCGAACAAGCGTATCGGGATCGACGCCATCATGCGGGTATAAGGCAATTCCAATGCTAGGCGTCACGACGGGGTTATGCGACTGCAGCGCTATAGGTTCAGACAAGGTGTGCAGGATTCGCTGTGCAACTCGCTCAACGTGTCTTGTATCCTCCACGTCCGATAGAACTACCGTAAATTCATCACCCCCGAGTCGTGCAATTTCCGTATTACCGGCGTTTTCCTCGGCCTCGTCCTCCGCACTCACATCTGAGAAATAATTAATGGCGTCATCTTCACGCAGCTCAGAGGTCAAACGCTTAGCGATTTCCACCAGTAAGCGATCACCGCGGCCATGGCCTATGGAATCGTTGATCCGTTTGAAATGATCAAGATCGATAAACAGTAGAGCTGCGTTTGAGTTGCGCCTTTGGCTTCGCTTGAGAATGCGCGTAAGTTGTTCGTTGAAGCTTCGCCGGTTCGGCAAGCTGGTGAGAGGATCGTAATAGGCCAGGTAGCGAAGTCTGTCTTCTTGTCGCTTTAGGGCATTAAACGCATTACTGGCGCGTAGCATGTACTGAACATCTCTGCCCAGCAGTGACCAGTTAACGGGTTTGGTTTTGTATTGGGTAGCGCCTGCCTTAAAACCGGCATCGATTGATTGCCGATCATCTGAGCCCGTGACAATCATGATTGGAATGGATTCGCCTTGTGGTAGTTGGCGCAGCCTTTCACAGACTTCTAAGCCGGTCATGCCCGGCATCTCGACGTCCAGGAATACCAGGTCAGGTCGTTCGCGAACAAAGACGTCTAAGGTTTCCAGGCCGTCGGCCGCTTCCACGACAATCATGCCCTCGGCTTCTAGACACTGTCGAGTGAGCAACCGCACGTTTTGATCGTCATCGCTGACCAGTATTTTGGCGCGATGACGAGGTTGTTCTTTATTGGGCATTGGGGGCCAGGTTAATGCTTCTTGTACTAGATGTAGGCTATCATCACTGTGACCCAGCGCCTAGTAGGAAAGCAGTTTTTGGCTTGTTATCCCTACGTTTTAGAGCACGGTCTATAAGCAAGAAAAACAGGGGAAATACGGGACCTTTAATGCGGATGTTTCCGGCAGCGTTATTCAGGCTGCTAGTGCCGACGCTCATCGTTGGCGCGGCACTGTGGCTGCGCGTATTTACCGATAATCTCTCGTCTGAAAGTCGCGCGGTTTTGGATTTTCTTCCCTATCTGTTGTGTGCTGTCGCATTGTTTCTTGCCTATCAGTTCAATCGCTGCCGCCTGATGCTGGCGACCTTTGGTGTGGGTGTCTTTTTTTGGATATTGCAAAACAAGCTACAGGTTAGTTTGTCAGACGTTGTGGCGGGACGCATCTACCTCGCTGTCAGCCTCGCCCTTCCCCTGCATTGTATGTTTCTGCTGCTGATACCGGAAACCGGTATATGGAACCGTCAAGGTCTGCTTTTTACCGTGTTATTTGTCGTCATCGCGCTTGCCTGCAGCGTTCTAGCACATTGGTTGCCGGCGGCGACGGAGGCAGCGGCGCAGTATTATCGCGCGCGCCCTTTTGAAGGCTACGTGCTATCGCTGGGTGCGAGCTTGCTGACGTTGCTGGTAATCGTAATTGGACTTGGGTTAGTCCTGCTGCGCAATGGGGATGTGGAAGCGTCTTTGCTTGGTGTGTTAATCGCACTTGCGCTTAGTCTAGCCCTGCTGCATCTACAGTCGATTTCGGTGGTGATGTCTGTGGCAGCTGGACTTTGTGTCGTCTGGGGTCTGATGCGCAGTACGCATGCAATGGCCTATAGAGACGAATTGACGGGCCTATTGGGTCGCAGGGCGCTTACGGAGCGTCTTGAAAGACTGGGGCGCAAATACTGTATTGCTATGTTGGACGTAGACCACTTCAAAAAGTTTAACGATAAACACGGCCATGACGTGGGCGATGAGGTGCTGCGGATGGTGTCTTCCCAGATCAGCACGGTAGGGGCGGGCGGTACCGCCTACCGCTATGGCGGGGAGGAGTTTTGCGTCGTGTTTCCGCGTCGTTCGGCGGAGGAGGCTGCCGCAGAACTGGATCGGGTTCGAAAAGACATTGCGGATTACCGACTATCTCTGCGAGATCATGCTGCGCGACCGACAAAATCGCGAGATGGCGCGCGTAGGCGCGGAGCGACTCGCCTGGGTAAAAACCAGGTTGCGGTCACTATTAGCGCAGGTGTGGCGGAGCGTAGCGATCAGTTCCCGAAACCGGACGCAGTTGTCATGAACGCCGATAAGATGCTCTATCGGGCGAAGAAGGCGGGACGCAATCGCGTTATGTTCTGAATGACGCGCGGCTTAGCGCTAATGCGACCAAGCGAATGGCTTTATGAGAACAGGCGCTCTCGGCGTTTGTTGCGCTGCTCTTGGACGAAGCGCGGTAGCTGTTGTAGAGGTATCGCCGGGCTGTAATAAAAACCTTGTACCTGCTGGCAGCTTTGCGCTCGCAAAAACTCAATTTGTTCGTGGGTCTCTGCACCCTCCGCGACTACGAGCATCCCTAGCCGGTGGGCCATTTCAATGATCATGGTACAGACGGCTTCCTGATGCGGGTTGCGTGGAAGGTCGCGCACAAAACACTGATCGATTTTCAAAGCGGTAATGGGCAGCTCGGTGAGGTGAGAGAGTTGCGAAAAACCGGTTCCAAAATCGTCAAGGGAGAACGATATGCCTAGGGTTCTCAAAACATCCATGCGCTCCTTTATAGCGCTGGGACTTTTCAAGATAGTAGATTCGGTCAGCTCAAATTCGAGACGCGAGGCATCGGCTCCGCTGCGTTTCACGATATCTTTGACAATATCAAGAAAGCGATTGTCTTGGATCTGCGAAAACGAGATGTTGACCGCCACATCCACATCCTGCATACCTTGTTCACCCAGCCAAATGATTGCAGAGCAGGCATGCTGAATGACCTGATAACCGATGGTCTTCATCAAACCCATGTCCTCGCAAGTCGACAGAAACTCACCAGGTGTCAATAGGCCGCGCTCTGGATGGTTCCACCGCAGTAGTGCTTCCAACCCGACGAGCTGGCCATTGCTGAGGTCTATGCGGGGCTGGTAGTGAAGCTCAAACTGATTTTTGCGCACTGCGTTTCTCAGCTCCGCCGCTAGGGAATTACCGCCGGCGACATCGAACATAAGGTGTTCTGAGTAACGCACGAACTTCCCACCCTCGACGCTCTTTGCCTGCTGCATTGCGCTGCGCGCATTGTCCACAAGATCGGAGAATTCTGTGCCGTCTTCAGGATAAATGGCCGCGCCTATACTGGCTTCAACCGATACCTGCTGCTCACTTAAGATCATGGGGGCAGAGATGGAGTGGAGCATCTTGTCTGCGATTAGCTCGACATCGGCGGCTGAGTTGACGTCTTCCAAGACTACGGCAAACTCATCGCCACCCAGACGAGCGATACTGTCCGTGCTGCGCATTTTGTTTACCAGGCGGCGCGAGATAGTTTTAATCATCAGGTCACCGTCGGCCTCACCATAGTTGTCATTCACATTGGCAAACTGGTCGACATTGATGTAGAGCAGGGCGGTATTAAATCCATACCGTTCAGAACGATTCATTGCCCGTTCGAGGTGCGCCCTAAACCCAGCGCGATTAAGTGCACCAGTGAGCGCATCGCGATTTGAGAGCTGCAAAATCTGATCTCTGGCTTCCTTGAGTTGGATGCTGTAGTCGAGAATGCGATGCACCAGCTGGTCCTGTAAATGCCCTCGAACCAAATAGTCTTGGGCACCGTACTCGCGCAATTGTGCGGTGATCTTCTCTGAAGCATCGTCCAGTAACAAAATGATCGGCGCTGTGGCGTTGTTTTTTTGGGCCAGGCGCAATAGGTATTCTGTCTCGGGGCCGTTTGCCATGATGACGGCGTCGATGGATGGATCCAGCAGTGCCTCTAGCGGTCTGCGCATCAAATTTTGGGAGGCCAGTTGAAAACGGGAAGGTGCAGCGCGCTCCAGGCAGGCCGACAGGATAAGGTGATCTGTCTTGTGCTCCGAGATAATGAGTACTGTGTGCTGGTCCACTCGCTCGCCCTAAACCGTCCCGCTTTCAGACAGCGCCAGCGCGTCCGCGCCGGCTGAATCTCGCCGCAGACTTGCATGGAGCTGCTTTATTCTTTATATAACATAAAGTTATACGGAAGAATTGAATGAAATTCTAGTGAATGTTTATTAAAAATTACCAGCTATCCCCCGCTTTTGGTCAGCCAATGCGGGATCTTATGTGTGTGCTAGACTTGGCGTCCGTTGTTTCCGCCCCCATATAGTTTCTATGAGTGTTGCCTCGGACAAACTGGAACTGATTCGCCAGCAGGTGCAGTTACACCTGGATAACGAACTGAGCAAGCAGCTAACTCCCGCCCAAGAAGAGCATCTTAAAGATCAGATAAAGGCGCAGTTAGAGCGACACAACGCCGTGATCGTGGCGCATTACTATACTGCGCCCGCAATCCAGGCGCTGGCTGAAGAAACCGGTGGCTGCGTTTCGGATTCCCTGGAAATGGCCCGTTTTGGACATGACCATCCCGCCGAGACGCTGATTGTTGCGGGTGTCAAATTCATGGGCGAGACCGCCAAAATACTAACGCCCGACAAGCGGGTACTCATGCCAACACTGGAAGCAACCTGCTCGCTGGACTTGGGTTGTCCCGCCGACGAGTTCTCCGCCTTCTGCGACCAACACCCCGACCGACAGGTCGTGGTCTATGCCAACACGTCAGCCGCAGTCAAAGCCAGAGCGGATTGGGTGGTGACCTCCAGCATTGCCTTACAGCTGGCCGAGCATCTGGCAGATGAGGGTGAGAAGATCATCTGGGCGCCAGACCGCCACCTGGGTGATTATGTTCGCCGCGAATCCGGAGCAGACGTACTTATGTGGGACGGTGCCTGCATTGTTCACGAGGAATTTAAGGCCAGAGGCATAGCCGATCTGAAAAAGGTCTATCCGGATGCGGCTGTACTGGTGCATCCAGAATCACCGGCTTCGGTGCTAGAACTGGCGGATCGGGTTGGTTCCACCAGCCAAATTATTCAGGCTGCTGTAGAAATGGACAATCCTAGATTCATCGTTGCAACGGACCAGGGTATTTTCTACAAGCTACAACAGCAGGCGCCTGATAAGGAGTTCATCATTGCCCCCACGGCAGGTAACGGAGCGGCCTGTCGAAGCTGCGCTAACTGTCCCTGGATGGCGATGAACGACTTAGAGTCGCTTGCCGCTGCATTTGATCGCGACGATAACGAAATCTTTGTGGATCCAGCTTTAGGCAGGCAGGCCATGGTGCCCCTGCGAAAGATGTTAGATTTTGCAGCGAAAATGCGTCTCACCGTCAAAGGCAATGCGTGAACCCTGTAGCGGTCGCGCTTAGCCATCTAAGGCAGCGCGTATCTCGGCGATATCTGCCAGACGTTGATTGATTTTCGCCGTGGTCAGATAGTCACCCCGAGTGAGTTTCAAAGCATAGCGCAGTTGCGTCTCAGCCTGATCCAGGTTGCCATTGAGAATAAAGTACTCGGCTCGCGACTGGTGTAGTCCAACAATATTCCCCGATAGACCCTGCACCTCCGCCAGCAAATACCACAACCCAGGATCGTTTGGCTTGAGTTTACTTTGATCCTCCAGCACTTCCTCGGCAATGTGAGACTGGCCGTCCATCATCAGGGCGCGGGCATAGGTCATAGTCAGAGGGTGGTTATCAGGGGACAGTCTCAACCTGGTGGAGAGGGTTTTGATGGCCTTAGCGGGCTCGTCCCGCGCCATATCGATCTCGGCGGCTGCGATGACATACTCGATACGATCAGGTTGTTGCGACCAGATACCATCCAGTTCCAGTGCCGCCTCGTCAGTTTTGCCTGCGCTAGTGAGCGCCATCACCAGTCCGTATCTGGCGGCTTCTTCCGATCGAGTTTCACCATCCAGCTCGCCGCGGAATCGCTGCACCGCTTCTTCTGGCGAGCGAGCAAGATGATTGGCTACCCGGGCGCGCATCAGTTGATAGTCCAAAGACACCTTTGATTCCTGTTTAGGATATTGCTGCGCGCGGTTACGCGTGTCGGCGATGCGGTTTTCAGTCAGTGGGTGGGTGCGCAGAAACTCGGGTATCCGGCCGCTGCCTGAGAATCGTGAAGCCTGCATCATGCGTTCAAACATGGCGGGTGCGGCGTGCGGATCAAAGCCTGCCTCGGCCAGCGTCTGCATTCCCACGCGATCGGCTTCCTGCTCATTTGTGCGACTGTAACGCAATGCCGAATCCTGTGCCGCGGCCTGCGAGGCCGCAAGCCCAGCCATTCCCGCATCACCACCCACAGTGGCCATCAGCACAAAGCTCGCCAACATTGCAGCCAGCGCGAGCGGCTGGTTGCGCTGTTGAAATTCAACGCCGCGAGAGAAGTGCCTTTGACTCAGGTGCGCAATTTCGTGGGCCAGCACCGTCACCAACTCATCTTCGGTCTGAGCGTACATGAGTAGGCCGTTATTGACGCCTATCACGCCACCGGGCACTGCAAACGCGTTAATGTCGGGGCTATCGACAATAACGAGTTCCACCCTCCGATCTTCCAGCTGGCTGTGCGTCACCAGCAAGTAGATTAGATGTTCAAGGTATTCGTGTAACAGTGGATCATCGACAGTCTGTGCCTGGCTGCGAAAGATTCGCAGCCAGGCACGACCCAGCTGATATTCGAACTCAGCGGAGAACATGCTGGTACTGGACTCGCCGAGGTTGGGAAGTTTCAGCTCTTGGGCAATACCCGGTGGTGGTATGACCAGCAGACACGTCAACGCGACACTCAGCCAAAGCGGCGAGCGGCCGTTTCGTCTATGTTGCCGGTGTCGAAGCATAGGTAATTATCACCACGAAAAAATAGAATATCTGCGTTTCATTGTACGCCAGCCGGGGCATATTGGGGCACGAGACCGGCGCATCGCACAATTGGATTGAATCTGCTCTTTGAAGTTCATAAAGCCCAAGCGAATCGATATACTGTGCCGCCTTCAACAAGAGCCAAAAGACTATGTCTGATGAGATCCCTTTGGAGCTGGATACCAGAGGGCTGGTCTGCCCCATGCCTCTGCTAAAAGCGAAGCGGGCCCTGAAGGAGATGTCGGCCGGACAGAAGCTACGAGTGCTGTCAACGGATCAGGGCTCGGTGCGCGATTTTAAGGTGTTTTGTGAGCAGTCTGGGCATGTTTTGCTCGCCAGTGATGAAACGGATGGCGTGTACCGGCACCTACTCCAAAAAGCGGATTATTCCTGAGAGAACACCGCATGTTCGAAGTATTAAATAAGTGGTATCGCCGTTACCTGTTTGAGGAAGAATCAGTCCTCCTGCTGGTGCTGTTGACTATCGGCATTGTGCTGGTAATGACCATTGGCGATATCGTCGCGCCAGTCATAGCGGCTCTTGTGCTGGCTTTTCTGATGGAGGGTGTATCAAGTCAGCTAGAGAAGCGAGGCGTACCGCAATGGATTGGAGTCTCGGTAGCTTACGTTGTTTTCATTGGCGGTTTTCTGGCTGTGACCCTGGGTGTATTGCCGCTGGCATGGCGACAGCTCTCCAGTCTTGCGACGGAGATGCCGCGCATGTTGGAACAGGGGCGCCAGTTTTTGGGTGTGTTACCCGCGCGTTATCCGGATATTTTTTCCGATGCGCAGATCAACGAGCTGATCGCGTTGGCGAAGGCTGAGATTGGAGCCGTGGGTCAGACGGTAGTGAGCCTGTCTGTGGCCTCAATACCGGGTTTGTTTACCGTCCTGATTTACATGGTATTGATTCCCATGCTGGTCTTCTTTTTTCTCAAAGATAAGCAGCTTTTGCTGGACTGGTCTGGCAGCTTTTTACCGAAGGAGCGGCCATTGTTGCGCCGAATCTGGGGCGAGATGAATATGCAGTTTGCCAACTACGCGCGCGGAAAAGTACTCGAAATTATCATTGTTGGCGCTGTGAGCTACGTAGCCTTCACATGGATGGGATTGAACTATGCAGCGTTGCTTGCGCTCTCGGTCGGTCTATCCGTAGTCATTCCATATATTGGCGCAGCGTTGGTCACGCTGCCTGTTGTTATAGTGGGGTTTTTCCAATGGGGTCTGGGAAGTGAATTTTATACGCTGTGTGCGGTCTACCTGATCATCCAGGTTCTGGACGGCAACGTACTAGTACCGCTGCTATTTTCGGAAGCGGTGAATCTACACCCTGTGGCCATACTGATGGCGGTCTTGTTTTTTGGTGGTATCTGGGGTTTGTGGGGCGTGTTTTTTGCGATTCCCCTGGCGACCATGATCAAAGCGATTATCGACGCCTGGCCCAGGCCGACCGCGGAGCCTGAGCCGAACCAGGTCGAGGATACGACGCAACCTCTGATGGAGTAATCAATGTTATTGAAAGCCAACTGGCAGGGACTGAACGCCCTGTCTGTCATGTTTATTGCGCTGCTCGTTGCTGCGTGCTCGTCTGATAATACGCCACCACCCGAAGCGCAGGCTCCGTCGGCCCCATCGGCATCGCTGCAGCCTGTGAAAAGCCCTAGCGATGAGTACCAGTATCGCTATCTGACTCTGCCGAATGAAATGCAGGTGTTACTCATCTCCGACCCCGATACAGTCAAGGCCGCGGCCGCACTTGATGTCAATGTGGGCAGCGGCGACAACCCGCCAGACCGCCAGGGTTTGGCACATTTTTTAGAGCATATGCTGTTCCTGGGAACCGAGAAGTATCCTGACCCGGCCGAGTACGAACAGTACATCACCGAACATGGCGGTTCGCGGAATGCTTTCACCAGTCTTGCGAACACCAATTATTTCTTTGATATAAACGCCGAATTTCTTCCCGAGGCACTGGATAGGTTTGCCCAATTCTTTATCGCACCTACGTTTGACGAAGCCTACGTGGAGCGCGAGAGGGAAGTGGTAGATGCCGAGTTTCAAATGGGCCTAAAGAGCGACGGTCGTCGCAACCTGGATGTTTTACAGACGGTAATGAATCCCGAGCACCCCTATAGCCGGTTCACGGTGGGCTCTTTCGAAACGCTTGCAGACAGACCGGGCTCAAGTATCAGAGACGAGCTGATCAGCTTTTATGATAGCCATTACTCGGCAAATATCATGCGCTTGGTTGTGCTTGGCACTGAGTCTCTTGATGAGCTGGAGGCAATGGTAGTGCCGCTGTTCAGCGCAGTGCCGAATAATAACTTCCAGCAGGGTGATATCGAGGCGCCTCTGTTTCTGCCGGACAGCTTGCCCAAGCTGGTATCCGTGAAACCACAGGCTACGCTGCGCCAGCTAGATCTCTCTTTTCCAATACCGGATTACCGCAATGACTATGACGCGAAACCCTTGTCCTATCTTGGCAATTTGGTAGGTCATGAAGGCAAGGGCAGTCTGCTCTCCCAGCTTAAGGCTGAGGGCTTAGCCGAGGGCTTGTCTGCCGGCCAGGGTTTAACCTGGCGCGGCGGTGGAATGTTTAGCGTGAGCATCTCTCTAACAGAGAAAGGCTTGAAGGAATACCCTCGCATACTGGAGCTGTTTTTTAGCTACATGGATATGCTGCGTCAGAAAGGCGCTCAGGAGTGGTTGTATGACGAACAGGCGCGGATCGCAGATTTAACGTTTCGGTTCAAATCAGAGACTCCGCCTATGAACTACGTGAGTCAGGTTGCCGGGGGTATGCAGCTGTTTTCTTCAGAGC
Organism: Pseudomonadota bacterium; assembly: GCA_039025905.1. Taxonomy (GTDB): domain Bacteria; phylum Pseudomonadota; class Gammaproteobacteria; order Pseudomonadales; family Halieaceae; genus JARRPM01. The sequence goes on along the minus strand of JBCCNJ010000033.1, from coordinate 26,435 downwards.
ATATCTTGCAGGGGCCCTACATGATGGATCGTTACGATGAGGTGATGATCAATGGCCTGATGGAACAGATTAATGCCAATAACGTCGTCGTCACACTCACAGATAGTAGCGTCGAGACGGACGAGATCTCTCCGTATTACAAAGTGCCGTTCGCGCGACAAACCGTTGGCAAAGACGAAGTCGCCGTTTGGACTCAGGGTTCGGGAGAGGCAAGCCTGCACCTACCGGAGCCAAACCAGTTTATCGCCAGCAATGTTGCGCTGGTACCTCGTGAGGCGGACCCTTCCAGGCACCCGGTTCGCTTGCTAGAGCGGCCGCGGAAGTCGGTTTGGTTTATGCAGGATCAGCAGTTTGACGTGCCAAAGGGCGCGACCTACATTAACTTTCGTTCACCAGAGGTTGGCGCTAGCGCGAGACAAACGGCAGCAGCGGTTTTATATACGGCGGTGCTAAAGGATGATGTGAATGAGTATACCTACCCCGCATTGCTGGCCGGGCTTAGCTTTAATTTCTATAAGCATGCTCAGGGCATCAGCCTGCGACTGACTGGGTACAATGACAAACAGGCTCTACTGCTCGAAGAACTGCTGAAAGTGGTGGCTGATCCTAAGTTTAATCCGCAGCGCTTCGAAAATATTCGCATCGATCTCATCAGAGCCTTGGAAAACAGTGTGGCGGGTCGCCCGACGAGCCAGGTTATCAACGATCTGCGTGAAGCTCTCCTGTATGGAGAATGGGGCGAGCAGGCCTTGATTGCGCAGTTGCAGCAGATGGACCTGGCGGAGTTGAAAGACTACGCGCGCAGCTTCTGGGCCGGTGCCACGGCCGAAGCGCTAATCTACGGCAACTATGAAAAAAGCTACGCGGATCAGGTGGCCAACATGCTCGACGCTGTTATTGAAACCTCACCAGCGCCTGAGCTGCCTGACCTGCGCGTATTGCAACTGGCCGCTGGAGAGTCACTGCAATACGACGTAAAAGTCCCACACGACGATGCCGTTGTCGCCTGGTATCTACAGGGTGCGGGAACAGGCTGGCGCGATTTGGCCGCAACGGGCTTGACGGCCCAGATAATTAAATCCGGTTTCTTTCAGCAGCTGCGCACAGAGCAACAGCTTGGCTACGTCGTCAATGCGTTTGACTGGCCGCAGCTCGAGGTGCCAGGCCTGGTGCTATTGATTCAATCGCCAATAGCAGATGCACCGAAAGTGGTGGATGCCATGAGCACGTTTATGGCAAGCGTCGGACCGGGCCTGGATAAAGCGCAATTTGAGCGCAATCAAGCAGCCCTATTGAGCGACATTCTCAAGCCGGACAAAAACCTGTGGGAGCGAGCTGATTTCTACTGGCAATCGATCGCGAGAAAACAGTATGAGTTCGACGGGCGCAAGCAGATTGCAGACGCCGTGCGCGAGTTTAACTTGGAAGATTGGCTTGCCTACTACCAGACTGTTTTCGTGGATCAGAGGCATTCATTGCAAGTGATTGCGCCGGGGAAATCGGGTGCGTTGCCGAAAGGTAAGTACGATGTATTTGAATCTGCCGACGCCATCAAACAGGGTCACGCCAGCTACCTCATTCAATAGGCGCGTGCTTGCGTCTGTGAGAAAAGCAGAAAATAATAAGTTCTAAAAAAGAACTCATATATAAATATCTGCCTGTTTAGGATACAGTCATACACGCTGGATAGGCCCGAGAAGCTATCCACGCGCCGTGTTAGCTTGCGAACTGGGCAATATTACCGCTGTCACCTAGCTGCATTCCAAATAGGAACTGTATAGACGCTGGTTAACTTGCTCAACCTGGCCACAGCTCAGAGGACGAGTATGACTGACGATACAGACCCAGTAGAGACCCGGGAATGGCTGGATGCATTGGATGCGGTATCGGACCACAGCGGCCCGGAGCGCGCAGCTTTTTTGCTGGCAGAATTGACCAAGCATGCCAACGAAAAGCGCTTGAACCTGCCGCCGGCGATCACCACGCCTTTTTCGAATACGATTGCACCCGACCAAGAAAAAATGATGCCGGGCGATCTGTTTATGGAGCGCAGAATACGCTCGCTGGTGCGCTGGAATGCGCTCGCTATGGTAATGCGGGCCAATGATAACGAGGATCACCTCGGCGGCCATATTTCTAGCTTCTCCTCCTCGGCAACTCTCTACGATGTAGGCTGTAACTACTTTTTTCGCGGCACGGAAGGTGGGCATCCCGGCGATCTGGTGTATTACCAAGGACATAGCGCACCGGGCATGTATGCTCGATCCTACTTGGAAGGCAGACTGGACGAGGAACAGCTAGATAATTTTCGCAGAGAGGTAGACGGGAATGGCTTGTCTTCCTACCCACACCCCTGGTTGATGCCCGACTATTGGCAGTTTCCCACGGTCTCGATGGGCCTGGGCCCGATACAGGCCATCTACCAGGCCCACGTAATGAAATACCAGCAAAGCCGCGGGCTGGTCGATCACGGCGATCGTAACATTTGGTGCTTTATGGGTGACGGCGAATGTGATGAGCCTGAGTCCCTTGGTGCGATATCACTGGCGGGGCGAGAACGGCTCGGCAACCTGCACTTCGTTATCAATTGCAATCTACAGCGACTCGATGGCCCTGTGCGCGGCAACGGCAACATCATTCAGGAACTGGAAGGCGTCTTTCGCGGAGCGGGCTGGCATGTGTTGAAAGTCATCTGGGGTCGCAAGTGGGATCCGCTGCTGGAGCGAGATCACACCGGGCTTCTGCAAAAACGCATGGATGAAGTCTGCGATGGCGAGCTGCAAAACTATAAATTCAACGGTGGAGCCTATACGCGAGAACATTTTTTTGGCAAATACCCAGAACTGTTAGAGCTGGTTTCTGATCTGACAGATGAAGACATAATGTATCTGAATCGGGGTGGACACGACCCCTACAAAGTCTACGCGGCGTATGCGGTAGCCGAAGAAGAAGCGGTGAGACCGACGGTTATTTTGGCGATGACGGTTAAGGGTTACGGTACGGGTGAATCGGGTGAGGCGCATAACGAAACGCATGCTTTGAAGAAACTGGATATGGAGAGCTTGAAAGCGTTTCGCGATCGATTCGCCATTCCAATATCTGACGCTGAGTTGAAAAACGTGCCTTATTACAGGCCTTCGCCCGATAGCCCGGAGATGCGCTACATGAAGCAGCGTCGCGAAGCCCTAGGAGGAGCACTGCCAACGCGACGGTCTGCACTCGAGCCAATGAATGTGCCCGCTCTGTCCGCGTTTAATAGTCAGTTAAAAGGCAGTGGCAAGCGCGAGATATCGACGACCATGGCCTTCGTTCGTCTGTTGTCGACCTTAGTAAAAGACAAGGAGATCGGTGAACGGGTGGTGCCCATTGTACCCGATGAAGCCCGGACGTTTGGTATGGAGGGTATGTTCCGCCAACTGGGCATTTACTCCTCCATAGGTCAGCGCTACACACCACATGATTCTGGCCAAATCATGTTTTACAAAGAAGATAAAAAGGGGCAGATCCTGGAGGAGGGTATCAACGAAGCAGGCGCATTTTCCGCCTGGCTTGCAGTTGCGACATCCTATTCCACTAGCGCTTACCCTATGGTGCCATTTTATATTTTTTACTCGATGTTTGGCTTTCAACGAGTGGGCGATCTCGCCTGGGCCGCAGGCGATGCCCAGGCAAGAGGTTTTTTAATAGGCGCTACTGCGGGGCGCACGACACTCAACGGCGAAGGCTTACAACACCAGGACGGTCATAGTCATCTGCTCGCCTCAACCATACCGAACTGCGTTAGCTACGACCCGACCTATGCTTATGAGCTTGCGGTGATCATCCACGATGGTCTGGAGAAGATGTTTCACAAGGGTGAGAACCACTTCTACTACATCACAACCATGAACGAAAATTACGTGCAGCCTGAAATGCCGCAGGGTGTGGAAGAGGGCATTATTCAGGGCATGTATCCGCGCAAATTAACCGCCGATGCATCGGGCCCGACAGTTCAGCTCATGGGCTCTGGCGCTATCCTCCTGGAGGTTGAAGCGGCGGCAGAAATGTTGGAGAAAGAGTACGGCGTTAGTGCAGATATCTGGAGCGTCACCAGCGTCAATCAGCTACATCGAGAGGGAAAAACGGCCCTTAGGTGGAACATGTTGCATCCCCAGGAAGAACCGCGGGTGCCCTACATTACGCAACAGCTGCGGGATCGCCTGGGTCCAGTCATCATTGCCACAGATTATGTGAAGACCTACACCGACCAGCTGCGAGAGTTTATACCGCATCCCTATATCACCCTCGGCACCGATGGCTTTGGCCGATCCGATACGCGCAAGAAGCTGCGTGACTATTTTGAAATCAGTCGAGAATATATCGTTCTGGCGGCGCTTCACGCCCTGGCGGAAGAAGGCCAGTTCGAAAAGGAAAAGCTACCCGACGTTATTCGTCGCCTGGGAATACCCGCGGACAAGATCGACCCGCTGTTGGCTTGAGGAAACGAACATGACTACAGCGCAAGTGACTGTTCCCGATATTGGCGGCGCCGAGGGCGCAGAGGTGATTGAAGTTCTGGTGGCGGTCGGGGACGACGTGGTGGTCGATCAGGGGCTCATCGTGTTGGAGTCCGATAAAGCGTCAATGGAAATTCCCTCGACTTTGGCCGGTAAGGTGATTGAGCTGCTCGTATCCGAGGGAGAGGAGTTGGCGGAGGGTGCGCCTGTCGCCCTGATTGAGGTGGCCGATGCTAAAGAAAGCGTGGAGGAGTCTGAAGGTGATATTGAGCAATCCGATATAGCTGATGCCGACCCAGGTGAGAACGATGCTAAAGCCGTTCAACCACCAGAAGAAACTATCGAACAGCCAGAAGAAACCACCTCTGCCCCAGGCGCGAGCAAGCAGTTGGTTGTAGTGCCTGATATTGGAACAGACGACGCGGTAGAGCTCATCGAAGTCTGCGTCAGCGTCGGTGATACGGTCGCAGAAGGTGACTCCTTAGTCGTGCTGGAATCGGACAAGGCGTCAATGGAAGTGCCATCGCCGCTAGCTGGAGAAGTCTGTGAGCTACTTGTAGATGCCGGCATCTCAGTATCGCAAGGCGACAAGCTGATGATGATTAAGGGTGCTCTCAGTGGCGAGCCCGCCGCGGCAGAACCTGAAAAATCTGACAGCCCGTCTGTCGAAGCGGCTGAGACCGCAGCCGCCCCCGTATCACAGGAGTCCGCCACTGCGGAGAAAAACCCGAGCCCCGCACCGGGACCGACCGCACAGGCGGAGGTGGCAGCGAGTTCATCTGCTAACGTCTATGCCGGTCCAGCGGTACGCAAGCTGGCGCGGGAGTTTGGTGTCGGCCTGCAGCAAGTGAAGGGCTCGGGCCCAAAAGGGCGTGTGGTCAAGGAAGATCTGCAGCAATTCGTCAAGCAGGCACTCAGTCGACCATCTACCGCCGCTTCGTCCACCGGTTCTGGCATTCCGGCCGTACCTGATGTGGACTTTAGTCAGTTTGGGCCCGTGAAAGTCACAAAACGCAATCGGCTTGAGAAACTCACTGCAGATAATATGCAGCGGAGCTGGCTCAATGTCCCTCACGTCACTCAGTTCGATGAGGCAGATATTACGGAACTTGAAGCGTTCCGCAGCAGCTTGAAATCAGAAGCGGAGCAGCGAGACACGCGACTGACGCCTATGCCCTTTTTGTTGAAAGCCTGTTCGGTTGCGCTACGAGAGCACCCAAAATTGGCGAGCTCTTTGGCAGCCGGTGGCGACGAGCTTGTTTTCAAGCAGTATTGTCATATCGGTATGGCCGTAGACACGCCAGCAGGGCTGGTTGTGCCTGTCATACGCGATGTAGACCAAAAAACTATCTGGCAGCTAGCTGATGAGGTGCTGGCAATGGCGGGGAAAGCCCGCGACCGCAAGCTGGCACCCAGCGATATGAAGGGCGGCTGCTTCACCATTTCCAGCCTCGGGAGTATTGGTGGTTCGGGATTTACACCCATCGTCAATACACCGGAAGTGGCCATTCTCGGAGTCTCCAATGCTGAAATGAGGCCAGTGTGGAATGGCGAATCGTTTCTCCCTCGGAAGATGCTGCCACTTGCTTTGTCTTACGACCATCGCGTGATTAATGGTGGCGACGGGGGTCGCTTCCTGTCGCATCTCGTTCGCCTGTTGGGGGATATTCGCCAACTGCTGATGTGATGCGCCATAATCTGGGCTAGCACGCCGAGTTTTGGCATAGATGCTGCTTCTTAATTTTGCACGTCGTCTGAGTTCCCAAAAAGGAGAGTTATGCCTGGCAGCTCACAGCAGTGGAAGGAGGCATTTCTCAGCGAGCATAAGCTGCCCGCCGAGTTCTTGCCGCACGCCGAAACCTGGTTCGAACCGCTTGCACCTGTGCTGTTATCTCGCTTTTTCAAAACACCAGAGCGTACTAATCCCATTTTACTGGGTGTTAATGGCTGTCAAGGTTCTGGCAAAAGCACGTTCTGCGCCTATCTGAGCGCTTTTTTGAAGTCCGAGCATGGCATGAAGGTACTGGTACTTTCGCTGGATGACTTCTACCTAACGCGCGCAGAACGGCATCACCTTGGCGCGTCCGTGCATCCAATGCTGGCTACTAGGGGGGTACCTGGCACGCATGATATTGGTCTGCTGATAAAAACGTTGGACGAATTGTGGTCACGAAAGCGGACTCACACGGTGCCAATACCACGCTTCGATAAGGCGACAGACGATCGGCATGTACCCGATAAATGGGATGCGGTAGAGGGCACTGTCGATCTGGTCTTGCTCGAGGGTTGGTGCATGGGTGCGCGGCCGCAGACCGATGAGGAACTGCAGCGCCCCGTCAATGAGCTTGAGCGTTTAGAAGATGCAAACTGTACTTGGCGCAGCTATGTAAATAACGCCATGCAGCAGTTCTTTCTGCCGTTATACGAACGGGTCGATGCCTGGATCATGCTGGCGGCGCCGTCTTTTGCCTGCGTTTTCGATTGGCGCCTGGAGCAGGAGACGAAACTGGCTAGCGCTGCGAGTGATGAGCACAATGCCGTCATGGATCCCGAGATGGTCAAGCGCTTTACACAATACTTTGAGCGATTGACCGTGCATTGCCTCACTCATTTACCCGACTCGGTGGACTATCTTCTACGGCTCGATGAGTTTCGCAATATCGTATCGACCAAACCATCTTGGCACATCGAACCATGAGTGGCGTTCTACGCCTTGTATTCACAGACCTTGATGGCTCGCTGCTGGATCATGACAGCTACAGCTATAGCGAGGCTCTGCCTCAGCTGCGAGCACTGCAGCGGCTCGATATTCCGGTGATTCCGGCAACCAGTAAAACGGCCGCCGAGATTGCGGCGTTGCGAGGCGAGCTTGGAAATGCGCATCCCTTTATTGCCGAGAACGGGGCGGCGGTGTACATACCGATGGGGTATTTTGATAAGGCGCCGGCTGAGGTGACGGCTCAGAAGGATTATTGGGTATATGAACTTTCGCAACGGCGCGAAAGATGGTTGGCGGTATTGAATGACTTGCGAATTGATTTCGAAGGCGATTTCGATCACTTTCATAATGCGGGCGTGGATGGTATTTCACGCATGACCGGTCTTTCACGCGAGGCGGCCGCACTCGCTAATGCGCGGGAATATAGTGAGCCGGTAAAATGGTGCGGTAGCGAACAGCGACGTGATCAGTTTATCGATGCACTGAAGGCCAATGGTGCAAACGTCTTGCAGGGTGGCCGTTTCTTATCAGTTTCCGGTGATTGCGATAAGGGTAGGGCGCTTCGTTGGTTGCGAGAGATTTTTCTGGCGCACTCGAAGTACGATATGTGTGACGATCTGGCGGTTGGTGACAGTGGCAACGACATTGCTATGCTGGAGGCTGCGGGCACCGCTCTGCTAGTTCGCTCGCCCGCTCATGCATTTCCAACGTTGAATCGAGTTGATAAGGTTATCCATAGCCATCACTATGGTCCTGCGGGTTGGGCCGAGGGTGTTGAGGTCTGGCTATCTTCACCGCGGGCACCCCAAAAGAGATCTGGAATTTAAAACATGGCGGACTTTCACCAAAACGGAATAGTAACAACGCTGCATAACTTGGCGCAGCGACCGGTGGAAGAAATTGAATCCGAGCTCCTGGAGTTCTCGGTAGAGCGGCCAATGGGCTTGATCCTGCCATCTCTATTTTCTGAGCTGGAGGGTGAAGCACTGCCGGTGATCGTAAATGAACTGGTGAAGGTGCCTTTTCTAGCGCAAGTTGTGATCGGCTTGGACCGCGCGGATGCTACGCAGTATGGACAAGCACTGCGGTTCTTTGACCAGCTTCCGCAAAACCACAGCGTGCTATGGCACGATGGTCCGCGGCTTCAAAAGCTTGATGAAAAACTCAAAGCGCTCGACCTGGCGCCCCGTGAGATGGGCAAGGGCCGTAACGTGTGGTACTGCATGGGATATATTCTGGCATCCAATCAGTGTGAATCAGTTGCTCTACACGATTGCGATATTGTGACGTATGAACGCTCTCTGCTCGCACGTCTTATCTATCCAGTCGCTCACCCGCGATTCAACTATGAGTTCTGCAAGGGCTACTATGCTCGAGTTGCCGACGGCAAAATCAATGGCCGCGTCAGTCGACTGCTTGTTACTCCCCTGTTACGAGCCTTGAAAAAGACTTTGGGAGATACAGAGTACCTCGATTACATGGATAGCTTCCGCTATCCGTTGGCGGGTGAATTTTCGTTTCGAAAGGACGTGCTAAACGACATCCTCATCCCAAGCGATTGGGGTTTGGAAATCGGCGTGTTATCAGAAATGTATCGCAACTACGCCAACAATCGCCTATGTCAGGCAGATATTGCGGATAACTACGATCACAAACATCAAAAACTTTCAGCAGATAATGATGAGGCTGGCTTGTCAAAAATGTCTATCGACATTGCCAAGGCGCTGTTTCGCAAGCTGGCGACGCGTGGCATCACCTTCAACACGGAAACATTTCGATCACTGAAAGCAACTTACTATCGAATTGCGTTGGATTTCGTAGAGACCTACCACAATGACGCACTGATGAACGGCCTCACGCTGGATATCCATAGTGAGGAAAAGGCCGTAGAGCTATTTGCGCAAAATATCATGAAGGCCGGAGAGGCGTTTCTGGCGCGCCCAATGGAGCGGCCATTCATTCCCAGCTGGAACCGCGTAATCAGTGCCATGCCGGATGTATTGCAGCAACTACGGGACGCAGTACATGCCGATCAGGCTGAATTCAGTACGAGCTAATCGTGGTGGACGTATCTCAAACAGTAGGTGAGTCACCTTTACTGGCCCAGCGAGTACAAGGCCACATAGACGCGATTTATCACGACAACCCGCTGGCTGCAGATCTCAGCGGGTTGACGGGCGAGTTGTTGAAGTTAATGCGCCTGAGCGGCGACATGCCCGTCAGGCCCGGGGATATCAATCACTGGAGCCAACGGGATGCCGTAATGATTACCTACGGCGACAGCATTATGCGCCCGGGTGAAAAACCGCTTGCGACGCTTAAGCAGTTCCTCGATCGTCATGGCGACGGATTGCTCAGCGGTGTTCATATCCTGCCGTTTTATCCCTGGAGTTCTGACGATGGTTTTGCCGTGCTGGATTACTCCAGTGTCAACGAAGCCTTGGGAGACTGGTCACTGATCAGAGATATCGCAGGGGAGTACGACTTGATGGCAGACTTTGTCATCAATCACTGCTCTGGGCGCAGTCTCTGGTTTGAAAACTTTGTGCAGGGCACGAGTCCTGGCGCGGGCTATTTTTTTACTGCCTCACCAGGCGATGATCTGAGTAAGGTCGTCCGGCCTCGGGCTTCGCCTTTGCTGCGTGAAGTCGAAACCGTAAACGGTACAGAATATGTCTGGTGCACCTTTAGCCACGACCAGATTGATTTGGACTTTCGCAACCCGCAGGTGCTCAAGCAGTTCGTATCAATCTTGCGACACTACCTTGACGAGGGTGTGAGAATTTTCCGCTTCGATGCGGTCGCCTTTGTATGGAAAATTGCAGGTACCAGCTGTCTCAATCTGGAGGAAACTCACGAGATTGTGCGACTGTTGCGCACCTTGGCGATGCACGCGCGTGACGACGCCATGGTGATCACGGAGACGAATATTCCCAATCGGGAGAACCTGGCCTACTTCGGCAATGCAGACGAGGCGCACTGCGTTTACAACTTCTCCCTGCCACCACTGCTGCTCAACACGCTGGTCAGCGGCGATTGTTCCCACCTTAAGCGATGGGTGATGAGCATGCCTCCGGCTCAGAACGGCAACTGTTACTTCAACTTCATCGCATCCCATGACGGTATCGGTTTACGGCCGGCTGAGGGTTTGCTATCAGAGGAGGCCTTGGATCAGCTTATCTACACCATGGAAGCCTTCGGTGGACACGTCTCCTACAGAGCCTTGGACAGCGGCAAACTCAAACCTTATGAAATCAATATCTCTCTATACGATGCGCTGCAGGGCACGCTGGAGGGTGCAGATGAATTTGGGATGCAGCGCTTTATTTGTGCCCACGCCATTATGCTGGGCTTGGAGGGCATTCCGGGTATTTACATACACAGCCTGTTGGGTACCCGAAATGACTATGCGCGTGTTGAGCATTACGGCCACTACCGGGCCATCAACCGTCATCAGTGGTACAGCACAGCGTTGGAGGAGGAATTGGCCAGCGAGGATTCTCCGCACAACGCCGTGTTTACCGCCTTGAAGAAGCTGCTCGCCATACGCTGCCAGCAAGCGGCGTTCCATCCGAATGCGACCCAGTTTACGCTGCACTTGGGCAATGCCTTGTTTGGATTTTGGCGACAAAGCCTGGATCGCAGGCAGTCTATTTTCTGCATCAGCAATGTCAGTCTAGAGGTGCAGCATCTGGACTTGTCCGACGTCAATCTCGTTGATACCGACGACTGGTACGATCTATTGGGCGGTTTTGAATATGAAAGTCTAGGGCAGCAGGTGGATCTCATGCCTTACCAAACGGTGTGGATCACCAATGTACCTGACCACGCACCCTAAGAGGAGGAGCTTTGGGCTTGGATTATAAATCGATCGATTATCGTACCGAGGGGCGTATCGCGAAGATCACGCTCAATCGCCCACATCGCTTGAATGCCATCTCAATGGATATGCCCTCAGAGCTCGCCGATGCGGTATCGCGAGCTAATCAGGACAATAGCGTTCACGTTATCGTGCTCTCTGGAGCGGGTAAGGGATTTTGCAGTGGCTACGATCTCATTGATTACGCGGAGCAGCAGGGTGAACAGCCCGGTTCGCAGCTCGGTGGTGATGAGCAAAGTGGCCCCTGGGACCCGATGACTGACTACTTTGGCATGCGCCAAAATACAGAGCAGTTTATGTCGCTTTGGCGCAGCTATAAACCGACGATCGCCCGCGTGCATGGGCCGGCGGTTGCGGGCGGGAGCGATATTGCGTTGTGCTGCGATCTGGTTGTCATGGCAGACGAAGCGGTGATTGGCTATCCGCCGGCCAGGGTGTGGGGCTGTCCCACAACGGCGATGTGGGTTTATCGACTGGGAGCTGAGAAGGCCAAGCGCATGTTGCTAACAGGCGATCTCATCACGGGTACCGAGGCGGCAGAGTTGGGGCTGGTGCTGAAGTCTGTGCCGCTGGCCGAGTTGGATGAGAGTGTTGAAAAGCTGGCTCTGCGCATGGCGAGCGTTCCTAAAAACCAGCTAATGATGCAAAAGCTGATGGTGAATCAAGCCTACGACAATATGGGCCTCCATAACACACAGATGGTGGCGACTTTGTTTGACGGCATCACACGCCACAGCCCAGAGGGCGTCTGGTTTAAGCAGCGCGCTGAGGAAGTGGGCTTTAAACAAGCGGTGGCAGAGCGCGATGGTGGTGCGCCCATCGCCGATGGCGTAAGCCGTCCGCTGTGGCCTTACACGAAAGAAGAGGAATAGGGTTTAGCCTGACTTCCAAGCCCAATGCTGGCGTATTGCCTGAAGCCGAGACTCAACGTCGCTTGCGCAAAGCGCTGGCGGCAAAAAGTTTGGCGTTAAGTGGCACAACTGGTCGAAGGACTGCATCGGTCGTCCTGCGTCACGAATCCCATGGATAAATTTTAGCGTTCGGAAGCCATCGAACCATTGATGGAATTGGCGCAAGTATTGTGCAGCGCACGTGCTCTGACGTCGGCAGTGTTCCAGCGCAGCAGACAGGCCCATTTCCTTTCCGATCCTGCAAATGGGCTCTCTCAATTGTGCATCCATCTCGGCCTCGGCAAGCGCTGCCTCCAAGTGCTCGCATTCCAGGTCCGCGCCGCGCAACTCGATAGTCTGCAGAAAGCCGCGCAGCGCGAGAAAACAGTCAGGGTGATAGAACAAAGGCTGCTGGTTTAACTCACCAGTGGCGCATAGAGCCCCCACGGCTGGGCCGGTACCGAATGGTATGCGGTCACTGATGCGCGAAGTGATATCGATAGTGTTGCCACAGAGTGATTCAATAGCACCTACTTTCGCAAGCTTGTTCAGAAGGTAAAAATCCTCGCCACCGGAACGTTTCGGAAAACCACGCACCTGGGCATAGCTACTCGCCTTCACAGCCAGGGCGCTGCCTAAGGTATGCATCGCATAGGGTGATGCAGCGTACTCCAGTCCCAGTCGATAGCAGTGCAGGCGCAACTCGTAGAGCGCGGTGGCTGCGTCGCAGGCGGGTTCACCACCGGGCACATGACGAAAGGGAAATACTGCAGCAACGCGGTCATTGGGCACATTCGCTAGCTGCATAAAGTAATCCGTAGGATAAACGGCATCGGCATCCCCGCTGCACATCCACGCGCTACTGATGCTACCGGTTTGTATCCATGTGAAAGCGATATCACAGCCTATCTTGCGTGCCAGGCCGACGCCTTGAGATGCGGGTATGGGTCCGCTGATGTTATCCAGATCATGAACATAGAGATCGGTATGCGAATTGAGTTGCTTGATCGCTAGCTGAGGCTTAGTCGTCGCGGCGGGCGCAAGACTGTTGCTCGCCTGGCGTATAGCATTGTTGATTTGAGAATTGGCTTGCGTGTCGGGATGATTTATCACCAATATGACTAGGGTACGGCCGTGGCCTTTGGGTAGGCAAATCAGCCGCTTGAGGAGCTGAGGGGACTCCTTGTAGACGGGAGTCACCAATACGTCCTGCCAGGTCCCAGCTTGGTGACTGTTCTCGGGTATTTCGTGCTCTCGGTAACGCTGTAGATAGCGTTCGCAGGATTTGCTGATGTCCATCAGCCGTAGCTGAACACTAGTGAAGAGCGGCTTTGATTGGCAGCCGGCTCATTATTGTTGCCTCTGCGTCCAGTAGTTCATCCCAGCGATAATCAATGGTGTTTTGATCGAGGTACAGGCCGGCGAGATCCAGGAACAATGCATAGTGGCGCTGCTCGGAGCGGGCGATGGACTGATAGAATTTTTTCAAGGCGCTGCCCGGCAGGGCGTCGGCTATCAATGCAAATCGCTCGGCCCCTCGCGCTTCGATGACACCGGCAATGAGAAGCCGATCCAACAAATACACGTCGCGGCCGTCGCGGATGTGATCGCGCAAGGCCAGAACGTAGTGGTCTTTGGTGTCTGCGGCGGTTACCAATCCACGTTTGTGGATCCACTTCACGACCTCGCGATAGTGACTTAATTCCTCCACAGCTAAATCTGCCATAGCGGCGACAAGCTCCACTTTGTCAGGGTAGTGTGAGAGCATGGACATGGCCATGCCGGACGCCTTTTTTTCAGCAGCTGCGTGATCCAATAAGAAACTATCAAAGTCTGCCATCACCGCTCGCGTCCAGTCATCTGGCGTGCGCACGCGCAGTGGGAGCTCCGTGTCTGCTTGTGTATCATTTTTCATAGGGCGAGTATTGAACTGTAACTCAGGGAGTAACACAAGCAACGACGTTGATCTCGAAAATCAGCATTATGCTAAACTGAGCGCTATTCGAGGTAGCGTACTATTCAACGCCTTTTAGGATTAGTGAGCCGATGATAATCAAACCACGTGTTCGCGGATTTCTTTGCATTACCACACACCCAACTGGGTGCGACGCCAACGTTAAGCGGCAGATTGATTATGTGAAATCGAAGGGTGAAATCGCTAACGGCCCAAAAAACGTTCTGGTAATCGGTTCATCCACGGGATATGGGCTCGCTTCGCGCATTACTGCCGCGTTCGGAGCTGGCGCGTCCACCCTGGGCGTATTTTTTGAGAAGGAAGGCAGTGAAAAAAAACCAGGGACGGCCGGTTGGTATAACAGTGCGGCGTTTCACAAGTACGCCGAACAAGACAATCTTTATGCGAAGAGTATTAATGGTGACGCCTTTAGCCACGAGATTAAGCAGAAGACGATAGACCTTATAAAATCAGAGATGGGTCAGGTTGACCTGGTGGTGTACAGCCTGGCATCACCACGTCGACAGCATCCAGATACTGGTGTGGTGTACAACTCGACACTTAAGCCCATTGGTAGTTCTGCGACTCAGAAGGGCATCAACACAGATAAAGAATCCATTCAAGATTTCCATCTTGAACCCGCTACGCAAGAAGAAATCGATAACACAGTGGCCGTGATGGGCGGCGAAGACTGGCAGATGTGGATTGATCAGCTCGACGCAGCGGGCGTACTGGCCGACGGTGCCAAAACTACCGCCTACACCTACATTGGAGAAAAGCTGACCTGGGACATCTACTGGCACGGCACCATTGGCGCTGCGAAACAAGATCTGGACAAACGCGTGATTGATATTCGCAAGCGTCTCGCCGACCGGGGAGGAGATGCCCGGGTATCGGTGCTTAAAGCCGTTGTAACGCAGGCCAGCGCCGCTATTCCCGCTATGCCAATCTACCTCGCGCTTTTGTTCAAAGTGATGAAGGAGCGGGGTGTGCATGAGGGCTGCATAGAGCAAGTAGATGGTCTCTTTCGGGAATCGCTTTACAGTGAGAGCCCGCATCTCGATGACGAAGGCCGATTGCGCGCCGACCGCAAAGAGCTAGATCCCGAGGTACAGGCGGCTGTCGCTGTGCTTTGGGAGCAGATCAACACAGAAAACCTCCGGGAGCTATCTGACATTGATGGCTACAAGCGCGAATTCCTGCAGTTATTCGGATTCGAGGTCGACGGCGTCGATTATGATGCTGAAGTTAACCCCGAGGTCAGCATAGTCAATTTGGTGTAACCTCATGTTGGATCATGGCATACCGTTTCGATTGAATGACCGGGTTCGACGCCTGGTCGCGCCGAACCCTGGAGTAATGACAGGCCCAGGGACTAATACCTACCTGTTGGGAAAGGAAAGCGTGGCGGTGTTAGATCCCGGCCCTGCGATTCCCGAGCATATCGATGCCATCCTGGATGCCGCTCGAGATCAGATAAAGTGGATTGTTTGTACCCATACCCATCCCGACCACTCTCCTGCCTGGCAGGCCGTGGCAGAGGCGACAGGCGCAGAGGTCATTGGCGCCTTGCCTGCTGATGATAGACTGCAAGACGATACTTTTTCACCGACCCATCAACTGCAGCACGATGATGTACTCAAGGCACCGGAGTTTACACTGAGAGCGATACACACCCCGGGCCATGTCAGCAACCATTTTTGCTTTCTCATAGAAGAGGAGCAGATGCTGTTCGCCGGCGATCACATTATGAATGGCTCGACCGTGGTGATCGTGCCGCCGGGTGGCGATATGAAGGCCTATATTGACTCACTGAAACTCTTGCTCAACTATCCACTGACATTCATTGCACCGGGCCACGGCGAGGTGATGGAAAACCCCAAGGCCATTGTGGAGTGGTTGGTTGATCACCGCATGCAGCGAGAGGCTAAGGTGGTGAAAGGACTCAAGCACCTTGGACGCACAGCAGTCGATGAACTGGTTAAAGTGGTGTATGACGATGTGGATACCAGCTTGCACAAGATGGCGATGCTGTCGCTAACCGCGCATCTCATCAAGCTCGAGCAAGAGAACATAGCGCGTCACGACGATAGCGACGACAGTTGGGAAATCAGTCAGTCTTGAAACTGGTGCACACACATCCCAGCCACATTGTGGTCGCTCAGGCTCGCAGTGCCTTGGAAATGGCTGGTATTGCATGTGTGATGCGTCATGAGTATGCCTGTGGCGCGATGGGTGAACTAGCGCCGATTGATGTCTGGCCGGAGCTGTGGGTTATTCGCGATCGAGACTATGAACGAGCAGAGCTCGTTGTCGCCCAGTCTCGTGCTGAAATTTCTGAAGCCGATTGGCAGTGCTCGCATTGCGGTCGCGACTGTCCTGCAACCTTCGATGTCTGCTGGCACTGCGGCACCGACCGCACCGCAGTTCATCGATCCTGAAGGTTGCGCTTTTGCTCAAATCTACTGCCATGCTCAAAAATCAGTAATAATCGTTTGCGCCACGCATGCCGATTCGATTTGCCGGAATAAGGAGGATAAGTAGATGAACGGTTTGATGATGAACATGCCCCTGACGGTCACCTCCATTATGGAGCACGCCGATAGAGTGAATGGCGATGCCGAAATCGTCTCTGTTACCAAGGAGAATCCACGCCATCGCTATACCTATTCAGAAGCGTTTGCGCGTGCGCGCAAGCTCGCCAATGCGATGGCCGACTGGGGCCTGGCGAAAGGCGATCGGATCGCTACTTTGGCATGGAATGATTATCGCCACCTCGAGGCATACTATGCCATTGCCTGCAGTGGCTTCGTCTGTCACACCATCAATCCCAGGCTGTTCCCCGAGCAAATTACCTACATTATTAATCATGCTGAAGATCAGTATGTATTCGTTGATCCAGACTTCTTGCCCTTGGTTGAGGCCATCGCGCCCGAGTGTCCGCATGTCAAGGGTTGGGTGTTACTAACCGATGAAGAGCACATGTCCAGCAGTAGTCTAGAGAATGTTCTTTGTTACGAAAGCCAAGTGGTCAGCGGTGCCCCTGAATTTGTATGGCCGGCGTTGGAAGAGTCAGCCGCCTGCGCGCTTTGCTATACCTCTGGCACGACGGGCAACCCCAAAGGTGTTCTTTACTCGCACCGCTCCACTATGCTGCATGCGCTCGCCAGTCTCATGCCGGATGCGCTGGGTTTGTCAGGCGGTGACACAGTCCTGCCCATCGTGCCCATGTTTCATGTTAACGCCTGGGGGCTGCCTTACTGTTGTCCCATGGTTGGCGCCAAGTTGGTTTTTCCCGGCAATAAAATGGGCGATGGGGAAACACTCTCATCCCTGATCAACGAAGAGTCCGTGACCTTGTCAGCAGGCGTGCCAACGGTCTGGTTGGGATTGCTGGCTTACCTCAAGTCCTCTAACGGCAGTGTCGAGTCGCTCGATTGTATTATCGTAGGTGGCTCGGCCTGTCCCGCATCAATTGCCGAGGACTTCGATCGCTATGGCGTTGAAACGAGAATAGCCTGGGGCATGACGGAAATGAGCCCACTAGGTACTGTGAATAACAGCATGGCCTCGCGCGATGAATATTCCGAAGAGGAGTTTGCCCGCGTGCGGCTGAAGGCCGGTCGCCCCATTTATGGCGTCGAGATGAAAATAGTGGACGATGAAGGCAACAAGCTGCCACATGATGGTGTCGCGTTTGGCTCTCTAAGGGTTCGCGGCCCTTGGATATGCTCTAGCTACTTCAAGCTGGACGGCTCGGACGCCCACGCCGAGGAGGGTTGGTTCGAAACGGGTGATGTTGCCACCATTGATCCTGCCGGCTTTATGGCAATCACCGATCGCACCAAGGACGTCATTAAGTCGGGTGGCGAGTGGATTTCGTCCATTGAGGTTGAGAATGTCGCGACAGACCACCCCAAGGTCGCCGAAGCGGCAGTGATAGGGCAGTTTCATCCCAAGTGGAGCGAAAGACCGCTGCTCATTGTGGTACGCGGTCCAGATGGTGCCGATTTGACGGCCGAGGACATGTTGGGATGGTTTGAGGGCAAGATTGCCAAATGGTGGACGCCCGAGGCGGTCGAATTTGTAGAAGAGCTGCCCCATACCGCGACAGGTAAGCTGCAAAAGGTGAAGCTGCGGGAAATGTATAAGGATTACGCGTTTCCTGAGTAACATGTCACAGGGGACTGTTTTTTTATACTATTCGTAGACTATTGCCTTATTTGCTACGAATAAACTCTATTTGCTTGCTCAGATAAGCGTAACATCCAAACATTCTCAGTTGGAGCTACGCCTTTTGGGCCGAGCATGCAGACCTCAGATCGATCGATAACACGTAGCGATAACACGCCGGCCAACCGGGTCGCGGATACGTTGCCCCAGGTGATTGAGCACGCCGCGCGCCAACACCGTGACCGCATTGCTATTACCGATGGCGATCGTTCACTTAGCTATCTAGAACTGGATCGTGCCCGGACAGAGGCAGCGCGCGCATTTCTTGCCTTGGGTGTCAACAAGGGTGATCGCATCGCGATCTGGGCGCCGAATATGTACCAGTGGGTGCTCGCTGCGCTGGGGGCACAAAGCGTGGGTGGGGTGCTGGTGCCGCTCAATACCCGATTCAAAGGCGAAGAAGCTGCATTTATTTTGCGGGCGAGCAAGGCGCGGATATTGTTCACGGTGGATGAGTTCCTCGGGGTGAACTATCCCGATCAATTGCTGAAGCAGTCGCTGCCGCATTTAGAGCGTAAGGTACTCCTGTCAGGCTCTAGAAAGGACTGTCTCGCTTGGGAGCAGTTCATGGACCTGGGGCGAGACATTGATCCAGCGCGCCTTGCGGAACGCGTCGCCAGCATCGCGCCGGAGGATACACTGGACATTCTGTTCACCTCGGGCACCACTGGTCAGCCAAAAGGTGTGGTCACTTCCCATGGGCAGAACATTCGCACCTTTCGGTGCTGGAGTGAAACGGTCGGTCTGCGAAGTGACGACAACTACCTTATCGTCAATCCCTTTTTTCACGCCTTCGGCTACAAGGCGGGTTGGCTAGCGTCTATCCTGTGTGGCGCTCGCATGCTGCCAATAAAACAGTTTGATCTGGATGAGGTGCTCGAACTGATCGCCCGCGAGAAAATCTCTATGCTCCCGGGGCCACCAACAATCTACCACTCCCTACTGGCACATCCACTGCGTAATGACTACGACCTCTCCAGTTTACGACTGGCGGTCACCGGCGCAGCGCCGGTGCCCGTCTCACTGGTGGAGCAGATGCGAGCGGAGTTGGGATTTGAACTGGTAGTAACGGCCTATGGCCTCACGGAAGCCTGCGGTGTTGTCACCATGTGCCGGGCAGAAGATAGCGCCGAGCGCATCTCCCACAGCTCAGGTCGCGCGATGGACGGGGTAGAGCTGCGCTGCGTCGATACGATGGGTAACGATGTGGGCGCCGGAGAGACCGGTGAAATCTGGTGCCGAGGATTCAATATTATGCAGGGCTATCTAGACAACCCGTCGGCAACCTCAGATGCAATCACCGAGGATGGCTGGTTAAGAACCGGCGACGTAGCAACCATGGACGCTGATGGTTACGTTCGTATCACGGATCGAATCAAAGACATGTTTATCGTGGGTGGATTCAATTGCTACCCAGCAGAAATCGAGAATGCGCTTTGCGATATGCCGGGTATCACTCAGGCAGCGGTGATTGGGGTAGCCGATGATCGATTAGGCGAAGTACCCAAGGCGTTTCTGGTGCGCGAGTCAAAGGCTGAAGTGGACGATGCAGACGTTATCGCATGGAGTCGAGATCGGATGGCAAATTATAAGGTCCCGAGAGAGGTAGAATTTCTGGACGAGCTGCCTCGTAACGCTAGCGGCAAAGTGTTGAAGACCCAGCTGCGCAAGCCAGCGGGGAGTAGCACCGTTGAATAAGGCCTTAACAGGTGCGACACAACCCGTCGAGTTAGATAAAACGGACGAGGCTATCATTGCACTGCTGCGTGGTGACGGGCGCATGCCCTATCGCGCGATCGCCCGACAACTCGATCTCACTGAAAACACGGTTCGGGCCCGGGTTCGTCGCTTGGAGCAATCCAATACCATGCGTGTGGTGGCGGTGACTGACATTGAAGCAGCGGGCTATCGCATGTTGTTGGCGATTGGTGTGCAGGTAGAAAACCGTGCACCGGAACGGGTTGCCGAAGCGCTGGCGGAACTGCCGGAAGTGTTTTCTGTGAACGTGGTGCTAGGCGCACAGGATATTGAAATCCTGGTCGTGGCAGAGGATGAAACAGCGCTGAGCGAGCTGGTCGGGTCGCGGCTACCCGCTATCCAAGGGGTACGGCGTCTTACACCCTCTTTGGCGCTAGATGTCTTGAAAAATCAGCCGGATTGGGTGCCCTTCCACAGCGAGGGATCGCCGTGACTCGAAGACAGCTAGATGCAGTCGATCGATCGATCGTTTCCGCGTTGTCTACAGACGCCCGGGTGAGTAATGGCGCTATCGCGCAGGCAGTCGGTGTCACGGAAGGTACGGTGCGTGCCCGCATCAAACGTATGCAGCACGAGCAACTGATTCGCATCACCGCTGTGACGAATATTGATCGCTTTGGAGATGCGTTGCTGGCTTATATTTGGGTAGAAGTGCAGCGCAGTGATGACGCTCGCCGCGTGGCCGCAGCGCTTGCAGACATCCCTGAATTGGGGTTTGTCGGTGTCATGTTGGGGCGCTCGGATATTCTGGCGATTACGATGGTGCGCAATACCGAGCACCTCGCCAGATTTGTACACGACCGTATCAGCGTAATTGAAGGCGTGCATCGAACAGAGAGCACGCTGGGCGTCAATTTTGTCAAACATGACTACCGCATGGCGCGAATCGTCGGAGATTGATTCGGACTCTTATGAATAAGCAAATGTCCTCAAAGCAAGTAATCGATCAGCTTAGCAGCGGTATGACCATTGGGATCGGGGGTTGGGGTCCAAGGCGCAAACCAATGGCCCTTGTCCGGGAAATTCTGCGTTCTGATCTTCGGGATCTCACATTGGTTAGCTACGGTGGCGCAGATGTAGGCATGCTGTGTGCTGCCGGCAAAGTGAAGAAGCTGATATTTGCCTTCGTGTCGCTGGATTTTATTCCCTTAGAACCCTACTTCCGACTCGCTCGCCAAGCCGGCGAGCTGGACGTAATGGAGATAGACGAGGGTATGTTGCTGTTGGGACTGCGGGCCGCGGCATGGGGCATTCCCTATATACCCACTCAGGTTGGTTTAGGCACCGATATCGTCACCACGAATACCGACATTCAACTCGTGGACAGCCCCTATGATGATAAAGAGTGGGTAGCAATGCCCGCGCTCAAGCTCGACGCTGCATTGCTGCATGTCGATCGGGCTGACGCGCGGGGTGTCTGTCAGATTGCGGGGCCGGATCACTATATGGACGATTGGTACGCGCGTGCGGCAGATAAGGCCTTTGTGTCTTGCGACGAATTGGTTTCCACAGATTACTTCAAGGATACCTCGCAGGCGCGCGCCGTGTATTGGGAGCGCTCCGCGACAACGGGTGTTGTGCACATACCGGGTGGAGCGCATCCAACATCCTGCAATCCACTGTATGGTTTTGATGTGCCTCACTTCAAGACCTACGCGGCAAGCGCAAGAGATGGTGGCTTTGACAGCTATCGGGCTCGCTTCCTTGGCGCGTCGGAACAGGAATATCAACAAAATGTGGGCGGATTGGACGCGATCAGGGCGCTTGCTCTGCCGACTTACTGATGCCGGTAGGTGAACGAAAATAATGAGTAACATCGAAAGCGATTTCACTTTAGCTGAGCTGTGTATAGTTGCGTCCGCGGAGGCGTTTCGCAGCGATGGCGAGGTGCTAGCGACGGGTATAGGCGTGATCCCCAGGCTTGCGGCGAGCCTGGCTATGAAAACTTTTAATCCAGATCTGATGATGACTGACTCCGAGGCCTGGTTGCTCAGCGAGCCCAATCCTCTTGGCGAACGCGATGAGACGTTTGTACCCGCCACAGAAAGCTGGATGGGGTTTTCTCGTATTTTTGACAATGTCTGGAGCGGTCAGCGGCACGCCATGTTGGGGCCCACACAAATAGATCGATTCGGACAGTCCAATACATCGGCCTTGGGCGGTAGCTATCAACAGCCCAAGGTCATGATGCTTGGGGCCCGCGGTTTCCCGGGTAATTCTATTTCGCATGCCAATAGCTTTTTTGTGCCTGCCCACAGCACACGGGTGTTTGTCGAAGGCGAGTGTGATTTTGTGTCTTCCATCGGCTACAACCCGACGCGCCTGCCCCGCGGCCATTCGCTTGAAGACATTGATATCAGGTTAGTGATCAGTGACCTCTGTGTTTTGGACTTTGGCGGCGCCAACCACCAAATGAGGTTGCTATCACTGCATCCGGGTATCAGTGAACAGTCGGTGCGAGATGCCACGGGGTTTGAACTTGATTTGCCCGATCAAGTGCCGACCACGCCCGCACCCACATCTGAGCAATTGAGCATTATTCGGGCGCTAGACCCTCACAATCTGAGAGCGCTACAAATCAAGGACAATCCGCCAGGCGTGCGTGCGCCCGAGGCGAACTAAGATGTTGCAGACACGCCTGACACAAATGCTCGGATGCGAGTACCCCATCGTGCAGACTGCCATGGGATGGGTGGCGGACCCCAAGCTGGTTGCCGGCAGTTGCAATGCAGGGGCTTTTGGATTTCTCGCGGGAGCGACCATTGTGCCCGACGAGTTTGAGAATGACGTGCTGCAAGTTAAGTCGCTCACAGATAAGCCCTTTGGCGTCAATTTCCATATGTATCAGCCCAATGCCGAGGCGATTGTGGAAGTAGTGCTGAAGCACGGTGTGCGCGCTGTCAGCTACTCGCGTTCCCCTGAGCCTGCGCTCATCGCTCGCCTGAAGGAGGCGGGTGTGATTTGCATGCCCACTGTCGGTTTACCCAAACACGCCGTAAAAGCGGTTGAATTGGGGGCCGATGCGGTCACGGTGCAGGGCGGTGAAGGTGGCGGTCATACGGGCAAGATACCCACATCGCTGTTGCTTCCCCAGGTTATTGATGCCGTCGGCGAAAAGACTCCGGTGATAGCAGCAGGTGGCTTCAAGGATGGTCGTTCACTCGTGGCTGCGCTGGCATGGGGAGCTGACGGTATTGCAATGGGAACGAGGTTTTTAATGACGGAAGAGAGTCCAGTACCGGCGCAAACTCTGCAGCGCTATGTGGCTTGCTCTGATCCGGGCGATATCGTTATTTCCAAGGCAATAGACGGTCTGCCCCAGCGTATGATCATGAATGAACTGCTTGTGGAGATGGAAAGTGCTGGCCGGCTGCGCAAGCTGGTGATTGCACTGCGCAATGCACTTGCCTACAAGCGCTACACCGGAGCTACGCTGGGCAGTTTGTTGAGCACGGCCCTGTCCTTTGGGCGCAGCAGTGACATGACCGCCAGTGAGCTGATTATGTCGGCTAATGCGCCCATGATTATTCAACGAGCAATGGTGGAGGGTGAACCGGCACAAGGAGTGCTGCCCAGTGGCCAAGTTGCCGGTGCGATCAGCGATTTGCCAGATTGTGCCACTTTGGTCGCCGCTATTGTGGCAGAGGCGAATGAACGCCTTAACCAGCTATCGCGCAAGGTGACTTAAGGGAGTCATGATGAGCAAGCCATTTAACACGCATCTGAGAGCGGGTATTGCCGAGCTTACGCTGGATCACCCTCCTGTGAATGCTTTTGATAGCGACGGATGGTATGCCATCGCCGACGAGGTCAAGCGACTGGGTGCTGACGATGAGGTGAAAGTGATCCTTATTGCAGCCAGTGGGAAGGGCTTTTGTGCGGGTGTGGATATTAAAGAACTGGCGGCGCAGCCGGAAAAAATTGTGGCGGTGAATGAGGGTAACTACCTGACCTTTGAAGCGATTCATCGCAACCCCAAACCCGTCGTTGTCGCGCTGCACGGATTTGTCCTGGGCGGTGGCATCGGAATCGCAGGTGCAGCGGACATTATCGTGTGCTCAGAATGTGCCCGCTTTGGTGTGCCGGAGATTGACCGTGGCGCTTTAGGGGGAGGTGCCCACTTGCAGCGCATGTTCCCTGTGCAGAAAGTGCGCTACATGTATTTTACCGGTGAGTTTATTCACGCCGACGAAGCCTACCGTTTGGGCGCCGTGGAGCGGGTCGTGCCCTTAGATGAATTGCATGGAGCTGCCCGAGAAATCGCGGCCAATATTGCGACCAAGTCTCCTGCGATGTTGAAGTTAGCGAAAGCGTCCTTGAACGGTATCGAGGACGGTAATCTCGAAGATAAGTATCGCTGGGAGCAGGGGTTCACTCTGGAGGCTTATACCCTCGATGATTCGAGAGAAACACGTGATGCCTTCATTGAAAAACGCGACGCAAAGTTCGAGGGCTAAGTTGGCATGGAGCTGAGTTATACACCCGAGCAACAGGCACTGCGGATGGAGGTTCGCGGCTGGTTGCGAAATAACGTGCCCCCAGAGCCATTGCGCTCTTTCGATACGCAAGAGGGGTTTGCGCAGCACCGGCAATGGGAGGCGCGTCTGCACGAGGGTCAGTGGGGCATGGTCACCTGGCCTAAGGAATACGGCGGTCGAGGTTGCTCGCTGATCGATTGGTTGATCTTTGAGGAAGAATATTATCGTGCCGAGGCGCCGAAGCGAGTGAACCAGAACGGTATATTCCTGCTTGGCCCAACGCTAATGGAGTACGGCACCGAAGAACAGAAGGCGCGAATTCTGCCCAAAATGGCCTGTGGTGAAGAGGTGTGGGCCCAAGGCTGGTCGGAGCCGAACGCCGGTTCGGATATGGCGGCAATCCGTGCTCGTGCCGACCGCAAGGGTGATCACTATGTGATTAACGGCCAGAAAATCTGGTCAACGCGTGCGGTATGGGCTGACTGGTTGTTCGGTATGTTTCGCACTGATCCCGACTCGGAACGCCATCGCGGTTTGACATTTATTTTAGTGCCCTTAAATGCCGCGGGTGTGACAGTGCGACCCATCGCTCAGCTAGATGGCTTGCCTGGCTTTGCCGAAGTGTTTTTTGATGATGTAGAGGTCGCCCTAGATAATCGACTCGGTGAGGAGGGCGCAGGCTGGCAGGTGGCGATGGCAACGGCGGGCTTTGAGCGCGGCCTGATGCTGCGCTCGCCCGCGCGTTTTCAGGAAACTGCCCGGCGGCTGGTCAATTTGTATAAGGCCAATCAGGCCTCTGCGGATAAAGATCCCGGCATCAGGGCCGCGGTTATCCGCGCCTATCTGGATGCGGAGAGCTACTGTCTTAACACCTATCGCAGTGCGTCGCTTTTAGAGTGCGGTGGCAAAATCGGTGCGGAAGCATCGACCAACAAAATCTTCTGGTCGGAGTTGGACCGCAGTATGCACGAAACCGCTGTGAGTATTCTCGGCGCTCGCGCAGAGTTGTTGCCTCGCGCACCCGACGCGAAGAACGTGGGTAGCTGGCTAGACGGCTGGCTGTTCGCACAGTCGGGATCGATTTATGCGGGTACCAATGAAATTCAGCGCAACATCATCGCCGAGCGTTTACTCGGTATGCCGAGGTAGCGATGGATCTAACATTCACAGACGATCAGCTGCTTTTTCACTCCTCCATCAAAGCCTTCCTCACTGAGCAGGTGACCCCGAGCTGGGTCCGAGCGGGTTGGCAGACGGAGACAGGCCGTGACCCGAAGATGTGGCAGCAGTTAGCGGAGCTTGGTTTGGTGGGTATGACAGTCCCAGAAAAATTCGGCGGGCTGGGTATGACCGAGCTGGACTTTGTGCTTATCGCCGAGGAATGTGGCTACGTCGCGCTCCCCGAGCCCCTGGTTAATACCGTGATGGTGGCGGCACCGCTGTTGACCGAGATCGGTGGCGAGTTGGCCGAGCGGTGGCTGCAACCGCTTGCCGCAGGCGAGGTACAGGTTGCTGTTGCTCTCGAAGATAGTTTCCTGGTTGAGGATGCGCATATGGCCGATTTGCTGCTTGTGCAGGAGGCAGACAAGTGGACTGCGCTGACGCCGGAACAAGTCGAGTTACGTTTCAACGAATCCATCGATCCGTCGCGCAAGCTCTATGCGGTGGCAAGCAAAGAACAAGTTGCCCCTGTACTAGAAGGGCGTCCCGCCTTGATGCTGGCGCAGATGGCCCTGGATCGGGGCGCGCTGGGTAGCGCGGCGCAGGCCCTGGGTCTTGGCCGCGCCATGGTGGATTTAGCGGTTAGCTATAGCGCGGACCGGCAGCAGTTTGGCAAGCCAATTGGTAGTTTCCAGGCAGTGAAGCATATGCTGGCCGACGTCGCGGTTTCGCTCGAATATGCGAAGGCGCCGATTTATCGGTCGGCCTATAGCGTAGCGCATCACCTTTCAGATTGTTCGCGCGCTGTGTCGCACGCCAAACTCGCCGCCTGCGAGGCGGCGAACCTGGCGGCTAAGAACAGCATT
>JBCCNJ010000032.1:0-38478 GCA_039025905.1 Pseudomonadota bacterium | reverse complement strand
GCCCGTAGTTGCGGCGGTGCGGCGAATGTTCGATTTGGATGCCAACCCTGCCGCTATTGCAGCCACCTTGGGAGCTGAGCCGGCACTCGCACCCCTTCTTGCACGGTATCCAGGGGTTCGCTCACCCGGCAGTTTTTCGGTCTTTGAATCGGCAGTCCGCGCCATCGTCGGACAACAGGTGAGCACCGAGGCAGCCAGAACCATCTGCTCTAGGTTTGCAGCTGCCACCAGCGATGCTGACTTTCCTGTCTTCCCCACAGCACATGATCTTGCGGGCCTAGATGACGGCCAATTTCCGATGCCGGGCCGTCGACGCGAGACTCTGAAATTGCTGAGCCAGACGTACTGCGAGCGCGAAGAAGAGCTGAGCTTGACTGCGCTCGCTGACCTTCAGGGTGTCGGACCGTGGACGGTGGCGATAGTGGCTATTCGAGGTGTAGGCGAGCCAGACGCCTTTCCAACAACCGATCTTGGACTGAAGAAAGCCTGGGAGCAAACAATTCCCAGGCCAACCTCTCTGCAAAAACAATCTGAACTGTGGCAGCCATGGCGGTCCTATGCGGCCAACCTACTCTGGAGGAGCCTATGAACACGCGTATCGTACTCACACCTATCGGTAAGCTGCGAATTGTTGCCAATGGTGCTGGCCTTAAGGCGATCAAGTTCGAGGATAATACCGCCAAAGTGACCAAAAGCGACCCCAAAGACGACTTACTGGCGATGGCCGTACAGCAGCTGCAGGAATATTTCGAGGGCGACAGGAAAACCTTCGACCTGCCGCTCGCGCCTGCAGGGACAGACTTTCAATTACGGGTGTGGCGTGCGCTACAAACGATACCCTGGGGGCGAGTGTGCAGCTACGCAGATATTGCAAGAGCAATAGATAAACCCACGGCCGTGCGTGCAGTCGGGGCGGCTAATGGTCGCAACCCTTTGCCAATTATCGTACCTTGCCACAGAGTCATCGGTAGCGATGGCTCGTTGACCGGTTTCGCTGGCGGTCTAGACATGAAACGCCAGCTGCTGGATTTGGAAGGCTCGCTGCAGGATAGACAGTGCAAGCTGCTATAAACCAACCCAATATTCATAGATGCCCTAGGCGTTGAGATCGGGAATCATATCGTCCTTGAGGCGCTCAATTGCATCCTTGAGCTTCAGCTTCTCTTTCTTGAGGCGCTGCAGCAGGATTTGATTCTGATACGGATACTCGTAGAGCTCTGTTATTTGTGAATCCAGCGCCCGATGACGGGTCTGGAGCTCCAGGAGGCGCATAGCGGGCGTGAGAGGTTCGTTTGCCGCGTCTGCACTGCTATTGGCATCGTTCTGGGTAATATCGGTCATACCGTAAGCACTAACGCTACCGCCGTTTTTATCGAATGACGTTCAGAAGTGTCACTCTATACCTCTCGACAAAATAAGTACATGTGAACCCCTGCCATCGCAACTACCTGGGAGTCTCTCGAAGCAATTGCTGCCATATCGGATCCGAGGGGTCCGCAACCGCATAAAAGTGCGGGCTAAAAAGTGAGTCGGTGAGATTGTACTGGGGGACCTTTCCATCCAGTTCCCATACCGCGCCTCCGGCTGCCTCCAATACGGCCTGACCCGCCGCAGTATCCCACTCGCAGCTGGGTGAGAAGCGAGGGTACAAATCCCCTTCACCGCGGGCTAGCTGACAGAATTTGAGCGCGCTGCCCGCATCAAATCGCTGTATTTCCCCTCGCCGCTTTGTCAGCCAGTCGAGACACCATTGAAGACGCTCATTATTGTGGCGCCGACTGGCAAGCACTCGTAATTGATTTCGGGTTCGTGAGCTTACGGTTCGAAGTGGCTGCCGAATCCAGCCTGCCTTTGCGCCATAAGAGTAGAGGAACGCGTTTTCTGACGGAATCCCGACGCAGGCCTGCTGCACAAGCGGCACATATACGATACCTAATACCGGACGGTGATCACTTATCAGCGCGACATTGATGGTGAACTCGCCCGTTTCGGCGAGGAATTCTTTAGTCCCGTCCAGGGGATCAACCAGCCAAAACGGATTCCAACTCAGGCGATCTGCCAGTGTCTCGGGTGAAGACTCTTCAGACAAGACTGGCCATCCAGGAGTTAACGCCCTGAGGCCCGCAAGCAGGTGTGCATGAGATGCCGTGTCGGCCAAAGTGAGGGGAGACTGATCGCTTTTGCTCTGGAGTTTCGCATCCTGGGGAGATCGATAGTAATCGCAGACTATAGTCCCCGCTCCCAAACATAGATCAAGCAGCGGCGGTACCAGGTCGTTTAATGGTGGCACGGTGTCCTCCGACAACATTCCGTGTCATCATACCACTCGCCCGGCGACTGCCAGCAGCAGTTAGTGAAGATCTCGTCATTCTGCGGCCTATAGAGCATATTCCCATGATCGATTGGACATCCATTGATACCGTACTACTAGACATGGATGGCACCTTGCTGGATCTGCATTACGACAACTACTTTTGGATGCAGCACCTCCCCAGGGTATACGCAAGCAAATACGGGCTCAGCGAAAGCGATTCTGCCGCGCAGCTTCAATCGCGATTCCATAGCGGTACAGGCACGCTGCAATGGTATTGTCTGGATCACTGGTCACAACAGCTTGACATGGATATCCCTAAGCTGAAGCGAGAGCTGCAGCATATGATCGCCCTACGCCCTTTCGTAGCCGAATTTTTGACGCAGTTACATGCCAGCGAAAAAGATGTTGTCTTGGTAACCAACGCACACCGCAAAACACTGGAAATCAAGATGGATAAGGTAGATATCACTCACTGGTTCGACCGCGTCGTTGTCTCACACGACCTGGATGCACCCAAAGAAGACATCACGTTTTGGCAAAGACTGCAAACGCTACATCCATTCGACCCGGAGCGCACGTTGTTTATAGACGATACTGAATCCGTGCTGAGCGCGGCTAGTGATTACGGTATTGCACATCTGTTGACCATGCTGCAGCCCGATAGCCAACGGCAAAAGCGCATCGATACCCGGTTTCCCGGTATACACCACTTTGACGAAATCATGCCAGATTTTGACAAAGCAAAGAGCGCAAAGGCCCAGCTTGGATAAGTTACGCCTGGACAAGTGGCTTTGGGCTGCGCGCTTCTTCAAAACGCGCAGCCTGGCGAAAGCGGCAATCGAAGGGGGCAAGGTGCAGCTGGGAGGCCAGCGAGTTAAAGTCTCGCGTGAAATCTGCCCAGGGGACGTATTACATATTCGTCAGGGATGGGACGAGCGCACTATTGAGGTGATCAGCCTCAGCGATCAAAGGCGCGGTGCACCTGAAGCACAAAAGCTGTACAGCGAGACAGCGGAGAGTCTGGCGCGAAGAGAGGCAGACCAGGCGGCTCGCAAGGCCGCAGGGGGAATGATCGATCGCCCATCGCGACGACCAACAAAAAAGCAGCGCAGACAGATTCACCGTTTCAAAGATGCGCCAGGCTAGCCGGCTACTCGACGACACATATGCGATTTCGGCCTTCGTTCTTGGCCTGATATAAAGCCTCATCGACACGCTTGATAATGTCCACTGGCGTCAGATCGGCATCGGGTAGCATGCTAACCACACCCTGGCTTACCGTGATGATACTGCTGATCTCTGATTTGTCGTGAGGTATACCCTCTGAGCTCACCAGGTTTTTTAGTCGCTCCGCCGTGCGCATGGCTGATTGCGCGTTGGCACCCGGCAGAACCAATATAAACTCTTCACCGCCAAATCGTCCGACCATCTCACCCGCACGACTGGTTGCGCGCTGCATCAAATCTGCAAGGCGCTTGAGGACTTTGTCCCCCTCTGTATGCCCGTAGTTATCGTTGTAGTGTTTGAAAAAATCCACATCCAGCAAGATTACTGAGAGATACGAATTACTGCGACGAGCCCGATTGATTTCATCCTGCAGCACCTTATTAATGAGTCGACGATTGCCCAATCCTGTAAGCTCATCTACGTTAGCCAGATCCGTGAGCTGGCGCCGCGCATCACGCAGCTGACGGTTGCGATCACGTAGAGATGTAGTGAGATCACCCAGCTCCTGAGCCATTGTTTCCCGCTCCCAGTTGAGCGAAATCATGTTGCGAAAAGATATGTGTACGCGATCGCTGATCGAAATTAGAAGCGCACAGAAAGCGAGCAGCAATAGCCCAATCAATAGGTTGTAGGAGTCTTCCCAGTAATTTACCAGGCTCCACCAGGCGATTGGCCACAGGGAGGCGAACACATAGGCGACAAAGTACTCGCGAATAACAACTGAGTAACCAACTGAAAATGCGGTAATCATGACAATTACAAGCAAGAACATATACTGCATCGTGATGGGGACACGCGTCACCGCATAAATGTAGCTCACCGACCAGATTGCACCCGTAACAATGGCCCCGAAAATTAATTGCCAATAAACACGACTTGGACGCGACTGGTAACGTCGTTCTACAAGCGCATTGCTCATCTGCAAGGCGCGCAGTAGAAGCAATATCATGAAAGCCGCAGCCCACAAGAGAATCACTGCGAGGGGTAGGTACTGCCAAAAGAGAACTACCGTCGCGATAATTCCAATGAGATGAGCACCCAGGGTCGCGACGCGCCCGTTTTGGAGTAGCGTTTCAAGTTGGGCGACAAACAGCTCATCTTTGGGGATATGGCGCTGGTATATCATTCCAGAATCCTACACCCAAGATGTTGCAAACATAAGCTTTCACTCGAAAGCTGAGAACCACATCACAGCCCACTGCGTTGCCTGTGAAACCGTTTTGCTCCACACTTTGTAAACAAGACTAACCCAGGTCCGGGCATGTACTCCTGGAAAAATATCCGCACAATCTGCGCTATTCTCCTGCTACTTCCTATCGTCCACCTGACTTATCTGGTTTCGCAGGAGATGAAGGCCACACTAGATGCCTCGCCACAGACGTGGGCCGAGGAGATTCGCGAGTACGCCAAAGTCGATGCCGCGATGGATATTCCCGAATTGCCCATCCTCGTAGTCGGCGGACGTCGCGTCAAGCTTTGGGAAGGGCTGGGTGACCTGCTGAGCCCAACGCCAGTGCTGATGCGTTCCTTAGGTGATGCCACCGTCAACGATATCACCCACTATCACGAAGAGCTGGTGGGTTACTATCAGCCTAGCGTCTTGATCTTTTTGCCCAGCAACAGTGAATTTCGACTCCGCGACAGCAAGTCAGCAGAGGAATTGGTTGCGGCAATACAAGCGCTGGTGGAGCTCGACGAATCCTATCAAGTACCCCGTCGCTACTGCATTTTCGCGCCAATAAAAACGCCATTGCATCCTGCGGATTACGACAAGATTGACGAGGCGACACGTCTTCTGAAAGCGTGGGCGGCGAAGCAAGAGCAAGTGGATATACTCGATGCAAACGGGATTTTGGCAGGCGGCAACGGCGAGCCAAATCCTGATTTTTTTCGTTTGGATGGTGTCAACCTAAACGACGATGGCTATGTGCGACTCTCGCTGCTACTGCAAAGTCGCCTGGGAAGTGATAGCACTGCCTCTTAATTAATCAGAGGTGCCTCAGCTAAAAGGCTACTTTTACACTGTTTTGCGCTAGAATCGCGCCATGCTCTCGGATATACCTCTTACACCTCCGGACACACCGCTGCTGGACGCTTTGGATGCTGGTAATGAACTGCGCAAGTTAAGTGCTAGCGAGCTGCTGCAGCTGAGTGAAGAACTCCGCGGTTTTCTACTCTACTGCGTTGGTCAATCGGGGGGGCATTTCGGCGCAGGGTTGGGTGTGGTTGAGCTCACCATCGCACTACATCACGTCTATAACACCCCTGAGGATCGCATCGTGTGGGATGTCGGTCATCAAAGCTACCCACACAAGATACTGACTGGCCGCCGGCAACAAATGCATACAATGCGGCGCTCTGGCGGCTTAGCTGGCTTTCCCAAGCGCAGCGAAAGTGAGTTTGACACCTTCGGAGTCGGCCATTCTTCCACCAGCATCTCCGCCGCCATGGGCATGGCTCTTGCCGCCAGGCAGCTAGGCTTGGATCGAAAGGTGGTGGCTGTGATTGGCGATGGCGCTATTACTGGAGGGATGGCATTTGAAGCGTTGGCACACGCGGGGCATGAACGCCCGAATATGCTAGTCATTCTCAACGACAATCAGATGTCGATTGGCCACAATGAAGGGGGACTGGCTTCCTACTTCGCCAAAATCTGGGCAACTAAAACCTACTTGAGCCTGCGTGAACGCTTCAAGCGTTTCTTACAGAACTTCAGCTTTCTCTGGGAATGGGCCAAACGCACCGAAGAGCATATGAAGGGCATGGTCGCGCCGGGCACGATGTTTGAGGAACTGGGATTTCATTACATTGGCCCACTGGATGGCCACGACTTACCACAGCTGGTGCGCACTCTTGAGAATATGAAGGATTTAGAGGGACCACAGTTCCTGCATATCAGAACAGTAAAAGGCAAGGGCTTCGCACCTGCAGAAAACGATCCCGTTGGCTATCACGCCATCAACAAAATAGAGGCGAAACCGAAAGCACCGCAACTATCCGACGCCACGCCGGGCGCCAAAGCGGTTCCTCAAAAACGACCCAAGTATCAGCAAGTCTTTGGCGATTGGCTATGTGATATGGCGGCACAGGAGCCGCGCTTGATCGGTATTACACCGGCGATGTGCGAGGGCTCAGGCATGGTCGACTTTGCGCGCGAGTTTCCGGAGCGTTATTACGACGTTGCCATTGCGGAACAGCATGCGATCACGCTGGCGGCCGGTATGGCCTGCGACGGCCTGAAGCCGGTGGTAGCGATATATTCCACTTTTTTGCAGCGAGGCTATGACCAATTGATCCATGATGTTGCCCTGCAGAACCTCGACGTGACGTTTGCAATTGATCGCGCCGGTCTGGTTGGGCAAGACGGTCCAACGCATCATGGCGCTTTTGACCTCAGCTATATGCGCTGCATACCGAATATGGTGATTGGCGCCCCCTCCGATGAGAATGCGTGCAGGCAGATGCTATACACAGCGTTTTTGTATGAGGGGCCAAGCGCTATCCGATATCCAAGGGGAACCGGACCCGGAGCACAAATTCA
This sequence comes from Pseudomonadota bacterium, assembly GCA_039025905.1. GTDB lineage: Bacteria > Pseudomonadota > Gammaproteobacteria > Pseudomonadales > Halieaceae > JARRPM01. The sequence goes on along the minus strand of JBCCNJ010000032.1, from coordinate 31,396 downwards.
GGCTGAGATGACGCGGCTTGAGATCGGTAAGGCGGTAGAACTTCGCCGAGGCGAGCGCGTGGCGATATTGAATTTCGGCGCGTTGCTACCTCAGGCCATGAGCGCCGCAGATAAACTCAATGCCACCGTCGTAGATATGAGATGGGTGAAACCGTTCGACGAGGAGCTGGTATTGCAGATCGCGGCAGGACATGAACTTCTCGTTACAGTTGAAGAAAACACCATTGCAGGGGGCGCGGGTTCAGGAGTCATCGAGTTTCTTTTTGCACAAGGTAGGCACACCAGGGTATTGAATCTTGGACTTCCAGACCTGTTCGTGGAGCATGGCGAGCACAGCGAACAGCTTAACCAGTCTGGTTTGACAGATCTGAAAATCCTAGCATCCATTCGTGAATCCATAGAAGCCAATAGATTTTCCTCCGACCTTAGCGCAATGACCGAACCTGCTGGACTTGGAAACAGTCGTCAATGAGTCATAGCCATTTGCACACTAACTCTAGTGCAAGATGCTTTATACTGGTTAGTCACAAGTTCGCGCCGCGCTATTTCCCAAACATTGATTAAACCCCACATAGCACGCACAGCCCTCTATTTTAGGAGCTGATCAAACTGCATGAGATTCGGCATCGCGCATACCTTCCCGAGCTTGATCAAAAGGTCTCTGAAAACCCGGATCGTCTGGCAGATCGTGCCGGCTAGATACTTGCTAAACTGTTCGCTAACGCGAAGCGCGGCTAGATTTTCGACACTATCGATCACAAGCCCCTCAATTGATTATTGTCAGAAAATCAAAATCTCCTTTTGCAGAGCATTTCAACCGCACCTGATCATCGCTAGGTGAATCCTCTATCCAATCTGTACACGTACAGCGACTGCATTTTTAATTCTTGTCGCAAGACACAGCACAATAAGGATTCCCAGACTAAATTTCTGCAACACATCCCCCGCCAATTCCAGCTTTTGCTATTCTGCACATAGTTTGGAATGAAAAATAAGTATCGCCGAACAGCAATATAGTAACGTGATGATTTGAAAGTACTGGCACTGACAAAGCGACGCCCTCAGAATCGTGACTTATTCACGAGACCCTATGGTCGCTTTTATCATTTACCCCGACTACTCGCGACATCTGGCAATGAAGTGCACTTAGTTTTTGCCAGCTATCAGGCTGAGCCTGAGCTGACCGAGGTACGTGATGGTATGACGCTCCACTCGTTAAGAGCGGCACCCAACGTAGGCGCGTTTTATGCTTCGTTACTTCAGATAGCTTCAGATATCAAACCAGATGTTGTCATCGCATTTTCCGATACTTGGTACGGTATTCTAGGTGCACGCATTGCCAACGCTGTCGACTGCAAGCTGGTTATCGACGCCTACGACAATTATGAAGCTTACATTTCCTGGGCTAAGCCGCTGCATTGGCTGTGGCGGAAAGCGCTCAGGCGAGCAGATGGAATCACAGCTGCAGGACCACAACTCCTCGAAATGCTCTGTCGCTACGGCAAGGATACAAGCAGCGCAATCGTGCCTATGGCTGCCGACCCCCTATTCGAACCACTGCCATTGATACAATCGCGAGAGGCCCTGGGCCTACCAACTGATCGCAAACTTATAGGCTACCTCGGTACGGCTGACAGGACTCGTGGTTTCGATCTTTTCATAAATGCGATAGAACAACTTGAGCTAAAGAGGCTAGACTACGGCGTGGTGCTCAGCGGTAGAAACCACGCCGAGCTCACCCTTCCCGAACACCGGCTTCATCGCATGGGATATGTTGAAGATGCCAATATGCCATTGCTCATCAATAGCTGCGACTTGCTCGTATGTATCAACAAAGACTCGGCCTTTGGAAACTTCAGTTATCCTGTAAAGATTTATGAAGCCTTAGCTTGTGAACGTCCTGTGCTAGCAAGCGATACGGCGCCCGCGCGTTGGATTCTATGCGATACGAATTCCCTACTAACGCCTCTTGGTGACGCGCATAAGATGGCATCCAAGATGAGTTATTTATTGGATAATCCCGTTACGCTACGGGAGTCGCGGAGCACCTGGGAAGCATCTTCACTCATTCTCCAAAAGCTACTAGCAGACATTTAAGATTTCACAAAGTGAAAATATACCTGGTACTGTAAACTCAAAGGCAAGGCCGCGATCGTCAGTGCAGCTAATCCCCTTGGCACGGCTTTGACCATTCCGTTCTGACGTATCCAATCTAGATTAACGAAGTGAAGATCGCGCCACTTACGCGTCAGCTTCATGCCGGCGCCCTCTCCTAATGCCTGCCAAAAGCTGATTGGCATTGGCGTCTCTATGACTCCCGCCTGATTAGTGCCCGCATAGAGCCCTAGCTTGTAGCCGATAAAATCGCTATTGGGAACCGACATGACGAGGCTACCGCCCGGGCGAAGCACTCTCACCATCTCCGTCATAGATGCACTCTTATCCGGAAAGTGCTCTAAGGAACCTAAACAGCTTACCCAATCAAAAAAGTCATTTTCGAATGGCAGTTGCTCGCAACTCTGGCAATGAAAATCGCCATGTGGGTTATCCCTGCGACAAAAATCCACCGCCCTCTCGGATAGATCGATACCGCTTACTTTAGTCCCGTTTACGCAAACGGCTTTTAACCATTCACCAGTGCCACAGGCCACATCCAGCAGGCGTTCGTCAGCGTTAATTCCAAGACGCTCAGCCAGGCGTATGTGGTGTTTTGTAGGGTGACCGCTGCCTTCAATGTCAGAGTAGTAGTTCTGGTCGTAAAACGCCTTAACTCTCTCCTTGTCAGGCTGCATCAGATGATCTCCCCTGTATAATTTGATTAACCGCCGATACGAAGTTTTCGTTAAAAACGGTCCAGCCAAACCGGCCTGCGTGTTCGCGACAAGCCATCGCGGGTAAGTTCTCCGCTCTCAGGTTGGTCAAAACTTCTAACATAGCCGCGTAGTTCCCGGACTCGACAAGATAGCCACTCACTCCATGCGCCACCGCATCGGAGACACCACCCTCGGAGAACGCGACAGTTGGTGTGCCATAGGCTGCTGCCTCTATAGCGACCATACCAAAGCCTTCTACATCGCCTGCGACTGGCACGAGTGGTAGGATTAAGCAATCTGCTGCAGCGTAGCAAACTGCGAGGGTAGCATCGTCGACCTTTCCCAAAAATTTGATCTTCTGCTCCCAGCCCCTAACCTTAATTTCATTAAAAATCTGGTGTAGCTCGTCACTACGGTGGCTGAGACTCTCCTCTGGGCTGTCTCCCGCGATAACCAAAATGGTTTCTGGGCGCCTGCGCAAGAGTTCAGGAAACACGTTCTGAATAAAGGGAAGTAGGCCCTTCCGGCGCGCGATTCGCCCAACAAACAGTAGGATAAAACCATCGATACCGGTCAACTCGTCAATACACTCGTTGCGCGCTCGCACTCGATCCACTTCTATAGGCAATTCACATCCAGGGTGAACGAGCGTTGTTTTCTGTTCCGCGATGCCAGCGTGCACACATAAGCGGAGAGTATTCTTGCTGTTGACAATAATACCTTCAAAGCTGCGTAAGCAACGTACAAACAAGTTTTGATAAATCCAATTTTCGGCGACGACATCCAAACCGTGTACGTAGCACACGGTGGGTGCCTTCGATAGCTTCCTGGCCGCTGCACAGGCTAGCGCTGTTAAACCGCTCCCCCCAAAAACCAGGCAGGGATTTTTCAACCAGGCTAACCACAAGGCGTAAAATGGCGAGAGAAGCACAAAGCCTACCAGTCCGCTTGGCAGCTCAACGACTTCCACGCTGTCATTCAAATACGCCGAACAGCCTTTCGGACCTACTACAGTAACCGCGTATTCGGCTTCCAAGGCATCAACGCACCGCAGTAACAGGCTCTCCATTCCCCCTACCAAGGGCGGCAAATTGCGTGTAATAAGTAATATCCGCCTGGAAGGACCGTTCATTTTTGTCCCCTTCATTTTCCTTTCCAACCAAAATAGCCCGGATACAACAACCAGTTATGAGCTGCAAAGCCGCATATACTTTACAACCTCAGCCTTGGTTGGATTTTCCCCTGTGCGAGCTCAGTATCGCATTCATGAGACCCAAAAAACGATATACTTTGCCATCCCATACATGCTCGACCCAATTCAACTAATGCTAGGAGAAGGACTGCGTGCAGGAATCAGACAAGCCCAGCCTGGAAGACACGCTATCTCAGCTAGAACTCACTATCGAGAAAATTGATGCGGATCATCTCTCGGTGGAGGACTCGCTGGCCGCTTTTGAAAGTGGCCTTAAATTGATTCGCGAGGCTCAAAAACAACTCAGAGATGCGGAACAACGGGTCATCGAACTGACCGAAAAGGATGGAGAGCTCCGAGAAGAACCCTTTTCTGTCGAAGATGCTGAATGAGCTTTCAACCACCAGATTTCTTAGAAGCACAGCGCAAACGCGTTAACACTCGACTGGTTTCTTCCCTGTCGGGTCTTGAGGGCAATCCAACTGCAGATGACGCCAGCCTACTACGGCTGAAATCTGCGAGCTTGGAGGCACTCACCAATGGCGGTAAGCGGATCAGAGCCTTGCTGGTCTACAACGCCTACCACGCGGTGCAACCCACTACCCGCATCGAGGGTCTGGACGACGTGGCTTGCGCCATCGAAATGATTCATACCTATTCACTCATTCATGATGATTTGCCCGCCATGGACAACGATGATTTGCGACGCGGCAAACCCAGCTGTCACAAAGCCTACGACGAGGCAACAGCGATCCTCGCCGGTGATGGCCTCCAAGCCAAGGCCTTCGAGCTGTTAGCCGAAGCTAAGGGGTTCAGCGCCACACAGCGGCTCACGATGATTCAGGTGCTGTCTAAAGCCGCAGGTTTTGACGGCATGGTTGGGGGGCAGGCTATTGATATCGCGGCCGCACAAAGCAGCTTGACACTGCAGCAGTTAAAGACGATGCACTCACTAAAAACGGGTGCGCTCATAAAAGCTGCGCTTGCAATGGGTGCGATCGCAGCGGAAGCTGAAACGGCGCAGCGCACCGCACTTGAGTTATTCGGCGCTCAGATTGGTCTCGCCTTTCAAATCGTGGATGACATTCTTGACGTAGAGGGCAACACTGCCACCTTAGGCAAGACAGGTGGCAAGGATAGCGAGGCGAACAAGCCCACATATGTGCAGTTATTGGGCCTGATCGATGCGAAATCGGAGGCAAGAAAGTTGTTCTCTCTCGCTCTTAAGTCCCTGCAAGACTTCGATGGATCAGCAGATCCGTTACGCCAGCTGGCGAGTTATGTTATCGAGCGAGATAGATAATTCCAACGCGACAAACCAGAGCTGATCCCTAAAAAAAGTGGCCCAACTTACCCTTTTTTGTCTTTAGGTATTTGTCATTGTGGGGGTTTCGGTCCGTGATCAATGGAATGCGCTCAACGACCTTGACCTCGTGCTCTTCAAGCGCTGCGACCTTGCGTGGGTTGTTGGTGATAAGTCTGACAGAGGAAATGCCAAGGTGCGAAAACATCGGACCAAGTATGCTGTAGTCTCGCATATCGGCACCAAAGCCCAGCTGCTCGTTCGCCTCTACCGTATCCGCCCCGGCATCCTGCAATTTGTATGCTTTAATTTTATTCAGTAGACCGATACCGCGCCCTTCTTGACGTAGATAAAACAGCGCTCCACGTCCTTCCGCAGAAATGGCTTCCAGGGCGGCTCGTAGCTGATTCCCGCAGTCACAGCGCATACTGAACAAGGCGTCTCCGGTAAGACATTCGGAGTGCACGCGGGCTAAAACCGGCTCGCCAGTGCCAACATCGCCCATGGTTAGTACCAGGTGCTCCTTGTTTGACTCAGCATCTTCAAAGCCATGCATGTCGAACTCTCCCCATTGCGTAGGGAGGCGCGAGGATTCTACGTATTGTACTGTCAAACGGGACATCCACCGGAAAGGGCCGGGTATTTTACCGCTTTCGTTTGGTGTTCGCGAGCGCCGCCGGGTGCTACTGCCAGGCCCGCGACAGAGACAACACGCCGTCTACCTCTTCCATTTTGACATGCCTGAGAAAGGTCATTCCCAGCAATACGGTACTGGGGAAACTGCCTTCAAGCACAGAGGCCTGCACATTTTCGACACGGATGCCGCCTACGTCCACAGAACGTAAATTCACGATCCATGCATTAACAGCGCCACTGGCAGTCTCTACCCTGCCGAGCTGGCCCGCGGCATAGTCGATTCCCAAGGCGTCTGCTTGGCGCGAGTTGAGGGCCACAACGTTCGCGCCGGTATCTACGAGTACCTGGACCGCGCGGCCATTGATACGCGCCGTGGTCTGATATTGCAGCATGGCATCGCGGGGTATGCTTACCACCTGAGATTCAGCACGCTCGTAGCGGGTACCAATACGCCGCGTCGTGCCGAGCTCTACAACTACCCCATCAATTTCGAGCGTGGCAGTTCGCGAATGCGCAGAAACTAAAACGACGCCTTTGTGAGACTGTCCGGCCTTCAACATCTTGCGTTCGCCATCTATTTTTAGAAAGGCCGCGTCCGTAAACAGTGCCTCTACCTCAACCCGTGAGACATCAGCTCGGACAAGCGCTGTTAACAGCACGAGAAATCCTGGAATCAGTAACGCATAAGCGCGTGATTGCATCTTGCACGCCTCAGTTGATTACACGCTGTCCGGGCCGAGCCCATTATTGCGTAGACACTGGCGACTTTAGGCACCCGGGGAAAACATATCCAGCAATTAATGCCAAAACCACGAAATCATATGCAGCACGGCACAGGCCATTAGGCCCGCTACGACATCATCAATCATGATACCGAGGCCGCCATCCACCTTTTTATCCAGGAGACCGATTGGCCAAGGTTTGATAATGTCTAACAACCTGAACAGGACGAAGCCGGCCAATATCCAGCCCCAGCTCGGCGGCAGTGCCCACATCGTGATCCAGTAACCAACAAATTCATCCCACACGACACCGGGGTGATCGTGTACACCCAGGGCTTTGCTGGTTGTCTCACAAATCCATACACCGGCGCAAAACGTCAACAGCAGTATCAAGGTGTAGGCAAAGAATCCGACATCGGCAAACAGTAGATAAAGTGGAACCGCAACCACCGTGCCGACGGTGCCGGGCGCTTTTGGCGCGAGGCCACTACCAAAGCCGAATGCCAGAAACTGTACCGGGCTGCGGAAAGGTTCTGGCGCTTTTTTGACGGCGGGCTGGTTGATCTCAGCTCCCTTTAGAAGTGTGTGTAGCCAGTCTCAATAACGGTATGTGAGTCGCATAACAGCCCGCTGCCCTCTTCAATCGAGCCGATGCAGCTGCAACCGGCCGGTATCGGAACGGAAACCGGTAGCGAAAAGCACAGCTCATAATCATCACCCCCCGTCAACGCCCAGTGGCGTACCTGCTCGGGGTCTGCATGAGATTGCAGCGCCTCTGACAGGGGCAATCGCTGTGAGTCAATACAGACCTTTACGCCACTCGCGGCAGCGATATGTCCAGCGTCAGCGAGCAGACCATCGGATATATCAATGGCTGCGGTAGCCGACCCTAGAAGAGCGCGACCCAGATCCAATCGCGCTTCGGGCCGATTAAAACGCTGCAGAAGGTATTCTGCATGTTCCGGCTGCGCCTGCCATTTGCCCTGAAGAATGGCTAAACCTCCTGCGGCGTCACCGAGCACGCCCGATACACACAGACGGTCGCCTGCTTGCGCACCTTCACGCAGTAGCGCTTTATCGGTGGGCAGCGCTCCCATCACTTGGATCGTGATGCTGCATGGCCCCTTAGTCGTATCGCCACCCACAAGCGGTAATCGATATTGCGTGCTGGCAGCCGCCATACCTTGCGCAAAGGCGTGCAGCCAAAGCTCGTCCACCTCCGGGACTGTCATCGCTAAGGTCATACCAATCGGACTAGCGCCCATGGCCGCCAAATCGCTGGCCGCAACTGACACTGCGCGAAATCCGACGTCCTCCGGGAAACTATCTTCGAAAAAGTGAACGCCTTGAACGAGCGTATCGATCGAGGTGGCAAGACGCTCATTGCTAGCCAGTGACAGAATCGCACAGTCATCGCCTACCGACAGATCAACAGACGCGCCTCGACCGTAGGAGGAAAAGTAGCGTTGAATAAGTTCAAACTCAGAAAGAGGCATCAGGCAGCCCCGTCGATCTCAGCCTTACGCAAATGTCTGGCAACTTTATCAAGCACGCCATTGATGTATTTATGGCCATCGGTGGCCCCAAACTTTTTGGCTAGGGCAACAGCTTCGTTAATGACAACTTTATAGGGTACATCTACACGGTGCGCCAGCTCATAGGTTCCCATGCGTAGCAACGTCCGCTCGATTGGATCCAGCTCGTCCAGGCTACGATCTAAAAACGGTTTGAAAGTGTCGTCCAGCTCATCAACGGATTCTGGCACGCCGTGAACCAGTGCCTGGAAGTACTCGAGATCAACATGGCTAAAATCGTACTCTTCTCTAAACTGGGATTCGATTTCTCCAGGCGCTGCCGCAGTCATTAACCATTGATACAGCGCCTGCATGCCATAATGTCTGGCCTTGCGCCGCTCAGCGGCGAGAGTATTGCGCAGTGCCACTTAGCCAATCTTATTCAGCAGGCTGACCATTTCGATGGCCGACATCGCAGCCTCGGCGCCCTTGTTTCCAGCTTTGGTGCCAGCACGCTCCACTGCTTGCTCTATCGAATCAACCGTCAGAACACCAAACGTAATCGGTAGGCTGAAGTCCATGCTGACCTGCGCCACGCCCTTGGTGCACTCATTCGCGACGTACTCAAAGTGCGGCGTGCCGCCTCGAATGACAGCACCAAGTGCGATAATCGCATCCACGCCACCGGCGGCTGCCAGCTTTTTGCACGCCAGCGGAATTTCAAACGCTCCAGGTACCCGCACGATAGATATTTGCTCATCGCCGATGCCGTGGCGTCGCAATGCATCCAAAGCGCCTTCCACCAGATGCCCGACCACAAAGCTGTTCCAGTGGGTTGCCACTAGAGCATAGTTGCCTTCACTACTGGTAAAGTCGCCTTCAAGCGTCGTGATGTCTGTCATCGCTTTTTCCTTCAAAGGTGAAACGCTAGCTCGCCTTGGGGCTAATTATCGCCGGGCTGAATAAAATCCAGCACCTCAAGTCCAAAGCCGGAGATCGCATTGTACTTGATCGGTGCTCCCATCAGGTGGATTTTTCCGACACCCAAATCCTTCAATATCTGGGAACCCAAGCCAACATTTGTATAGGTATCCGGAGTGGCCGTCTGGGGCTCGGATGCATGACCTAAGGCCATATCAATACTCGCCAGGAGCTGGTCTGATCCCTCAGAGTGGGCCAGCAACACGATAACGCCCGACCCATTCGCAGCGACGGTTTCAAGACAGCGCGCCATATTCCAGTTCTGTTGCCCGGGGATCTGGCTGGTAGCAAGATCTCGCAGCGCCGATTGCACATGAACGCGAACCAGCGTCGGTTTATCCGACTCAATCTCGCCGCAGAAAAGAGCGAGGTGAACACCACCCCCCGTTTGATCTCGATAAGCAACCAGCTGAAAGGGCCCAAAATCCGTCTCAATTTGGCCTTCCCGTATACGTCGTATCGTGCGCTCGTTTGCCAATCTAAAATGAATTAGATCCGCTATGGTACCCATTTTCAGCTTATTTTCTTGGGCGAATGCGCGTAGCGAGGGGCCGTCGGCGACTTCCCCCTCAGGCGTGAGAATGTCGGTAATGACGGCGGCGGGCAAAAGTCCGGCCAAACGAGCGTAGTCTGATGCGGCCTCGGTGTGACCCGCTCGAGTTAAAACGCCGCCAGGTAGCGCCAGTAAGGGGAAGATGTGGCCGGGTTGAACAATATCACCCGGCTTTGCAAACGGAGCTACGGCTGCCTGCACAGTCCGCGCCCGATCCGCGGCGGAAATACCCGTGTCTATTCCCTGTGCTGCTTCTATCGACAGTGTAAAATGCGCCTTGTCGCCCAGTCCATCATCAACCATGAGTGGCAGTTCAAGCTGCCGACAGCGCTCCTCAGTCAGTGTTAGACAAACCAGTCCGCGAGCGCGCCTGGCCATAAAGTTAACGTGGTTAGCATCGCAGTGTTCGGCCGCCACCATCACGACGCCCTCATTGTGACTGTCCGCATCATCGTCGAGCAGGACAACCATGCGGCCCTGACGGACGTCACTGATTAATTCATCTACCGTATTCACCCTTTTTCCAAAATTCTGTTGTCGTTCGGATGCAGCTCTAGTCGCGGAGAAAGCCATTTTCAGCCAGCGTTTTCATCGTCAAACCCGCTTCTGCACCAGGGTCTGCGGCTTTATCGCCCAGTATCAATCGCTCTAAATAGCGTGAAATAACATCCACTTCTAGATTAACTGCAGTACCAGATTGATACTGATCAAAGATCGTTTCTGACATCGTTTGCGGGATAATATTGAGATCAAAGCTGCTACCTGACACTTCATTAACGGTCAAACTGGTACCGTCCACACAGATACTGCCTTTGTGCGCGATGTATTTTGCAAGTTGCGTCGGTGCAGCTATCTCCACGCGCCATGAGCGAGCGTCTTCATAAAGCCGTGTGATTTCGCCCACACCATCTACGTGGCCGCTGACAATATGGCCTCCAAGACGGCTGCTGGGTGTCAGCGCTTTCTCTAGATTCACCCTGGAACCGGGTTTAAGGCTGCCCAACGTCGTAAAGTCCAGGGTTTCCACGGAAACGTCTGCCCAAAAGCCATCACCTGGCAGCTCAATCACTGTAAGGCAAACCCCACTGGTGCAGATACTGTCACCCAGCTCGACATCCTGCAGCGAGAGTTTTCCTGTCTCAATGCGCAGTCGCACATCGCCCGCTGTTGGCTGCAGTGCAGCTACGGTACCGGTGGCTTGAACTATTCCTGTAAACATAGACTACCTCTAAGCTCGTAATTCACAGCCACGGAGCAGCACTCCAATAGGGACAACATGGCAGGCGCTCATACCGGTTTGACCGTATATCGAAAGTCATCGCCGACCTTGCGTATGTCTTCAATTTTGAGTTGGACTTTGTCTGCCATTCGTTGCAAGGGCAGCTGCAGTAGTGGACGCGCCTCATTACCCATTAAGCTGGGCGCAACATAAACGATCAACTCGTCGAGTAGACCCGCCTGCAAAAACGAGCCCGCTACCCTTGCGCCCGACTCTACCAGAATCTCGTTGCACTGCCGTTTCGCCAACTCTGTCATCAGGCCTGTTAGATCGAGGCCAGCCTCGTCACCCGCGAGCGCCAGGAATTCTGCTCTGCTAGCACTCAGGTCGGCGTTGGGAGTGACATCGTTACGATGACAAATCAGAGTCGGACCACCATCACCCAAAATACGCGCATCCTTCGTCGTGCTGAGTGTCGAGTCCAGTACCACTCGCAGAGGCTGACGAGCAGCGGCGAGTTCCGCCTGCGTACGCGGCATTCCGAGCTGTTCAGATCTTACAGTCAGGGCGCAATCATCTGCTCTCACCGTGCCAACGCCCGTAACAATGGCGCAACTGCTCGCGCGCAAGCGTTGCACATCTTTGCGAGCGGCCGTGCCAGTAATCCACTGGCTCTCGCCAGAGGCCATTGCAGTACGACCATCTAAAGACATAGCGAGCTTGGCGCGCACCCTGCCGTGACCGCGCGTCATACGAGCAATAAAGCCAGGAATCATGCGCCGCGCTTCCGACTCAAGCAGGCCGACATCGACGTCAATTCCGGCTTCTCGAAGCTGTTTGATGCCCTCGCCGGCCACCAGCGGATTTGGGTCGGGCATCGCCGCCACCACACGTTCAAGGCCTGCTGCAATCAACGCTTTCGTACAGGGGCCGGTTTTACCCTGATGGCTACAAGGCTCTAAGGTGACGTAGGCGGTCGCACCGGTGGCATCGCCGGCAGCCTCCAAAGCTTCAATTTCGGCATGATTCCCACCCGCAGGCTGCGTGTAGCCTTCGCCAATGATCTTTTTGTCTCTTACTAATACACAGCCTACGTGCGGATTCGGCATCGCAGAGTACAGGCCGCGGCGCGCTAGCTGCAGCGCACGCGTCATCATTCTAGTATCGTCAACTACGTTCACAGTAAGAACTGGCAGATCAGTCGACCGACTTCAAGGCAGGCTCCGCCTCTAAGCGCTCAATCGTATCCCTAAACTCTGAAATGTCCTCGAAGCTCCGATAGACCGAGGCGAATCTCACGTAGGCCACCTGGTCGAGCCGCTTTAGCTGGTCCATCACCAGCTCGCCAATAACCAGTGACTTGACCTCGCGTTCACCCGTAGCACGCAGATCATGTTTTATATGGTTGATCACCTCTTCGATACGCTCAATGGCCACCGGCCTTTTTTCCAAAGCTCGATGGAAACCTGCGCGCAACTTCTCCTCATTAAATGGCTCGCGATTACCGTTCTGCTTGATGACCCTCGGCATAACCAGTTCGGCCATTTCATAAGTCGTGTATCGCTCTGCACAGTGCAGGCATTCTCGTCTGCGCCGAACTTGATTCCCCTCCGCCACCAATCGAGAATCGATGACTTTGGTCTCCTCAGCGCCGCAAAATGGACAGTGCATATGCCTTTCCTACCGTTGTAAGTAGCTGAATATTATCATGAAAAGGTTGGTTAGGTCTGCGCACTCACAGGCCGCTTCAGATGCGTCCTAATTGGGACCCATTTAGCTGTGTAGCCAATCTCAAGCTAGCCAGCGATGAACAGGACTTAGACCGTAGGGAGTCTGGAGCTCGATAACAAGAGCGCAGCTATCAGATATCGAAGTAATCGCAAGCGTCAGCTCGTTTTCAGCGTGGCAAAACGCGAGCAGATGTCAGCTTCTGTACACCGGATATCGCTTGCAGACTTCAAGCACCTTCTGCTTCACTGAAGCGATCACCTGCTGTGAATTATCACCCTCCAGCGATTCCAGCACGTCACACATCCACTGGGTCAATTCCATGGTCTCGGCCTCGCGAAATCCCCGCGTGGTGATCGCTGGCGTACCCACGCGGAGTCCCGACGTGATAAATGGCGAGCGGGGATCATTAGGCACGGCATTCTTATTGACCGTGATATTTGCACTACCCAGAGCAGCGTCGGCGTCTTTGCCGGTGTAGGGTTTGCCGATCAAATCTACCAGCATCAGGTGATTGTCTGTGCCGCCAGAAACGATGCTAATGCCACGCTCCATGAACATCTCAGCCATGGCCTTGGCATTCGCTACAACCTGTTTCTGATAGTCGACAAACGCGGGTTCCTGGGCCTCCTTAAAGCTCACGGCTTTAGCCGCAATCACATGCATCAACGGACCACCCTGCCCTCCTGGGAAAACCGCAGAGTTGAACTTTTTCTCTAAAGCTTCGTTAGCACGCGCTAGAATAATACCCCCTCTGGGCCCACGCAGGGTTTTGTGAGTAGTGGAGGTCACAACGTCCGCGTGAGGTACAGGATTGGGGTAAACTCCAGCCGCCACCAAACCGGCTACATGTGCCATATCGACCAACAGGTAGGCACCCACTTTGTCGGCAATGCTGCGGAACCGAGCCCAATCCAAGATTCTGGAATAGGCGGAAAAACCCGCGACGACCATCTTCGGTTTGTGCTCTAGGGCTAGCGCTTCCACCTGGTCGTAATCAACTTCGCCAGTAGCGTTATCGATACCGTATTGGACGGCATTGTAGGTTTTCCCGGAAAAATTCACGCTGGCACCGTGGGTGAGATGCCCACCATCAGCCAGACTCATGCCCAACACCGTATCGCCCGGCTCACACAGCGCCTGGTACACCGCCGAATTGGCCTGAGAACCCGAGTGCGGCTGCACGTTCGCGTAGTCTGCACCAAACAGGGCTTTGGCACGCTCTATAGCCAACTCCTCCGCTTTATCGACATACTCACAGCCGCCGTAGTACCGCTTTCCGGGATAACCTTCGGCATATTTGTTTGTCAGCACAGAACCCTGAGCCGCCAACACCCTTGGGCTGGCATAGTTTTCCGAAGCGATGAGCTCAATATGCTCCTCCTGGCGCTGGTCTTCCTGCTGAATAGCGCTGGATAGCTCCTCGTCAAAACCTTGAATGGTCATGCTAGTGTCGAACATCGGCGGCCTCTGGCAATTGCGGGAGTCCGAAGACGTCCCGGGACTGGAAAGCGGCGCATTCTAACGCAAAGCGCGGCAGCCGATAAGTGTAATCAGCTCCAGAGCAGATCCCAAGTCAATGCCGATGCAAGTGCAACATCGCCTCGCCGCGATCAATCCGTTATCGTTGCTACTGCGGCGGTCTCAGCGAGGCGCATCACAGTCTGCTAGGCTTGTAGCTCAACACTGGCGCAACGCTTGCATAGCTCGGTTTAACCGCGTCGACTTGAGAGGCATATGGATAAACACTGGAATCGCTATCACCGCAAACAAAGCGGCGACTTTTTTGACGAGTTAATTACCCGCACCGGCAGGCCCCGAGTCGTCGCGAGTACCGCGGTGAAAATGCTACGCAGTCTGACTCCGGATGAGATGACGGTGCGCAGAGGCGCAGCGGAACTCGCTATCCGCGAGATGGGCATCTCATTTACTGTCTACAGTGAGGGCAAAAATATCGACCGCGCCTGGCCCTTTGACATCATTCCCCGCATCATCAGCGCTAAAGAGTGGAAAAAAGTCAGTAGCGGGCTGGCTCAGCGAACCCGAGCGCTGAATCGTTTCATCGACGATATCTACAACAAACAAAAGATACTCGCTGACGGTGTGGTACCAGCGGAGATCGTGCTGGACTCCGGCAACTTCAAAGCCCAATGTGCCGGTGTATCGCCCAGGTACGGCGCATGGGCCCATATTTGTGGCACCGATTTGGTGCGCGATAAGGACGGGCGGTTTTACGTGCTCGAAGACAATCTCAGGGTACCCTCCGGTGTGTCCTATATGCTAGAAAATCGCGAGATCACTAAACGCGTGTTACCTGAACTGTTTGAGCACCACAGTATACTGCCGGTGGATGATTACCCGTCTCGACTTTACAGCACGCTCGCGTCACTCTCACCTCGAGATCAAAAACGGCCGAGTATCGCCGTTCTCACACCCGGCATATACAACTCCGCCTATTTTGAACATGCCTATCTCGCACAAGGCATGGGTGCGCAATTGGTAGAGGGTTCGGACCTGTTTGTGGGCGAGGATGATTGCCTCTACATGCGGACAGTCGATGGTCCGGAACGGGTGGACGTGGTTTACCGCCGCATTGATGACGATTTTCTCGATCCCGATGCGTTCCGCGAGGATTCGACGCTGGATGTTGCCGGTATCATGCGCGCCTGGAAGCTTGGCAACGTCGCAATCGCCAACGCACCGGGCAGCGGCGTGGCCGATGATAAGGTCGTATATGCCTTTGTACCCGACATGATCCGTTACTACCTGGGTGAAGAACCCAGTCTAGCGAGCGTGAAAACCTACCTTTGTATGAACGCCAAAGACAGGGATTACGTGCTATCCAACCTCAATAAATTGGTGGTTAAACCCGCTAACGAGTCCGGTGGCTACGGTCTCATGATCGGCCCTAAATCCACGGCTGCCAAGCGCGCGGAATTCGCGAGGCTCATTGAGGCCAACCCCCGCAACTACATCGCCCAACCCACGCTGTCCTTGTCCACGGCACCAACGTACGTCGATAAGGGCGTGGAACCCAGGCACCTCGACCTGAGACCTTTTATTCTTCAGGGCAACAAAACCTGGGTGACGCCAGGCGGGCTTACTCGAGTTGCTCTGGTAAAGGGATCTCTGGTAGTCAACTCCTCCCAGGGAGGCGGCAGCAAGGACACATGGATTGTGCAGAGTAATCAGTCATGATGCTTTCAAGAGTGGCGGAGCGGCTGTACTGGATGGCCAGATACCTGGAGCGCACTGAAAACACGGCGCGACTCACCCAGGCCTATACCCATTTAATTATGGATATTCCCGCGGGCTCCGAGCCAGGATGGGACATACTGGTATATATCCTGGACGGCGGGCACCAGTTTGGAGAGGGGCGCAGCTTCAGCGAGCAGAACGTCCTAAAATTTTTGATTGGTGACGAGGATAATCCCAGCAGCATACCTTTTTGCATCAAAGCTGCCCGCGAAAATGTCCGCACGACTCGAGACGTCCTACCTGAGGAGCTATGGGAGCACGTAAACGAGCTGTATCTATATTCGCAGGAACAGGCGTCTAAATCCGTTGGGCGCCGCAATCGGCATGGCTTCCTGGAAGAAGTGATTAGTCGCTGTCAGCTCATAAACGGGCTGCTGATGACAACGCTCTGTCGCGATCACGCTTACCGTTTCGTGAAATTAGGATACCTACTGGAGCGCGCCGACATGACCACGCGGATTATCGACGTGGGTGCCGGCGCATTGCTGAGTAATGAGCGACTCAATGAGGCAGTGGATCCCTTGATTTGGGCCAGTTTGCTGCGGTCCCTATCAGCCATGGACAGCTATCGCCGAACCGTCGGGCCTCTAGTGGAGGCAAGCGCAGTCGTCAATTTTGTATTTTGTGATGGGTCACTGCCTCGCTCTCTGCGGTTTTGCTTGGACGGCATCAGGCGCGAACTTGTACCCTTAAAGAACAATGCTGAGGCAGTGAAAGTCCTCGATCGAACTCGGCGCAGCCTATCGCGTTTCAATTCGGATAAGGCGGGGCGCGAGGAACTCCATCGATTTATTGATCGCTTCCAGACAGGACTCAATACGCTCAGTGGCGTCATCAGCTCCCGCTGGTTTATGCCGCTCAATAGCTAGCACTAATTTTCTCTACCCGAAGGACTCCAATCGGAACTTGAGTAATGACCATTCGCGTTGCACTGAATCATCGCACGTCCTATCACTTTGATAGGCCAGTCGCCTTGTCACCCCATACTGTTCGCCTGCGCCCAGCGCCCCACTCGCGCACACCTATCCATAGCTACAGCCTGAATATAAAACCTGAAAAGCACTTCATTAATTGGCAGCAGGACGCCTTTGGAAACTATCTAGCGCGACTGGTTTTTCCCGACAAATGCACCCGTTTTGAGGTAGACGTCGAAGTCATTGCGGATATGACGACCATCAATCCCTTCGATTTTTTCGTCGAGGAGGATGCCAAGGACTATCCCTTTGACTATCAACCCCAGGTTTTGAGCGAACTGCAGCCCTATCTGGAAAAGCTACCGTGCGGCCCAAAATTCGATCGCTTTCTCGAGAAGGTCGATACCAAAAAACAGACCGTGAATGACTTTCTGGTAGCGATCAATCAGCAGGTGCAAAAAGAGGTGGAATACTTGCTGCGTCTTGAGCCCGGCATTCAAACCCCGGAAGAAACTCTTACCAAGGCAAAAGGCTCCTGTCGCGACTCGGCCTGGTTATTGGTGCAACTTCTCAGACATCTCGGTCTTGCGGCCCGATTTGTTTCGGGCTACCTGGTGCAGCTGAAGCCTGATGAAAAATCGCTCGATGGGCCCTCCGGCGCGGCAGAGGATTTTACGGACCTACACGCCTGGTGCGAGGTTTTTCTGCCTGGAGCAGGCTGGGTTGGGCTAGATCCAACTTCCGGATTGTTTGCCAGCGAGGGGCATATCCCCTTGGCCTGCACGCCCGACCCAAAATCTGCCGCACCGATCGAAGGCAGCATGGACCCCTGCGAAGTTAAATTTGATTTCAGCAACACGGTGGAGCGAGTGCTGGAAGATCCCAGGGTCACCAAGCCTTATAGCGAAGACCAATGGCAGCATATCCTGGCTCTGGGCGCAGCCGTTGACCGCGAGTTTCAGGATAATGATGTGCGTCTGACTATGGGCGGCGAGCCCACCTTTGTGTCAATCGATGATATGGAATCCGATCAGTGGAACACCGCTGCACTCGGGGACGACAAGCTGAGTCTCGCCAAGACTGTGCTGCTGCGACTGCGAGATCGATTCGCCCCCACCGGCCTGCTGCACTATGGGCAGGGCAAGTGGTACCCAGGGGAGGAGGTGCCGCGCTGGGCGCTGGGCGTATTCTGGCGCAAGGATGGTGAACCCCTATGGCAGCATCCCGATTTAATGGCGCGAGTAGACAAGGACTACGGGCACGATATCAAAACCGCACAGCGTTTTGGCCGCCATCTCTGCGATTTGCTGGCGCTACCCCGGCGCTGCAACCAGCCAGCCTATGAAGATGGCCTATTCTACCTGATGCAGGAGCAGAATCTCCCCAAGAACCTGGACCTACTCGCGCAAAAAGTAAAAGGCAGCCTGGACAGGCGCCGGCTTGCGCGCTTGATTGAACGCGGTTTTGATGTCCCCACGGGCATGGTCATTCCCCTCAGTCGCAGCGTTGGCTGGCCGCTGGCCGAAGCGGATAAACGCTGGCGCAGCAGCCTGTGGCCTATGAAGCGGGAGCGCATCATTCTGATACCGGGTGATTCCCCTATGGGCTTGAGACTGCCACTGAACGACCTGCCCGAGCTCGCTCGCAAAGCCGACCGCATTAGGCCCCAACGCGACCCCTTCGAACCGAGAGAGGAGCTCGCGGCCCGCGGTGAGATGCGCTTTGCCAGCGATGGCGAGGCATCGGAGGATACGCTGCCGGAGGAAGATGATTTCGAAGCCGTTGTGCGCATGGCCCTTTGTTTGGAAGTTCGTTCGGGTCGCTTGCACGCGTTCCTGCCGCCAATGGAATACCTGGAAGACTACGTGGAGCTGATCGCTGCGATCGAAGAGACAGCGGTCGCTTTGAAGACTCCCATCACTATTGAAGGCTATGAACCACCTAAGGACCCGCGCCTGCAGAAGCTACTGGTGACGCCAGACCCCGGGGTCATCGAGGTCAACGTCCACCCCGCCAACAGCTGGAAGGAGTTAGTTGACAACACCACCGCCCTTTATGAAGAGGCGAGATTAGCGCGATTATCCACCGAGAAATTCATGCTGGACGGACGGCATACCGGCACGGGTGGCGGCAATCATGTCACCTTAGGTGGTGCGACACCTACAGATAGCCCCCTGCTTCGACGGCCAGACCTACTGCGCAGCATGATCACCTACTGGCAACATCACCCCAGTCTGTCATACCTGTTTTCTGGCATGTTTATTGGGCCCACCAGCCAAGCGCCACGTGTGGACGAAGGTCGTGATGAGATGCTCTATGAGCTGGAAGTGGCTTTCTCACAGATGTCCGAGGGAGAAGTACCGCAGCCCTGGCTGGTGGACAGACTGCTGCGCAACCTATTGATTGACGTCACTGGCAACACGCATCGCGCAGAGTTTTGTATCGATAAGCTGTATTCGCCCAACAGCGCTACCGGCCGCCTGGGCATACTCGAATTTCGCGGTTTTGAGATGCCGCCCCATAGTCGCATGGCGCTGGTGCAGGCGCTGTTACTGCGCACCCTGGTCGCTCGCTTTTGGCAAAACCCGTATACCAAACCGCTGGTGCGCTGGGGTACGGAGCTGCACGACCGATTTATGCTGCCGCACTACATTTGGCAGGATATGAAGTTCGTTGTCGAGGACCTGCAGGCACATGGCTATGCCTTCGAACTGGAATGGCTGCGACCGTTTGAGGAATTCCGTTTTCCGCACTACGGTCGGGTACAACTCGGCGATATTGAACTGGAACTACGCTGGGCGGTTGAGCCCTGGCATGTGCTGGGAGAGGAAACCACGAGCTTCGGTACTTCTCGCTACGTCGACTCATCCGTGGAAAGACTGCAGCTGCGGGTAACAGGCCTGGTAGAGGGTCGCTACGTACTGGCGTGCAACGGCCGACGTGTGCCCATGCGAGCGACTGCGAACGCAGGCGAGTACATAGGCGGCGTGCGTTACAAAGCGTGGTCACCTCCCTCTGCGCTGCACCCGATGATCGGTGTGCACGTACCCTTGATTTTCGATCTGATTGACACCTGGAATGGGCGCTCCATAGGCGGCTGTACCTACCACGTTGCCCATCCCGGTGGTAGAAGCTACGACAGCTTCCCCGTGAATTCTCTAGAAGCTGAAGCACGGCGCACTAACCGATTTGATACAGTAAGCCACACTCAAGGGCCATTCATTCCGCAGCCAGAGGTCATCGCCCTACGTGAATTTTTCCCTGACGAACACCTGCCGAAACCCATGGAACCGCCACCAGAGGAAGCACCAGGCGAGTATCCCTATATGCTAGACATGCGTCACCCGAGGCGGTCGTGAGCAATCTGCGACGAAATCCTGGCGTGGTTACCCCGCACTGCAATGGCGCTATACTAGCGCTTGAGGAGATGGCTGGGCTCGCACAATAGCCCAGCATTCACCGGGGAAAACAGAAATAATGTCGTTGTCGAATTCCAGCAACTCTCCTACATTGAGCCAGGTACAGAGCCAGTACGATACCAGCGTGTTGGAATACCAACGCAACCCTGGATTGCTGGACGACACTATTTCACCCGACGGCAGCGCCCGGCCGACCTGGGATTATTTACTCAATAGCCTGCGCAACCTGGGGCCTGCGGTCCTGGCCGAGCGAGCGCAAAAAGCGCGCCGAATACTGCGCGATGACGGCGCCAGCTACAACATTAGTCAACCCGATAACTCCGATGTCAACTGGGAGCTAGACCCGGTTCCCTATGTCATTGGCAGTGAAGACTGGGCGGGCATTGAAGCCGGCCTCTTAGAGCGCGCCGAGTTATTCAACCTGATTCTGCGCGACATCTATGGCAAGCGTAATCTGGTGCGACACGGTGTGCTGCCGCCGGAGGCATTGTTCTCCCATCGCGGTTTTTTGCGCGCTTGTCAGGGGATAAAACTGCCTGGCGATCAAGAGCTGATCCTGCACGCCGCAGATATGGTGCGGCTACCGAGTGGCGGCATGTGCGTGCTTTCAGATCGCACTCAAGCACCCAGTGGTGCAGGCTATGTGTTGGAAAACCGCACCGTGATGTCGCGTGTATTCCCAAGCATTTACAGAGAGAGCCACGTTCATCGCATCGCCAGCTACTACCAACGCCTGCGCTTAAAGCTGGCCTCCCTGTCGCCAAGCGATGAATTACCCTGCATCGTACTGCTGACCCCAGGTGGCATAAATGAGGCCCGCTTCGAACACGCACATCTGGCCAACTACATGGGGCTGCCATTGGTGCAGAGCGGTGATTTGTTGGTCCGCAATGGCTTTTTGTGGATGAAGTCGCTGGACGGCCTGACACGAGTCGACGTTGTGTTGCGCAGGGTAGATGACGAACTCTGCGACCCGGTTGAACTGCGCAGTGATTCACGCATTGGCGTTCCCGGCCTGCTTGAGGTTGTCCGCAGCGGTCGCGTCGTGATAGCAAATCCGATAGGGTCCGGCGTCCTGGAAAACCCTCTGCTGCTGAAATACCTACCCGCGATCAGCAAGAGCCTACTAGGACGTGAATTACGCCTGCCATCGGTAAAAACGTTTTGGTGCGGTGATCCCGATGACATGGCATTCATCATTGCAAACATGCAACAGCTGATCCTAAAACCGATTTACCGCGGTAGCGGGATGACCAGCGTCTGGGGAGGCGATCTGAGCGAAGAGCAGCGGGAGCGACTGCTTGCTCGCATCCACCGTAGGCCGTTCCAGTTCGTAGCCCAGGAGCGCCTCGAAAAATCCCATATTCCTTCGTTTTGCGAGAGCAGCCTGCAGCCCCGGCCCTCCATTCTGCGTTCGTTTTCCGTAGCAACCGACACTTCCTACATGGTCATGCCGGGCGGCATGACACGCATTGGCAGCAAACCCGGTGGCGGTGTCATCAGTATGCAATCAGGCAGCCCTAGCAAGGATACCTGGGTCACCGCAACAGAACCGGAACGTTTCGTCGAAACAGAGACAGCTCCCGATGCGCTGCGCACGAATGTCGAGGCGGGGTTGATTAGCCTGCCGAGTCGCGTCGTTGAAAACCTTTACTGGATGGGGCGCTATGGAGAGCGCGCCGAAGCAGCCCTGCGGCTATTGCGCACCGTATTTGTGTTGCTCAACGGCGAAGAACCAATCAGCAGCAACGCGCGTCACATTCTGCTGAAGTCAATCACCGAAGCCACGGCAACTCAGCCGGGCTTTGTCAATGCGAGCGCCGAGTTGATGGCTGACCCTGAGCCCGAGCTGCTGCGCGTAATCAATGACGGCGCTGCCGCAGGCAGCATCAGGTCCACATTGAACGCCATGTTGACCAGTGCCGAAGAGTCAAAAGAGCTCTTATCTACGGACACGATGCGCGTGATCAACGACCTGCATGACGCCCTTGCAGGCTTGGATACTGCGCTGGCTGGCGGACTTGTATCGGCACCGGAGGAAGCGCTAGATCCCTTGGTAACCGGCCTGGTCGCGCTCTCTGGATTAATGCAAGAAAGCATGGTCCGCGGTGTTGGCTGGCGCTTCATGGAGCTAGGTAAGCGCGTTGAGCGCTCTCACCAGATTATCACGACTGTCAGAACGCTGATGACACCCTTGGTGGAAGAATCAGATCAGGCAACGCTACTGACAGCGTTGCTAACGGCCATGGAAGTATTAATCACCTACCGTCGTAGACGCAGACAACGGGCTGGTATCGAGCTGGGTGTTGAGCTGGTCTTGCTGGATGCCAGCAACCCGCGCTCGCTGTTGTTCCAGCTGGAGAATCTACAGTCGCACCTGGATCAACTACCTGGCTCAGATTTGGAGGAAGGTGAACTCAGAGAGGAGCAGCGCGCTCTGCTGGCCGCTATCAGCAGCTTAAAACTGACTCGATTGCCGCAACTCCTTGCCGGTGACAGCGCTATCAGAGAAGAGCTGAACCAGTTGCTGCAACAACTTGAGAAGCTGTTGCAGGACTTCAGTACGTTGATTAGCGACAAGCACTTCGACCACCGAACGGATGCACAGCAGCTCGTGTCTTCCTTTGTACTGGCGGAACAGTAATGCACTTTCGTGTACGTCATGTCACGCACTACAAATACGCCAACAGAGTCAGCCATTGCTATAACCTGGCTAACGTCGTTCCACGAGAAACTGACAGGCAGCGCTGCATAAAGAATCGCATCAGCGTGTCGCCGACGCCCGCCGTCACGCAAAAACGGAGCGACTACTTTGGCAATAAGGCTTTCCACTTCGAAATCCAGAAGCCTCACCTAGAGCTGATTATTACGGCAGATAGCGAAGTTCACATTAACGACCACAGCCGAGAGATGAATCTGGATCTGGGCGCAACCTATGGCGATGCGCTGAACCACTTTCGTAGTAACACCTCGCCCAGCACATTGGAGGCGCGAGAATATTTGCTCAATTCACCGATGATCGAGTGTGGCGCGCGTTTGGCGGACTATGCCAAACCCTCCTTTCACGAGGATCGCTCTCTGAAATCCTGCGTCAATGACCTGACAACGCGCATTTACAATGAGTTCACTTACGATCCAGGCTTCACCACAATTGCGACGCCACTTGCGGAGGTATTGGATCACAAGCGAGGCGTTTGCCAGGACTTCGCACACCTGCAGGTCGGCTGTCTGCGGTCTATGGGGATACCGGCAAAGTATGTGTCGGGCTACATCGAAACACTGCCTAAACCCGGCGAAACAAAGCTTGTTGGCGCTGACGCCACGCACGCCTGGGTGGCCTACTTCTGCCCTGAGGAAGGCTGGGTAGAATTCGATCCTACCAATAATGTGCGGGCTGGCGTGCAACACATCGTCACCGCCTTCGGTCGTGATTATATAGACGTCACTCCTCTTAAAGGCGTGATTTTTGGGGGTGGCGAATCACCTGTTCTGGACGTTTCGGTTGACGTCAGCCGTATTGAAACCTAACGCCGTGTCTGCCGATAATCGTGTTAGGTGCTGGTTAACGAACACCTATGCCGATGATTGGCGAGCAGCATGGACGAGTAATCAAAGACGCAGTAGATTTATTTTGAAATTTGATCTGCCGGGCTTCATGGCCTGTTTCGCACCGAGTTTGCTAATGCCTGTGGATCTTTCGTGACAGCGTTAACGACCAGCTCTACAGGGGCCTTTCGCATAGGTATCGTGGGCGACCTGCACTCACACTTCGACGAAATCGACGTCCATCAATTAAATGAGCAACACTACGATCTGATCTTCTTTACCGGTGATTTAGGCGGCGGTGCTCAGGGAAGCAGCCTGCACATGGCGCGCATTATGTCGGACTTGGATGGTCCCGTGCTGGTGATGCCGGGCAATAACGATACGGTTGATATCACCGAGTTGGGCGCAGAGCTGATGCACCGCCATGGTCTGCATATGATTAGGGCGATTGCCACCCACCATGAAGAGCCCGGCGCTATCGCGCTGTGCGGATACAGCCATCACCTGATCGCCATAGGCGCACGTCATGTCAGCCTGATCGCGGCGCGACCGCACAGCATGGGAGGCCCCTCGCTCACCTTCGCGGACCACCTCGCGCATACCTATAACATTCACTCGCTGGCGGAATCCGTATCGCGTTTAAAATCCCTGATTGACGAAGCAGAGGACGAGATAATCTTTCTCGCACACAATGGCCCTTACGGTCTGGGAAGTGAGTCAAGCGACATCTGGGGCTGTGATTTTAAGCCGGGTGCAGGCGACTGGGGTGATACCGATTTGACCGAGGCCATCGACTACGCGCTGTCGCTGGATAAACGCGTTCTTGCCGTGATTGCCGGGCACATGCACTTGATGACTAAACAAAAAGTCGAACGGCCCTGGCGGGTGGCGAGTAACGGTATCGATTACATTAACGCCGCGCGTGTTCCTCGGATCTTCAATCGAGAAGACGGCGTGTATCGACACCATGTCTGCATGACTCTATCGCAGGATCAGTTGGAGATAGAAGAGATTTTGCTAGTGCAGTGAGCGCGACTCTAGTCAAACCCCATCCAACAGGCGGGTCGCGACTCTACTGGATATGCCATAGTTCTCAGCGACAAACTGCAAAATGTCGGATTCGGACATAGTCACTTTACCATCCGCCAATGCGACCGCCGCGGCCAAGGTAAACGCTGTTTCTCTATCGAGTCTGTCTGCACACAATTGAGTACCAATACCGTATAGGCAGGCCTCAATGCTGGATTGCCGCACGCTCTCTCGACAATTATCTAAAATATCTAAAAGCTCTGTATCCGGGATTCTATTCTCCGTCAAAATTCGCATTGCACCTCGCAGCGCGTCTATCTCTGCGGGGTCTTCGTCGCCATCCGCCATCGCAACCAGGAACATCGTCTGCGCGAAGGGCGTGAACTTTTCTAGAAATGCGCGATGCTGCTCCTCGGTATCATGCACTTCGACGTCGTCATCATCGGGAGCACGGCCTTCATCCAACAGGGCATTTCGCAGGCGCTGTATTGTGACGGTATCGAGGTTCATCGGCAGAAACTATCCATTTCTTATGTTCATCAGAGCATAGCATCTTCGTATCAATAAGAGCCAAGCGTTCCGGTGCTCGCTACACTCCCAATTGAGACGGCGCTCAGACGATGGCTAACCAGGCGAGCCAGGTCACCAAGCACGCTTGCTTCATAGGCGATTGCGCCCCTCTTTATCGCTACGTGATTATGAATTATCAGCCTTGGGAGACACGAGATCTGCTACACTCCGCGACCAGATTTTACTAGCAGAGATACATCAGCATGGCTCAATACGTTTACACCATGAATCGAGTTGGGAAAGTGGTGCCTCCAAAGAAAACCATACTGGAGGACATATCCCTCTCGTTTTTTCCAGGCGCAAAGATCGGCGTTCTGGGTTTGAATGGCTCGGGTAAATCTACGCTGCTGAAGATTATGGCTGGCCTGGATACCGACATCCTTGGTGAAGCGCGACCGCAGGCGGGCATCAATATTGGTTATCTTCCGCAAGAGCCCCAGCTTGATCCGGCAAAAGATGTTCGAGGCAACGTTGAAGAGGGCCTACAGGAGGCCGTGGACGCGCTGGAGGCTCTGCAAAAAGTGTATAGCGAATATGCCGAACCCGATGCCGACTTTGACGCCCTGGCAAAGGAGCAGGCGCGACTTGAGGGCATCATCGAGGCCACCGATGCCCATAATCTGGAGCACAAACTGGAGATTGCCGCCGATGCTCTGCGCCTGCCACCTTGGGACGCAGACGTCTCTACCCTTTCTGGAGGCGAGCGACGACGCGTCGCCCTGTGCAGGTTATTGCTATCTAACCCAGATATGATTTTACTCGACGAACCGACCAACCATCTCGATGCAGAGAGCGTCGCCTGGTTAGAACGCTTCCTGCACGATTTTCCCGGTACCGTAGTCGCCATCACCCATGACCGTTACTTTCTGGATAATGCCGCGGGCTGGATTCTCGAGTTGGATCGTGGTCGCGGCATTCCCTATGAAGGCAACTACTCCCATTGGCTGGAGGCCAAAGAGGTCAGATTAGCCCAGGAGCAGCGGCAGGAAGCATCACACCAAAAGGCTATCAAATCGGAGTTGGAGTGGGTCAGATCCAATCCAAAAGGTCGTCAGGCAAAAAGCAAGGCCAGACTGCAGCGATTTGAAGAGCTGCAGTCTCAGGATTTTCAAAGTCGAAATGAAACAAACGAAATCTATATACCCCCGGGTCCACGCCTTGGCGATAAAGTGATTGAGGTTCGCGACCTTCGCAAAACCTATGGCGACCGCGTGCTATTTCAGAACGTTAGTTTTTCGGTGCCAAAGGGGAGCATCGTCGGCATCATCGGTGCTAACGGCATGGGCAAATCGACGCTCTTTAAGGTTCTGATGGGACTAGAGCAGGCCGACGGTGGCGAGGTCGACGTTGGCGAGACGGTGCAGTTGGGTTACGTCGACCAATCCCGCGACGATCTGGCCGGCGATAAAACAGTTTGGCAGGAGGTGTCCGACGAGCAGGATCAGATTCGTATCGGCAACTACGAGGTAGGCTCCAGAGCCTACCTGGGGCGCTTCAACTTCAAGGGCTCAGACCAGCAGAAATTCGTTAAAGATCTTTCCGGCGGTGAGCGCAACAGGCTACACCTGGCGAAGCTGCTTAAGCAGGGCGCAAACGTGTTGTTACTCGATGAGCCGACCAATGATCTTGATGTCGAGACGCTGCGAGCACTGGAAGAGGCCATTCTCGCCTTTCCCGGAGCAGCGCTGGTCATTTCACACGATCGTTGGTTCCTGGATCGGATAGCAACCCATATCCTTGCCTATGAGGACGACGGCAACGTGGTGTTCCACGAGGGTAACTTTTCCGACTACGAGGAAGACCGTAAAGCCCGGCTGGGGGCAGCGGCAGATCAGCCTCAGCGCTTAAAATACCGCAAGCTGAAATAGCGTTTGTGCCAAATAGTTGTTCCGGGTAAATACCCATTTTGCAGTCGCAATAGCCATTTGGCAGCGCTATAGTTCAGTCAGGACAGCGAGTAATTGAGGGTAGACATGGGCAAACCACCTAATGACCAGAGGCACTTCACACGAGTAGCGCTGGACCTGCCGGTAGATGTCCATCAGGGTGGCAGCATGTGGCCGCAACGGCTTATTGATTTATCACTCGCAGGAGTTGGCACTGATCAACCCGATATCTGGGATGCCCAATATAATGAGCCTTTTACCCTTATCATTCACACCTCAGGCAACCGCGAGGACAGCATCTCCCAGGTAGAGCTGCACGCTTATCTGCAACACGTGGAAGCAAGCAGACTGGGTTTTACGGTGCAGCATATTGACCGCGAGAACATCGAACCGCTCAGAGCACTGCTGGAAGCTCATATGGATCTCGCAACACTAGAGGAAGAGTTGAGCCGACTGGATTAGTCGCGACAAGTCAATTTTTCAGCGGCTGCTTATCGCGCTGTCCACTTGATGTTCAACCCGACTGTACATTCTGACGCGCCGCAACGCTAGAAGGACCTACCGAACGACTCAACCGCGGAAGCTTCGATCCGTTCTAACATCTCTATCTGCGATGTAGAGAATGAGGTCACTGGTTCAAGTTAGCGCATCCAGAGCCTGAGATAGCGTCGTCACCGCGACCACTTTCATGCCGGCTATATTGCCTTTTGGGGCGTTTCCTCGGGGAACAATAGCGCGTTTAAAACCATGCTTGGCGGCCTCCGACAAGCGTTCCTGGCCACTTGGTACAGCGCGGATTTCGCCAGAGAGACCCACCTCACCAAATACCACCATGTCGCGCGGCATAGACCGATCTTTAAAGCTGGAGACGATTGCCAGAAGCAAAGCGAGATCCGCGCTGGTTTCAAGTACCTTGACCCCACCGACTACATTGGCAAACACGTCCTGATCACCCAGCTGCAAACCCCCATGTCGGTGCAGCACAGCTAACAGCATGGCCAGGCGATTTTGCTCCAGGCCCACCGCTACGCGGCGCGGATGTCCCAGCGCACTGTCATCCACCAGCGCTTGAATTTCGACGAGCAGCGGACGGGTACCCTCCCAGACGACCATCACAGCACTGCCGGCTGAGGTCTCGTCGCTGCGATCAAGGAAGATGGCCGAGGGGTTTTTCACCTCCCGCATACCACTATCTGTCATCGCAAACACACCCAATTCATTGGCTGCACCAAAACGATTTTTTTGGCCACGCAGGGTGCGAAAACGCGAGTCGTCAGTTGTCTCTAATAGTATCGAGCAATCGATCATATGCTCCAACACTTTTGGCCCGGCTAAGGAACCATCCTTGGTAACGTGTCCGACTAAAACCAATACGGTGTTTGTCTGTTTGGCAAAGCGCGTCAGGTACGCTGCGCATTCGCGCACCTGCGAGACACTACCGGGAGCGGATGTCAGTTCCGCGCTGTGCACAACTTGAATCGAGTCAACGACAACGACTGCTGGCTTAAATTCTTCCAGCGCTGCGACGATGGTCTCTACATTGGTCTCTGCCATCATGCGCAATCTATCTGTCGGTAAGCCCAGCCGGTTGGCGCGCATCGCCACCTGCTGTAAGGATTCTTCGCCGGTTACATATAAAACATCCATTGAAGCGGCCAGCTGGCAGCTCATCTGCAGCAACAAGGTGCTCTTACCCGCGCCTGGATTGCCGCCAAGAAGAATCGCGGAACCCTTTACCAGCCCACCACCTAAAACCCGGTCGAACTCACCCGTGCCAGAGGAAAAGCGCGGTAAATCGGCCAGGTCGATATCCTGAAGCAGCTTCGCACCCTGTAAGGCCCCAGCGAAACCCGCACGAGAAGAGCCCGCTCTGCCTGCGGTTTTCGTGCTTGACGCCGGCCCCAGACGGATCTCCGCCAAGGTATTCCAGCCGCCGCAGTTGCTGCACTGTCCCTGCCATTTGGCATAGTCTGCGCCACAATCATTGCATACGAATGCGGTTTTTTGCTTGGCCATTAATTGATGCTGTTGCTAACTGAGAACATGGTGGTCAAGGTATCGAAAAAATCCCAGGCTTGTCTATCAGTGGCTGCATTAGGTCGGTATCCTGTTCAGGCAAGTGAGCAAGACTACTGTTTAATGACTGATTCGTCCCTGGTCCCAGAACGCCAACTTCTATTTTCGCCTGGACTGGCCAGCACAATTGGCCTCAACGAGGCCATTATGGTGCAACACCTGCAAGGCCTACTCACCCATCGGCAGGCAAAAATTCGCGACGGCCGCGCCTGGTTGAGTATAGAGCGCGCGTTTTTACTGCAAACACTGCCCTTCTGGAGTTTGGAAGACTTGCAACGTATCAGCCGAAGCTTAGTCGATAAGGGCGTTATTCTGGTGAGCTCGCCACCACTTGGGGAGAGTGCGTACCTGACCTTTGCACTCAACGAAACCGTAGCCGCTGTGGCCCAAAATCCACAACACCATGGGCAGCAAAGCCCAGCCAGTCACTCTCAGTCTCTCGGTGACGCGAGACGCAGTGCCGTTCTGCTTCCCAGCGATTGGCAGCCAAGTGAGGATTTGCTTGCGTTACTCTCACTCAATAACAGAATAAGCAGAGAGTTTGCCTTATCGCAGCTGGAGGATTTCGTTTTCTACTGGAGAGAGCGAGGTGAGGTGAGCCACGCCTGGGAAAACAAATTTCGCCAACATGTCATCAGTAAATGGCGTCATCAGCAGCAGCACGAGGCCGAAGCCTTCCGCCAACCTACTCCTACCACCCTGGATAGCGATTGGCACCCAAGTGAGGATGCCATGGAGATTATGGCAAGGGCCAATATCGATAGAGACTTCATAGAAGAGGCGATCCCTGAATTCATTTTGTATTGGCGGGAGCGCGGAGCAGCGCCGAGAGAGCTCAACTCGAAGTTTATCCAACATATCCGCCTACAGTGGGCCCGCTACAGCTCAAGCCTGGAGCACAGCACGCACCCGAAACGGATAGCCAGCGATTGGGAGCCAGGAGGTGACGTGTACGATATCCTGCGACTGTCGCACATCGATGTTGAGTTTGCCCGGTCGCTGCTGCCAGAATTCATCTTATACTGGCGCGATAGCAATCAAACTCACACATCTTGGAACAGCAAGTTTCTGCAACATGTCAAATTTCACTGGGCCAAACGTCATCAGCTAGAAAAGGCAGGACTACAACATGTCGAACAGCGGGGATCTCATCCAGCAGGTCGCACAAGAGATCGAAGCCTCCAAGACGACCTCACCGACACCTCCTGGGCGGAGTGAAGAGCCGCGTCCTGCTACCTCTGAAGCGTATGTGGAGGCGATAAATCAGATATTCGCTTTGTTCCGACTCAACTACCACAATCAATACTACGCGGCTTTTCCCGACGCTGAGCAGCTCAACCAGCTTAAGAAGCTGTGGTTGGACAGCCTGTGCGACTTCCCTGTTGCGCAAATACTGGCGGGGGCTAAACGCGCGATCAAAAGCAGCGACTATCTGCCAACGCTAAATCGTATGCTTGAGTGTTGTCAGCAGGGGCTGTCGGAATTCGGCCTACCGGCTCCTCATGATGCCTACCTCGAAGCCTGCAGCGCCGCCTCGCCACGTGCCGCACAGCAGTGGAGTCATCCAGCTGTCTATCTTGCTGGTCGCGACAGCGGCTGGTACTTGCTAAGTAATGAAACCCAGCGCGTTAGCTGGCCGATCTTCAGGGATTGTTATCAGGCTTACTGCACGCGCGTGTTACGCGGGGAAAGCCTGGACCCCCCAGATCATGAGGTACTGGAGCAACGGACGGAACCAGCCCCGTCGCAAGAGGCACAGATCAAAGCATTGCGAAAATTGAGGGATGCTGTCGACCTTTAGTGCCATTGACCTTGTAAAGGTGCGCCTGAAAGGCCCTGGCATACGCTGGTAGCTAGGCTAAGCGTCCTCTGTGGGTTGAGAAGCCGCCGCTTCTTTTATCAGCGTCTGAAGCTCTCCGCTGTCGAACATTTCTGTCACGATATCGCAACCACCGATCAGCTCGCCGTTGACCCAGAGTTGCGGAAAGGTTGGCCAATTAGCGTACTTCGGCAGGTTGCTGCGGATATCCGGATTAG
>JBCCNJ010000031.1:0-39578 GCA_039025905.1 Pseudomonadota bacterium | reverse complement strand
ATCAGTTTGATTTATCACCCTATTTGTTTGTTGCGCATCCCTGTGGGGAGTAAGCCGGATCGACAGACAAGCCAGTTTGCCTGGCGACCACAGAGCGTTGGAACCACCTGACCCCATCCCGAACTCAGCAGTGAAACGACGCATCGCCGATGGTAGTGTGGGGCTTCCCCATGTGAGAGTAGGTCATCGCCAGGCTCCAAATAAAACACCCTCAGCCACCAGGCTGGGGGTTTTTTATTGGGAAGTGAGGATTCTCTGCCCCGTCCTGCTGCAACCGAAGGTTGCCGTGTGAGCGACCCTGTACCACCGGTATGGGGGGCTCTCGCGAAGCGTCGGCACGATAGCGAGCACCGCTCGCTGCCAGTCGTAGGTCAATCAACCAGTCAGGGCTGGCTGCCTATAAGGTGCTATCCGATAAAGCGGGACCCTACCCAAAAAATACAGGCAGGCCCTAGACAAGCTTCCAAACCCCCAATCCCGCGTCTCTGATCGTTGCAGGACCGCTCTAGGCATTTACTCGCGTTGACCTTAAGGCAGCATAGCGATTAATGATTGGCGTGGCATGCCTTCTGGCTCAACTCATTAGATATAGAAATTCCTCCTGTACCACCTTGCCATCACGCACCGTGAATAGAGCCATCTCGGCCATCTCTGTGCGTTCGCCACCGTGTGGTGTCATTGCCATCGAGAAGCGCAGCGCAAACTGATCTTCGCTATGGCCAACGTAGGGGCCTTCCACCTTAGTTTCATGGATTTCGTGATTAGCGTACCACCACTCATGTTTGCCGCGAATTGCATCGAGGCCTTGCAGCCTCGCTGGCATTTCATCAGTGCCTTGGCCCTCAATGCTCACCACATCTGGCGCGTAGTATTCGCTGATAAAGGCCTCCTCTCCTTCGCGGCCTTGGCTTACCATAGCGGCCATCTTGTGGCCGATTTCTAATACTGACATGTTTGCCTCCTTTTATCTGAGTCCCTGTGACAGGTGCACCGGATACCGGCAAAGTAATTCTCCATTAGAGATACGGCTACTAGACAACCAAGTTGCGGCCTTTGCGCCCGTAGCGCGCTCTAACCAGTGTGTTTAATCGACTAGGCCTAGACAGTATAGGATATGCTAGCTATTTATCGATTATGGACATCCTATAGATGGACCACACTGGGCTCGATGATCTATCGAAAATTCGATCTAATGATCGGAGTATCGTAATACGATCTTGTGCCTAAAGCTTGTCTAAGCCTCGCAGTCATTAACGAGCTTCTAACGAGTGCTACACAAGGCAGTCTTTTCTGAACTCATTGTTCGCGCGGCATCTTAGGGCTGCAATCAACTCGCAGCCTTACCATGGCGCAAAGAGTAGGGTGCCATGGATTACTTACGCTTGGCTCGGCGCGTCGATTCGCCTCCTTGTAGGCGACAAAACACTATATTGAGTCAGCAATGGCCGACTCGATCCAAGCGGCAAGTTGTTCAGAATAAGGTTCTTCCGCAGCGCCACTCGCATAGCCACCTGGTATGTAGAAACAAATTGGCCTTGTCGAGCCAGTCTTATTTGAGATTCTCCATAGTGTGCCGTCACAGTGGTGTAATCATCATCGTTTACTTTCTGTGGGCATTACCCACGCCGCTTTTTTGCTAGTGAGAGGACGGTACGTGAAAGTGCTAGATCGCTTCTGTTTAGGTTTGCGCACTTGCCTCTGCCGATTCCTTTATGCGTCCGCTTTGTTCTATTTATCGAATGGCTTATCTCATGCAGATGAAACCAGTTCTATAGAGGCGTTTGATCGTCTGTGGAGTAAGGTGACTCTTTGGCAGAGCGAAGATGGCCTGGGCTACGCTGCGCTGAGCGGCAGACTTCAGGCTGATTCTTACTGGTACTCCGCCGATGAAGACGATGTACCGCCGGGAGCGGATGATCATGCGGAGGATTTTGTATGGCGACGATTCCGTTTTGGCGGAAAAGGCAAGTTCCATAGCGGTGTTACCTGGGGGCTTGAGGCGGACCTTAATCTCAACAATGAAATTGATGACTGGTATACCAGACTTACTGACGCCTACCTGGGCTACTCATTCAGCAAAGCACTTAACCTAAGAGTACTCAAACAATCGGTAGCCTTCACCCTAGATGGCGCTATCTCGTCTAAGAATTTACTTACACCTGAACGCAACAACGTCACAAACAACCTCTGGGACTCAGACGAGTACTATTCCGGAGTACAGCTTAGCGGCAGTTTTCTAGAAGATTGGAGTTATAAGGCAGGCGTATTCTCTGGCGAAGATGACGATGAAATCGAGTTCTCTCAGGTGGGTTACTTCACACTGACATCGATCGGCTATAACTTTGCCAAAGATCTCGATATGAAAAACGCGACGGTGCGGATCGATTACGTATATAACTCAAAGAATGATGACAAGCCGAACGATCTCAATAACAACAGAACTACCAATCATCGCCACACCGTGACGCTGGCGTCTCTTTGGGCTTGGGGGGACGTTGGCTTGAACGCGGGTGCCACGCTAGGTACGGGAATGAGCAACCTGGCCGAGCAGAGTGAATTGAGGGGTTTTTCTGTTACGCCGTACTATTCGTTGGACAGGCACAATCAGTTCGTTGCCCGCTACACCTTTATCGAGAGCGAAGATGAGAATGGAATCAGGCTAAATCGATATGAGAGTGAATTGGTTAGCGGTAGGGGCGATGAGTACAACGAGTTCTTCGTGGGTTATAACCTTTACATTTACGGACAAAAACTGAAACTTCAGGCGGGCGTGCAATATACCGACATGTCCGATAGTGCGAATGATGGTGGTGAGTATTCAGGCTGGGGTTTAACGACCGCTTTTCGTAACTACTGGTAGAGTAGCTTCGCAGTTTACTCGAAGCGTATCTGGTCGTTGATTGACCTGGGGTAGGTCTCCCAGACTTGGGTGGAGACTTGCCCTGAAGGCAAGGATCTCAAACTGGCTGGTCGGTCAGGAGTGTTGCTGGTACGTAGTAGACCGCTTGGATAGATTCACTCTCTGTTGCGTTTGCCTCGATAACATGGGCGACCTTGGCTGCAATGCCTTGAAAGTCTTGAGCAACGCTTGCCCTAAATCCGTTGTCTTCACTGATTGCCTTTACTGCAGCGGGCGTCGCATCGATACCGGTGATGATAATGTTTGCCTCACCCTCTTTGCTGTTTTCAACGGCTGCCAACGCGCCAAGCGCGGGCTCGTCCCATGCAGACCAGATTGCGCGGACCTTGCTTGCTTCCGTATGCTGATCAAAAAATGACGTAAGCTGCTCTCTTGCAGAGGCGTAGCTTCCGTCACTCACATCCGGAACGATAGTCGCGATGACATCAATGTTTTCTTCGCTGTCGAATACGGCTCGGGCAGCGACGCCGCGTTTCTGAACTGGTGCGTAATCCTCATACACGATCATAATGACGCCGCCGTCACCCTCTAGTGCCTCTACGACAAAGCGGGAAGACTCCACTGCCATGGCGTACGCGTCACTGGTGATGTTAGTCAATAATAGAGGCGAATCATCGGCGTCCATACCTATAATGGGAATCGATGCCGCTGTGGCAGATTCAAGGCTTGCATGGATGAGGTCAGAAGAGAGATTGATCACGATTGCATCGGGCTGATATTCAGTGCCGATGACAGTTGTCAGGAGTGAATCTAACTGTGCTGTATCTTGAATGAGTTGGACCTGCCAACCGCGCGTCGCTGCGATGTCCTCGAATGCGTTAACCATCAGTTGGGTGCCGGGCTCTTCCATGTAGGGTGCGACGACCCATACATTCTCGGCGCGCCCCAGGTTGGTTGCGATGGCGATAAGAGTCCCAAAAAAGACTGCGAGAATTCGCCTGTTAATACGGCGCTTTAATATCGACATACTGAAAGCTCTTCTCAAGAACCTGTGTGTTAAAAAACCCTTCTTTCGTGGTGCAATCTAGACAGCACCTTCCGGGCTTAGTTCTGGTAAAAGTACCGGCGTCAGCACGAGTAAAGCGGAGTTGCAAGACGCGGCCCCAGGTAAACAATTGTTGAGCTCTAGCTTCGCCAGATAGAAATACGACGAATCGACCTTCCGAGGCTGTATCAGCGCGATAAGGGTGGTTTTTTTGGGGATACTGGCTATGTGCCTAATGGTTAGCCTTTGGCTTTGGGTTGTCGCTAAGTACAACCCATTGTTAAATCAGAAACGGCACGAAGATCATTCCCATGCTAATCCAAACTCCAATACTGAAGTAAGGTGTAAGCCAAAGCGCATCATCCTGCCAGTGCTTCCAATCGAGCTTATGCTCTCTTCTATCCCGGGCGTCCTGTATTCCCTCTGTAATAGAGAGCACTTTGTGGCCAGCGCCTCGAGAATGTCGAAAGCGCTTCACGTACATGGGCACATCTAGGATGAGTACATAGGCAACAAACACCAGTGAGACCAAAATGCCGGCGCCGGCGAGAGTCTGCAGAATACCCTCGCTGTTCATTGCGACGATCATAAGCAGGGCCGCCATCCATGATAGGCCGGCTGCCCAAAGCAATTCTTCGACTGCCTGGGTAATGTGATTCAGGGTAAGAATGCTGTGCCAGCAAAACACTTGAGCAATGATGGTGAATAACGTGATGCCCCAGGCGGCATGCTGCACCCATGGCAGCCCCGCATGTAAGCCCAACTGGTACACCAAGAGTCCCAGTTGGATACCAAAACAAATCTCAGCGATTGTGGCAGCACTTCGGCCCCAGAAAATGCTCGAAGCGGCAGAATCAACGACAACGAAACGCTCCAGATCAACTCGGGGAAAAATCGAGCGATAGGCGCATACAAAAACGTACACACCAGAGAGACCGATCTGCAAAGAGGTGTATAGGTTAGGAGCGGGTGTGAATATCCAAATCGCTGTCCAAAGGCAGATATTTAGCAGCGCGAGGATGCAAAGTGACCGCCACCACAGCATTGATACGGCTTGAGATTTGGCCTCCGATGTCATGTGTAAACACTCTTAGTATCTATTTTGTGTATACATTGTAGGTCTGCATGCTGGGCGTGGCAAGTAATGCGACGAGAGCCTCTGCAAACCAGATGATTTCAGAAGATGTACACATCCGCCAAAATGACTAGCCAGCTGATGCCGGCAATGGACAAGCTCACAAACACGAGAGCTGAGCCCATGTCTTTGGCGCGTCCAGACAGCTCGTTGTGTTCCTCACTAATCCTGTCGGCCAGCGCTTCGATCGCGCTGTTTGCTAACTCCGCCAATAAAATTAGCAGCATAGGCATGGATAAGGCCAGGAACTGCAGCGCACTTTCGGCGATCCAGGCTGCTATCGGAATTGCCACGCAAGCCATGGCGAGTTCCTGTCGAAATGCCGCTTCATGTTTGTATGCGGCGCGAAACCCCTTGAACGAATAAACGGTTGCGTCTATCACTCGTTTGAATCCTGCTTTGCCTGGTTTCACCTGATCGACATCTCCGATATGACTACCACTGATACTAACTGCTCTTTACCGCCGCACCTGGCCCGCAAGCAAGACGGTATCCTATGCCTACATCCTGCCTATTTGGAAAAATCAGCTGGCTTGTAAGTACCGACCAGGGTCAACGTCATCGACCTGGGAAGGCTCGAGGAAACGGTCGGCATATTCAAGATATATATGCTCTCTTACGAACAAGTTGAAGCAATCGGCATCCAGGTGCTTGTCACCTACCATCCGATGCATGATGTCCAGCGCTTCACTGACCGGTTTGGCTTTCTTGTATGGTCTGTCGGACGCCGTGAGGGCTTCGAAAACATCCGCAACAGCCAACATGCGCTCTGCGATGCTCAACTCGTCGCCCGACAGCTTTCTGGGATAGCCCGTACCACGTAGCGTCTCATGGTGGGTAGACGCATAGCGCGGGACCTTCTTGAGTTCGTCGGGGAATGGAAGGCTCTCTAGCATTTTGATCGTGCTGATCATGTGTTCGTTGATGCGGAATCGATCTTCTCGTGTCAGCGTGCCTCGGGAAACACTGAGGTTATAAAGCTCGCCCAGATTTCCCAAGTGCTCCGGGATATCCATGTTGATGCCGAGTTCTTGTGGATATTGAGTGGATCGGGTACGTTGTAAGATGTGCTCGGGCTTATCTGCCAGCAGCGATTCTTCCGTGGGTAGTGACTGCCCTGGATCTTTTCGTCTAAGTTCCTCTACGGGAGAGAGACCGAGTTGATCGTCAAAGTGACGTGTCCAGGTTCGCTGCCCAATATCCCTCAGGCGCTGCCTGGCGTTGTCGCTGAGAGATTCTCCACCTACGTTGCAATCGGCAACAAAGTTGAAGTCTTCCTCTAGCTTATTTTGGGTTTTGAGCATTTGAGCATGCAGCTTATGCCGATCGTCGGGATACTCATTCAGCGCTCGCCAGTACTCGATCTCCGCATCACGCCATAGCACCTCGAACCGCATCCTGATCTCGTGTATGCGATTGTAAATGGTCTCTAGTTTTGAGCCTTTATCGACTATGTGCTCCGGTGTCGTGATTTTACCGCAGTCATGCAGCCAGGCGGCGATGCGGTACTCGCGCCACTCATCCTCTGTTTCAAGTTTGAAACCATGGAATGCTGGTAATGGGGAGTTTGAAGCATGTTGCGCCAGCATCATGGCCAGTTCTGGTACGCGCCTGCAGTGCCCTCCTGTATACGCGGATTTATCATCGATAGCTTCCGCTATTAATTCGATGAAGGCGTCCATAAGCTTTCGCTGGGCAAGTTCATGCGCCTTAATCGCATCGACCATCACCGTCATAGATTCGGAAAGCTCATCCAACTCCATGACACGGGTTGATATACGCTCTACTGCGTCATAGTCGCGCTTGCGAACCTTGTCGTTCTGAACCGCTAATTGCTTTATGGGGTTAACGATGGGGTTCGCAAATAGCCAGGATAAGGGAGCCAGGCAAAGTAAAAAGATAGCCGTCACAGCAATGGAGAGTTTCACCTCATCCAAAAATGGGCTCACGATATTGTCCAGCGAGCCTCGAATGCCTAGATAAAGTGGATCGCCTGCCTTTCCGTATTGGTAGGTGGGTGCGACGTATAGTAGCCATTCTTGGCCTTCCGACTCCGTCTCGACAATCGCGCCGTCAACTGGGTGATCTCTTGCGACACGTATCATGGCTTCATCCGGAACCGCACTGGAATCCGCAGCAGTATGGGCTGAATCGAAGGAGAGCCACTTGCTATTGAGATAGTCGCGCTGGGAGTCTGTGATCGCCAAAATCGTCCTATCTAGCAGAGCGCGGAGTTGAGGCCTGTCCGCGGGAACAACGACATGCAGGCTATCAGGTGGTGGCATGCCATCTGGTTGCAAATAGGGAATATAGCCAAAAGGTCCTAGGAAGTAGTGACGCGAGATATATTGCAAGATGATGCGGTTGTCGATGGCGGCGTCTACTTCGCCTGTGCTGAGCAATTCCAGTGAGTGTAAAGTCGAGTCTGTTTCAACAATGCTAACGCCGGGGTACTCCCTTTGCACCAGCGGTAAGATCGACCAGCCTTTGGGAATAGCAACCGTTTTACCCTTGATGTATTGAATGGTAGCGTAACTAGCCAACTCCGTAGGCACGGCAATCGCGAAAGGCAGGCGAAGGTAGGATTCACCCAGCAGTCCAAGCTCGCTGTTTTCTTCATTCAAGATCGCGCTATGAAGTACATCAATATCGCCCGATAAATACTGTTCTTTCAATTCCGGCCAGGTGAAGCCATTCACGAATTGAATCTCCAAACCTATCATTTGTGCCAGCAGAGTCAGCAGATCTACCGAGTATCCCTGGGGCTGACCGCTGTGCGCGTAGTCTATCGGTGGCCAGTCCAACTCATTTGAAACGCGCAGTTTTGGCAGTGCATCAACGAACTGCTTTTCTTCTTCGCTCAGATCCAATTGATCCACTGTTGGCGTGACTCCCGTTTCTAGCGCCACGCTGGATGCGATGATCTCGCCCTCTGCGTTATACAAATAGATCTCGCCATGGTCAGAAATGGCATGCTCGCGCAAAAAAGCCGAAGTGGCAGACAGTGTGATATCGATACCCAGTACAGTGGTTGAGTCTCCCAAAGACTGCGACAGTGTCTGTCCCGGCTCACCGAGTTGTTCAAACAGGTAAGGTTCGGTGATGGATATATCTGGGGATGCTTGGGCGGACTGATACCAGGGACGTGATAGCACATCAAAATCGGTTGGCTCCGCGCGTGTAAGCCTTACGGTTAGATCTGAGTCTAGATAGTAGAATGTGCGCGTTGGACCTTCTGCCTCGCGTGCTACCGATAAAACAAGCCATCGATCCTGAGGCAGCGCGCGGTACAGCTCCCTTGCGGAAACGCTATTCTCGAGATTGACGACTTCGAAGAACGTCCCATCAGAGCGGCCTAGATAGATGCCATAGTAGATGGGATTGCGTTCCATAACTGTGGTAAACAGTCTTAGGTGTTCGTCCTGTGCCGAAGCGTCAATCAGCAATGGATTCTGAGCAAGTAGAGCCATTGTATTGGCGTTGGCTTCGCCGTCGTCTTCAAGCTGGGCGGCAATAGTATTCGACGCTGACCGATAGAGCGTTTGAGCATGCTCGCGCGCCATTTTTTGGCCGAAGTAGTACTGCAAGCCAATGGCTATCGCCGCAGTGAGTGTTGTGGCTAGTAGAAAAAAAACTACTACGGTGAGTCGAATGGAAGTGCGTAGCTGTTTTTGTGGTTCAGGCATGAGGTAGCAGAGCTGCAATTATTTTACCTATGCAGAATAGGATAGTGGTGACTGCTTGCAAGCTTTGGCAACTGAACACGACTAAGTACTAACTGCTTACACTAGTCTTGATTCACATAAACTTTATAGCCGCTGACTGGTGCGGACTTAACGCTTCCCTTAAGCGAGATACCTAGTCTTCTAAGCAAAAAAAACCGCGGCGATAGCAGCCGCGGTTTTCTAGGCGAGTAAAAATCAGGGTCCAGGTCCGGTCACCAAGCCATCAGGATCGTTAGGGTCTGGCGGTGGAATGAACTCAGGTATGCAATCATAAAAAACTGAAACTGGGTTGGAATCCGGCTGTGTGAGCGTAATCTCCAACCGCCCTTCTTCATCTCTAATGTCTGTGGTGCCCCCCACTTCGATGCCTGGGATCTCAAAGGCGCCGGTAGCGCTCAGAACACCAATTTCTATGCCAGAAGTGGGTGATACTATTTCGCAGGGTTCGACTGCCGAAAAAGAGATCGTTGTGCCCGCGGGAGGAGGATTGTTGAAAAGGTCCGAAACATAAAGAGTGTAGTCGTTACCGGTGAGGCGAACATCGCCGGTGTCCGGATTCACGAAACCACCATTTTCGTTGAACAGCGAAAAATACCATTCGCTCGAATCCGATAGCGTAAGCACAGCGGAGGCCCGAACGTTGATAAGCCGCCGTTCACACCATACGCCATCTCCCTCGGGCGGACATTGCAGGCCATTAAAGATTGGCGGATTATTGTTGAGATCGAATCTGCCATTATCATTGAAATCCGTAAAGATCTCTTCTTGCCCAGCAATACACTGACGCGAGTCGGATTCCGGACCCTGACATTCTGCGGTTGCTGGGTTGTAGATATCGTCCTCGTTGTCGTCACGCCATGCCTCTGACAGATTTTCAAACAGGAAGCGCTCGTCTTCATCCATGATGCCGTTGCCATTGCGATCAACAAAAGACTCATTACCAACCGCGGTGACCAAGATTGTCAGGCGTCCGCCGCGAGTAAAGCCGAGATCATCTGGACACGGTCCTGAGCTGACATTGAGGCTGGGGCAGTCATAATCGTCGCTGAAAATGGTTCGGATAAATTCAGCACCTGTCAGGGTTGGGAATCTGGGGGCGCCACTGGTCCACAAAACGCTGCACTGTCCTGGCGCAGGTGTATTGGTAGCAACTCGCTCTCCGTTGGAGATCCCGGTCTGGCATGACGGATCAATGCTGCCATATTCGGTGGTAAAGACTGCCGCGGTGCCATTGGGGACGGGGTTGTTGAACGTATCGGCCATATTGACAGTAAGAATGCGTTCAATCCCATTGATGTTAAAACCGTTCTCTACGATAAATCCGCTGCCTGCCTCTACACCCAGGCTGATGGAGTTCTGGTCTGGTAGGCCAGTGGTGACTGTCAGAACGTCGGATACCGTAGAGACTTCCTGACCGCTACCGTCGCCCGATGGTGATGAGGCGATCACGCGAACAACGGTTGGAACATCCCCAGAGACTACGCTGGCGCTTACCATACCCATAGAATCACTGATGGCAGAGGCAGGTGAAATGGATAAGCCGCCAACATTGGTGGTTAAATCAAAGCCAACCTGAACGCCGCTGAGCGGTGAATTGTTGCGATCGACAACCATAAAGGTGACTGTGGAGGACTCTAGGCGATCTGGCCCGCCGCCGGTTCCGCGTAAGACGATAGTTGTAGGTTCTGCGCTAACGAATGTTAGGCTATTAGCTGCAGCCGAGGCGATCGAAACGGTGCCAAACGCCTGCGCTGTGGAGCCGATTAGACTCGCGGTGATTTGATCGTTGCCCACACAACCGCCTGCAATATAAGAAGCGACGATTCTTCCATCACCAACAAGGATTGGGCTCTCGGGTTCTAGGGTTGACTGCCCCGAAGCTAGACAACCACTGTCGATACTGATGCTCTGTGGTTCTGAATCAAATTGGCCATTTTCATCGAGCACGACGAAAGACAATTGAGCTATAGCTTGAGACGCAAGCAGCATGTCCGGTTCGATACTGATTTCGTTTTCTATGAATGTTCCGCCTTCATCGATAAAGCCTAAACGTCTTCCCGAAACACCAACCTGGAAGTTGAATTCGCCTACAAACGAGCCTGTCTCACTGTCTGCTCCCGCCAGCAGGGTGCCGGCGCCACCAGTCGAGGGGTCTACCTGTACGCTGAAGTTGGCGATGCCGTTTGCATCGGTTAGCGCGCTGCCGCTGGCCGGAGTGATAGTTCCCAGGTCAGTTTGTAAGGTCACGACAACGTCGGCTATGACCCTGCCGTTAGGTCCATTGCGGGTGACTTTCACGCGAACGGTCGTAGGAGCGCTGGTAGCAATAGTGTCAGTAGGATTGCCGTTCTCATCTAGCAGCGTGACGTCCAGGAAGAACACTTCTCCTTCGTCAGTAGGGGGCACGAAGCTGCCACCACCACCACCACCGCCTCCGCAGGCTGTGACAGTGAATACGAATGCAAAAGCCAGCAACAAGCGGCCCGTTAATGAGGCAAACCCAGTAATCATTTCTTGTCCCCTGTTGCCTGCTGAAAAGCAGGTCTAATTTATGATCAGTCGCTGTCCGATTTTGGAGTGTTCTGCCGGAGAGTCAACCATTCACTCGACTTTTTACAGGTTACCATGCATCAAGTCAAAAACTCGATAGAATACATGGTGATAGACCTCGATTGTGATTTTCTACACAAAGTATCTTTTCATCCACTTTT
This sequence comes from Pseudomonadota bacterium, assembly GCA_039025905.1. GTDB lineage: Bacteria > Pseudomonadota > Gammaproteobacteria > Pseudomonadales > Halieaceae > JARRPM01. The sequence continues at coordinate 28,102 of JBCCNJ010000031.1, read as the reverse complement.
GATTGTCTCTGTAATAATGAATGATATGGCGGGCTTTTATTCACAATAGTTATAACGATCGATTAGTTGGTGCCGAGTGCCTCGCATGGGCACTCGACCTGTTTTTGAGTCCCCTCGCAACTGTTACCATGCGCCCATGGATAAGCAGCGAGGCAATGGGACGCGGCTATCGGTATCCATCGTTCTGCACAACAATGCTCTGGCGATGTTTTCTCGAGTGCTGGCAAGCCTATATCAAGCTAGTCGAGTAGCTTATGAACAGGGTTACGCAGGATCTGTAGCGGTTCAGGTCCTCGATAACTCCTCCAGCTTCGATTTTCGGGCGCGTGCAGACAAGGTCGTTCAAGATGCTCCCCACGATACATTTTTCAGCGTCTGCTATCGGGCATTGCCGTACAATCGAGGGTTTGGTGCCGGCCATAATGTCGCGATCTCTGAATTGGAAAGCGATTATCATTTGGTATTAAACCCAGACGCCGAGCTGGATGAGGATGCACTGCGACTGGGGCTGGCGAGTCTGCAGGATGACCAAAGCATCGTGTTGGTCAGCCCCAGGGTGCGCGGTGATGACGGCGCGCAGGAGTTTTTGTGTAAACGCTATCCGTCATTGTTTGTGCTCATGCTACGACCCTTCGCTCCTCGAATCGTCCGTCGAATTTTTCGCAGAGCGCTCTATCGCTATGAGATGCGTGACGTCTGTAGTGGCTCGGAAGAAGCGGAAGTACTTTTAGCTAGTGGTTGTTTCATGCTCGTTCGAAGCTCGGCGCTGCAGTCTGTTGGTGGATTCAATGACCGCTATTTTCTGTATTTTGAAGATTTCGACCTGTCTATCCGCTTGGGCGGTCAAGGCCGCCTTGTGTTCAACCCCGCGATCAATATTGTTCATCATGGCGGCTATGCCGCGCGCAAAGGATTCCGTCACGTAAAGTACTTCATTCGCTCCGGGTTTACGTTCTTTCAGGAGCATGGGTGGCGTTTGCTATAGCGTGAGCGCGATGGCTGATAAACTCAGGCGATCACAGATTCGCTTTATGGATATGAATAAGCTGCTAACACATGCTGTATATCTGGATGCCATGGGTATCGACACCTACGTTTCAAGATGGCAGCCATCTGGTGCGTTATTTACGCAGCGCATAGCGCTTGCTAAGCGCGCTAATGCCGCGACCGAGTCGAGTTCCCTGCAAGAGGCAGTACCAGCACCGGTCAGCAGTCGAAGGGCCGCAATCGAGGTGCCCAATGCCGGTGCTGTTCAAACCGGTCGCGATTCCGCTGCCCATGCAGTCGGTGCCGAGCACTTTAGTTTGCTTGTTGTAGAGCTGGGTGGATGGGTCTGGATTGAGGAACTCGTCGACTCAGAAGCGCTGCATGAACAGCAGGCGTTGTTACATGCGATTGGTTCGGCACTGGGGCTCACAAAAATAGGGGCTGAAGCACAACTCAGCGCCACTCTGTTCGACTGGCCGATGCACGCCAATCGTCAGCTAGACCAGGGAGAAGAGGCCGGGCGCGCAAGCGCTACTGGATACTTAAGACGTCGGCTTGATCAGGCAGGGTGTCATGGCTTGGTGGCGCTGGGTACCGCAATCGAGAAGCGTGTTACCTGGCAGGACTTGGATGGCTCACCGGTTTTGCGCACTGTAGGCATGGCAGACGTTTTGCGAGACCCCATGTTGAAGCCGATAGTGTGGCGTGATCTCAAACCCTACCTTTTCAAGGCGTGACAAACGTCGTTTTACCTTTACTGCGCACAGCCTCGCCTCAGGATCTACCTGCACTCGTAGCGCTAGACGCCTTGGTCAGCAACAATCCCTGGAGCGCAAAGCAGTATTCCGATGCGCTCGTGGATAAAGAAGAGACGGAGCGTATTCTAGTCGCGACTATCGCCGAGGGCTTAGCGGGTTTTGTGGTGACTGCCATTGTTTTGGAGGAAGTATCGATTTATAAAGTTGTCGTACAACCCTCTCTACAGCGGCAGGGGATAGGACGTTCACTGATGTCAAAAGCGCTTACCGATGCGCGCAGCCGTGGCGCACGCCGGTGTTTCCTGGAGGTGCGAGCCTCAAATTTTCCGGCTATTCAATTATATCGCGAGATGGGCTTTCAGGCCGACGGACGGCGCCCTAACTATTATTCAACAGGTTCAGGTCGTGAAGATGCGATACTAATGTCGATGCAGCTGGATTGTGGCCGTGTATGATTTTTTTAGAGATGACTCATGAATGTTTTAGAAACTGAGTGGTGGACGATGGCGCTGCCGCCGGAGTGGTGGGCTGACACTGACGAAGATAGCATCGTTATCGGTGATCGCGACGAGGTTGGCAGCATTCAGATTTCGACACTGCATAAGTCTGATGGCGTATTCGAAAGTCAGGACGTGTTTGACGTCGCGCATTCCGAAGCTGGGTCAACTGCGCAGTGGCAGAGCGCAAGTTTGGGCGAGTTTCGCGGCCTGACCAGACAGTTTCAAGAGGACGATGCTGCGCTGCGGGAGTGGTATGTCGCGCTCGGGAGCATGATGCTCTACATAACCTATAGCTGCGCCCTGGAAAATGCCGGTATGGATGATGCAGCCGTTGATGAGTTGCTGGATACGCTTCTGCCCGTAAGCTAAGCGTCGCTAGCCCAACTAGGCAGGCCGTTACAACTAAGAGATATGACCGGTCACCCGCACTCGTTTCGCGCCCTTCACCGGTTTGATCTTCTGTGCGTCACTACGCCGCTTAATTTGAATGTCGACCACGTTTTTCCCTGCGATGATCAGTCCGGTGAAGATAAATGCCCCGGGGGGCAACACGGCCAACAGAAAATTGGGGTAGTCGTCAGCAATCGTGACTTTCCAGTCAGCTGCTATCGGCCCGAACAACAAGTCCATATTTGCGAATAGCGCTCCGGTGCCCACTAACTCTCGCATAGCGCCAAGGAGGACCAATACCACGGCGAACCCTGCACCCATGATGAAGCCATCGTATGCGGCCGGTCCGAGTGCATTGCGGCTGGCGAAACCATCGGCCCTGCCAAGAATGACGCAGTTCGTGGTGATTAAGGGCAGAAAAATACCAAGTATCTCGTATAGCTCATAGGTGTATGCCTGCATTAGCAATTCTATGCAGGTGACTGCCGAGGCGATGATCATAACGAAGGCAGGTAAACGAACCGCATCGGAGACGATGTTGCGAATTAGGGAAACGCACACGTTCGAACATATCAGCACCATCGCGGTTGCCAATGCCAGTCCCAAGGCGTTGACGACGGTAGCGGTGACTGCGAGTAGGGGGCAGAGACCGAGCAACTGTACGATAGCCGGGTTATTCTTCCACAGCCCATTGAGCGATAGCTCTTTGTAGCTTACGTCAGCCATTAATTTGTCCCTGCTACCGCTGGCATGTCCTCGGTTCCAAATAGTATCTTTTGGTTAGCTTGCGCATACTGTAATGCGCGGAATACCGCACTGACAACGGCCCGTGGCGTTATTGTCGCGCCGGTGAACTGATCAAATACGCCTTTGTCCTTCTTCACAGCCCAACCGGCCGCGGCCGGGTTGTGAAGTGAACGCCCCTCAAAGCTGTGTATCCATTCTGACTTTTTGACATCGACCTTGTCACCCAAACCGGGCGTTTCTTTGTGGCTTAAGGCGCGTACCCCCGCAATACTGCCATCGGCGTTGACGCCCACGATAAGATCGATATCGCCCGTGTATCCATCAGGCGCAGTCACCGGAATAATGGCCGCTACCGTTTTGCCGTTCTTGCGTGCGAGATAGATACGCTTGCCCTCGGCTAGCCCTAAGCCCTCGGCCTCTGGTCCCACAAGGATAGTATCGTCCAACATCATATTGTCGTGTCGGTCTTGCGGGACGATATCCAGCAGGGCTTTTTGCTCTGCCTGTCTTTGTTGAAAGCTTATGCGATCTTTGGTGAGTAAAAAGGTGCCCGATATGAGCAACGCGGTACATATCGCGAAGAGGCCGAGCAACGCGCTATTGCGAGTGATTGACTTTCCTAACATATCAGCCCTTGCTCCCTCCACCCGCGTGACCATAAGTTCGAGGTCGTGTGTAGTTGTCGATGAACGGTGCGGCGAAATTCATAATGAGTACGGCAAAGGCGACCGCGTCAGGGTAGTTGCCGCGAACACGAATGGTGTACAGCAATACTCCGATCATTGCACCGTAAACCAATCTGCCGCGCACAGATACCGCGGAGGTAACGGGATCGGTGACGATGAAGAATGCACCAAACATCGTCGCACCGCTCAATAGATGGAATAAAGGCGAACCTGCGCTGGCTGAACTGCCGCCGTCATAAAAAATGGCTGCGAGCAGGGCCAGCGCGATCAACATTGCTACCGGCGCGTGCCAGGTAAACACCCTTTGATACAGCAACCAGGCGCCGCCCAATAGAAACGCTAAGTTAACCCACTCCCATCCGACACCGGCCATGCTTCCGAACTGTGGTGTCGTTCGGTAGAGATCCTCTATCAGCTGACTGTTGTTTTGCTTCAAAACGTCAAGCGGTGTGGCCATGGTGACCCCATCGTAGGCGACTGGCCAGAAACAGGCCTTGAAGGCGTCGAACAGTGTGGGTACCTGTTCCAGCCCGCGCGGTGGCGCCCATGATGTCATTTGTATTGGGAACGAGATCAGCAGAACGACATAGCCCACCATGGCGGGATTAAACGGGTTATAGCCGAGTCCACCGTAGAGGTGCTTTGCCAATAGAATGGAGCAGGTAACACCCACAGCAATCAGCCACCAGGGCGAGTAGGGCGGTAGCGAAATCGCTAGCAGTGTTGCCGTGACCAATGCACTGTAATCGTTGAGATAAGGCAAAATCGGACGCTTGCGTAGCTTGAGCGCCAGCGCCTCGCAGCCCAGCGCTACAATACACGCCCAGATCAGGTTGACGATCGTGCCGAATCCGAAGAAGTGGGTCATGACCACAACACCCGGTATCGTGGCCAGCAGCACCTTTTGCATTACTCGCTGAGTGCTGGCGGGCCCGTGCGCATGCGGCGAGGTGACTCTCAGCAGCGCCATATCAATCCGCTTCCGCCGTTGGCAGATCTGCCTTTGCTGTTGTTATCTTGTCTTGTAGGCGGTGAATCGATGCTTCTAGCGCTTCGATAACTTTTTCGTCAGCGTCCTCACTACGACTCTGTGTCAGTCGATCACGCGTTTTTTGCAGGCGCAGCTCAAGGGCGCGCAGCTTTTCCTTTGCTTGCTCCGCAGGGTCAAGTTCGGCCTTGGCAGTGCGAGCCGCCATTGCTTTGGCGATGGCGGCCGCTGCCGCATCTACGGGTGGCTCGGCTTCCACTTTATCCTTGTCACCGGGGCTCAACGCCGCCAGTGCCTGCTCCGCAGCTTCCAGTTTCGCACGCGTTTTATCGACACCTGAGCGCAATGCGTCAACGTGTTCGCTGTTTTCGGCCTCTGCTTGGGTGAGTTTCTGATTCGCCTTCTCCAAACGTTGCCTGATTGATGCAACATTGTCTTCTAGGCGCTGCTTCTCGCTCTCACTGCTAGAGCCTGCGGCTTGCTGAGCGGCTTTTTTGGCCTTCGCGCGGTCGATAGCGGCCTGAACGGGGTCATCTTCCCCAGTCTGACCCGTGGCGGAGGTGTCGCGCGCGCGCTGTTCGGCGGCCTGCTTGCGGGCTGCCCGCTTGGCGGCCTTCTCTGCTTCCCCCCGCTCCAAGCGCTGCTGACGCGCTTCAAAGCGGATCCGCGACTGTTCAGCTTTCTTATGTTCTTGGCGGGCGAACAGTATCTCCGACTTGGAGGCACGGTAATACTGAACCAGCGGTATATTGCTGGGACACACCCAAGAACAGGCGCCGCATTCTATGCAGTCGAACAGGTTGTGCTGCTCGAGCTTTTCAAACTCTTTGCCTTGTGCAAACCAGAACATTTGCTGCGGTAGCAAGCTTGCCGGGCAGGCCTGCTCGCATAGCCCGCATCGAATGCAGGCCTGGGCTGGTGCCGGGTTGGGCAGTTCAGATGGTGTCGGTGCCAACAGGCAATTGGTGGTCTTGACGATTGGCACATCCAGATCCGGTACAGCGAAGCCCATCATAGGGCCACCCATGACGAGACGCTCATTTTTCTCTGTCAGGTAACCAGCCTGTTCCAGCAAGAAGCGCATTGGCGTACCCAACAATACCTGGAAGTTGCCTGGGCTGGTTACTGCTTCGCCTGTGACCGTGGTGATTCGTGATATCAAGGGTTGTCCTAGTGTGATTGCGTCTTCGACAGCCACTACACTGCCAATGTTTTGGCAGATCACGCCGATATCCAGTGGCAGCCCGCCGCTGGGCACCTGTTTGCCTGTGAGAATTTCGATTAGCTGCTTTTCGCCTCCGGAAGGATATTTGGTAGGAAAGGAGACCACTTCAATGTCACTTCCCTCGGCCGCCGTCTGCAAGGCGGCGATTGCTTCTGGTTTGTTATCTTCAATGCCGATAAGCGTTTCACCGGGTTGCAGTAGATGCTGAAGAATTTTGACTCCGGCGATAATCTGCTGGGGTCGTTCCTGCATGAGTATGTCGTCAGCCGTAATATAGGGCTCACATTCCGTGCCATTGATAATGAGGGTTTCAACCTTCCGCTCAGGCGGTGTGTTCACCTTAGCTGCGGTGGGGAAGCCAGCGCCACCCATTCCCGCGATGCCAGCGGCTTGAATTCTTGCGACGATCTCCTCGGGTTGGCACTCGAGATAATTGAGCGTAGGCGCAAGCGTTATCCATTCGTCTTTACCATCGCTGGCTAACACAATACACATGGTGGTCAGCCCGGACGGGTGTGCAATTTGCCTATCTTCGATCGCCTCTACCACACCAGAGGTAGGAGCATGCACTGCCGCGCTCACGGTCCCACGGGCACTAGCTAACAGCTGCCCTTTCAATACGCGCTCACCGACAGTCACGACGGGCTTAGCCGGTGCACCTATATGCTGGGACAGAGGCAGAATCAAATGCGATGGTATGCCTGCCTCGCGAATCGGCTGTGCAAGCGACTGCGATTTATTCTCTGGAGGATGAATACCGCCGTGAAAGGTGAAGAGCTTTCTCATGCGGCTCGATGTTGTGCGTTGCGGACGTCAGTAGCGATGATGCTCGCCGATGAGTCTACGGGATCCGGTAGCGGCCAATGCCAGCTCTGCAGTGTTTCCTCCTCGGGGATCATATCAATGCAGTCGACAGGGCAGGGGTCCAGGCACAAATCACAACCGGTGCACTCGCTACTTATCACCGTATGCATTTGTTTGGCAGCGCCCAATATGGCGTCCACCGGGCAGGCTTGAATACACTTGGTGCAGCCGATGCATTCATCCTCACGGATAAACGCGATTGCCTTCACTTTCTCTTCGCCGTGTTCTTCATCGAGAGGTAGGACCTCCTGATCCAGAAGGTCGGCCAGTGCTTGAATTCCCGCCTCACCGCCCGGCGGGCATTTATTGATTAGATCTCCGCCAGCGATGGCTTCGGCGTAAGGCCTGCACCCTGGATAACCACACTGTCCGCATTGGGTTTGCGGCAGCAGATCGTTGATCTGATCGACGATCGGATTGCCTTCGGCTTTGAAGCGCACTGCCGCGAAACCGAGAATTGCGCCGAACACCAGCCCTAGGCTCGCAAGCGCCAGAAGGGACGAAATCAACGGGTACTGGGAGATCAATTCCATGCCCAATCACACCAGACCGGCAAAGCCCATGAAGGCCAGTGACATGAATCCGGCAGTTACCATGCCAATCGCCGGCCCCTTAAATGGTTCTGGTACGTCGGCGACATTGAGACGTTCGCGCATTGCGGCAAACAGTACTAGCACTAATGAAAACCCCACCGCGGCGCCAAAGCCGTAAAGCAAAGATTGTAGAAAGTCGTGATCCTTATTGATGTTCAGTAAGGCCACGCCGAGCACCGCGCAGTTCGTTGTGATAAGCGGCAGGTAAACACCGAGTACACGGTAGAGTAAGGGGCTGCTTTTGCGCACAACCATTTCGGTAAACTGCACTACCACTGCGATAACCAAGATAAATGAAATGGTGCGCAGATACTCGAGACCCAGCGGCAGTAATAGATAGTGGTAGGTCAGGTTGCTGCAGGCGGATGCCAGGGTCAGTACAAAAGTGGTTGCCATGGACATCCCCATGGCAGTTTCCAGCTTGTTTGAGACGCCCATAAAGGGACACAGGCCCAGGAACTGAACCAATACGAAGTTATTGACCAGAATCGCGCCGATCAACAGGATGGAGTAGTCTGCCAGCATAGCTAGACCCTAGAAGAGACTTCCCTGCCCGATCCCACAAGGCCGTACATATTAAGAAACTTTTTCTTATGCAACAATAAGTTAATGATTATCAGCTCACTGGGATGATTACTTGACCTGCATGCCGGGCTGAGCGCCATTATCCGGCTCAATCAAGAAGATATCTTCACCGCCGGGGCCTGCGGCCAGCACCATACCCTCAGACACGCCAAAGCGCATTTTTCGTGGCGCGAGATTGGCTACAACCACCGTTAGCTTGCCGATTAAGTCCTGTGGATCATAGGCTTTGCGAATGCCGGCTATGACTTGCCGTTGACTGTCTCCCAGACTGAGCGTGAGTCGCAGCAATTTATCTGCTTCCTCTATAACTTCGGCCTCGAGAATTTTCGCGACGCGCAAATCAACCTTGGCGAATTCACTGAAGTCTATCGTCTCGGCCTTGTCACTGACTTTAGCGTCCGCCTTGTCTTGCTTTTCCATCGGTTTTACAGGCGGTGGTGCGGCTACCTTACCTGCCTCGATCATCGCAGTTACCTGCTTCTGATCAATACGCGTTAGCAGCGGTTGAAACGCGTTGAGTTTGTGATCAAGCAGAGGGGCCTGTAGCGCTGTCCAATCGAGAGAGCAGTCTATGAATGATTCAGACTTATTTGCCATCGCCGGCATGATGGGCTTGAGATAGGTCATGAGAACGCGAAAAAGGTTAATGCCTACGCTGCACACTGCATGGACTTGATCGGCGGCGTCAGCTTGCTTAGCAAGCACCCAGGGCTTCTTGTCGTCGATATACTGATTCGCCCGATCGGCCAGGGCGACGATTTCACGAACGGCCTTGTTAAACTCGCGCGCTTCAAACAGCTCGGCAATTTTATCGCCCTGCCCGATAAACGCATCAACCAGGTCTGGCTCGGCGCAGGAGGGCGCCAAGGTGTTGTCGAACCGTTTGGCGAGAAAGCCGGCGCAACGGCTCGCGATATTAACAATCTTGCCCACTACATCAGCATTGACCCGTTGCACGAAGTCTTCCAGATTTAAATCAATATCGTCGACAGAACTCCCGAGTTTTGCCGCGAAGTAGTATCGCAGGTACTCAGGTTCGAGATGTTCCAAGTAGGTGCTGGCGTTGACGAATGTGCCTCTACTTTTAGACATCTTGGTGCCGTTTACGGTGAGAAAGCCGTGGGCGAATATCGCAGTCGGCGTTCGCAGACTAGCTGAATGCAGCATTGCCGGCCAAAACAAACCGTGGAAGTTAATAATGTCCTTGCCGATAAAATGGTAAAGCTCGGTGTCACCGCCGCGCTCCCAGTAGGGCTCAAACGGCCGCCCGCTGCGTTTACACAAGTTCTGGAAACTGGCCATGTAGCCAATGGGAGCATCCAGCCATACATAAAAGTACTTGCCAGGCTCGTCCGGTATCTCGAAACCAAAATAGGGCGAGTCCCGGCTGATATCCCACTCCTGAAGACCGGACTCCATCCATTCCTTCAGCTTGTTGGCAACCTGCGGTTGCAGCGTATCCGATTGCAGCCACTGCTTGAGCATATCTTCCAATTCGGGAAGCTTGAAAAAGAAATGCTCTGAGTCTTTTTCGATAGGTGTTGCCCCCGAAATCGCTGACACGGGATCAATAAGGTCGGCGGGCGTGTAGGTTGCTCCGCAAACTTCACAGTTATCCCCGTACTGATCTGGTGCTTTACAGCGTGGACAGGTCCCTTTGATAAATCTATCCGCCAGGAACATCTCTTTTTCAGGATCAAAGAACTGACTGATTCCTCGGGTTGCGATGTGGTCATTGGCTTTCAGTCGCCTGAATATCTCCTCTGACCAATACCGGTTTTCGTCAGAATGAGTGGTGTAATAATTATCAAACTCAATGAGGAAGCCCTCACTGTCTTTCACATGTTGCTTATGAATCGCCGCAATATGTTCTTCGGGCGTGATACCTAACTTCTCCGCAGCCAGCATAATCGCGGTGCCATGGGCGTCATCCGCGCAGACATAAACGCAGTCGTGACCTCTGGACTTTTGAAACCGGACCCAGATATCCGTTTGGACCTGTTCCAACATGTGGCCGAGATGCAGCGGTGCGTTCGCATAGGGCAGGGCGCTGGTGACCAGAATGTTACGCGGTGCGGCAGAGGCCATTACAATATCGATGCCTGACTTGGAAAAAAGGGCGCTACTATAGCGTTTTTGCTAGTGCTTTTCATTAGAGGGTTGGGCAACTGCCCGGCCATTGTTGAACCGCCCGCATACACCTATACTGGCCTCTCAGTATGCTGTGCGGGCCTTTAGTGCTCCGACAGGGCAGTCACGGGTCTCCATGAGCGCAATCACTAACATTATCGCCGTCGCGTCAGGTAAAGGGGGCGTTGGCAAGTCCACGACTTCTGTCAATTTAGCCCTTGCGCTGAAATTGCGTGGTCACGATGTTGGTTTGTTGGACGCTGATATTTACGGGCCGAGCCAGCAGTTGATGCTGGGGGTTTCCGACGATACGCACCCGGAGCAGCACGATGGTAAATTCTTGCTGCCGGTGGAGGCGCATGGACTCAAAACCATGTCGATGGGGTACCTGGTGACGGAGCGTACGCCGATGGTCTGGCGCGGCCCCATGGCCGGGGGCGCGCTTGCGCAGATGCTGCAGCAAACCTTATGGGGTGAGCTCGACTACCTGGTTATCGACATGCCCCCAGGGACTGGCGATGTTCAGCTAACGCTGTCTCAGAAAGCGAAGGTGAGTGGCGCGGTGATTGTCACGACACCCCAGGATATCGCAGTCAGAGACGCGCAAAAGGGCATAGAAATGTTCAAAAAGGTCGAGATTCCCATACTGGGTGTTGTCGAGAATATGGCAGTACACGTCTGCAGTCAGTGCGGCCATGAGGAACATATTTTTGGTGCTGACGGTGGCAGTCGTATCGCCGAGGAATATGGGGTGCAGCTTTTGGGGAGTCTGCCTCTGTCCTTGGCTATCCGTGAGCAAACAGACTCGGGCAGGCCGACTGTGATTGCGGATCCCGGCTCGTCTGCGAGCCAAACATATTTAGAAATAGCCGACAAGATCAGGGCGCGACTCGCCTCTAAAGCCGAGGACTTAGAGCAGGGCGTTCCCAATATTAATATTAGTGACGACTGAGGTATCCGGTGAGCATTAAGTCCGACAGATGGATTCGAAGAATGGCGGCCGAGAGCGATATGATTACGCCCTTCGAATATGGTCAGGTGCGTTCCAAAGGCGACGATCGTCTCATTTCCTTCGGCACTTCCAGCTACGGTTACGACGTGCGATGTTCGAGAGAGTTCAAGGTGTTCACCAACATCAATTCTGCGACGGTGGACCCGAAAGGCTTTGACGAAAATAGTTTCGTTGACGTTGTGGGGGATGTGTGTGTCATTCCACCGAACTCTTTCGCTCTGGCAAGCACGGTGGAGTACTTTAGAATCCCCCGAAACGTACTGACTATCTGTTTGGGAAAGTCGACCTATGCCAGATGTGGAATCATAGTCAACGTCACTCCGCTTGAGCCCGAATGGGAAGGGCATGTGACACTCGAATTTTCCAACACCACCACGTTGCCTGCGAAGATCTACGCCAACGAAGGGGTCGCACAGATGTTGTTTTTTGAATCTGATGAAGAGTGTGAGGTGAGCTACAAAGACCGAGGTGGCAAATACCAGGGCCAGCGCGGTGTAACCCTGCCTAAGGCGTGATTCGAGCACTGACTCCATTATCATTTGGTTGAGCGCGTGTTGAAATGGGGTTGAGCTGGTTTTGAGGCAGATTTGAGATGGCTTTGTGATAGGGTTTATTTGGAGCTCAGATAGTTTCTAGTTTTTTCCGAGATGATCTTGAATGGCTTGAAATAGTCTAAAGACGTTCCTCCTACGAGCGCAGAAGAGCTCTAGATATAGTCGAATATGCCCTGTATCAATGCCGGGCAGACACTGAGTGAGAGGCACAATGGAAATCGTTATTGTAGGCGGTGGCGCGGGCGGCCTGGAACTGGCGACCCGACTGGGTCGTAAACTGGGCCGCAAGGACAAGGCAAAGGTAACCCTGGTTGATTGTGACCCCATCCACGTTTGGAAGCCTCTGTTGCATGAGGTGGCCACTGGCGTTCTGGATGCGGGTCTGGACGAGGTCAGTTATCGAGCGCACGCGAGACTGCACGGCTTCAATTTTCATCTAGGCACGATGACGGGCATTGTCAGAGAGGATAAAAAACTTATCCTCGCTCCCATTATCGATGAACATGGCCGGGAGGTCGTAGGGGAACGGTCCATTGCCTACGATTATCTGATTCTCGCACTGGGTTCCATTTCCAATGACTTTGGCACCGAGGGTGTTAAAGAACACTGTGTGTTCCTGGATGAGGTCGGCCACGCCGAACACTTCCATCAAGAAATGTTGAACGGGTTCTTGCGTATGAACGCCTACGCCGACAGAGAGGAGAACTTTCGCGTTAGCATTGTCGGGGCAGGTGCCACCGGTGTGGAGTTGTCAGCCGAACTGTTCAACGCCGCCAAGTGGCTTTCCTATTATGGGCTGCCGAACATTAAGCCAGAAAAACTCAAGGTCACTATCATTGAGGCGAGTCCCCACATTCTATCCGCGCTTCCAGAACGCATTGCATCGACTGCGCGCGCGGAATTGGAAAAGCTGGGTGTGGAGATTCGTCTTGGTACCTTGGTTTCAGCGGCGGAGCCAGAGGGCCTGAGAACCAAGGACGGTGAGCTTATTCCATCGGATCTGATGGTATGGGCTGCGGGTATAAAAGCGCCGGATTTTCTTGCAAATATCGCCGGGCTCGAAACCAATCGTATCAATCAGATCATTGTGCGGCCCAGTCTGCAGACAACCGTTGACCCCAACATATTTGCCATTGGTGATTGCTGTGCCTGCCCTATGAAGGATGGCAAAAATGTGCCGCCTCGCGCGCAATCTGCGCATCAAATGGCATCACACGTTGGCGACAACATCCTGAAGAAAATCAAGGGTAAGACTGTGACGGATTACGAGTATCGCGACTATGGTTCACTCGTGTCGCTAAGTCGTTACAGTGCTGTTGGCAGCTTGATGGGTGGCCTGAACAAGGGAAGCATGGTGATTGAGGGCCATCTCGCCAGAGTGGTTTATATCTCGCTCTATCGTATGCACCAGATCGCGATTCATGGTTGGTTGCGCACGGGCTTGTTCTTGCTCAGCGAAAAGATGGGTCGAGTTGTGCGCCCAAGATTGAAGTTACACTGAGTTAGGTATAAGGCAGATTGGCGAGCATCTACGATGTCAGTCGTCGGACGCTGTGTCCTGTGAAAATGTTACACTGTTCAAGAGCATTACAACCGGTGTATCACCCTCCGTATGGGACATCTTGACGAGCAGATAGTCCCAGTCTTTTGCCAGCCAGATCTCTGATCGCCTTTCAGAGTTGTCATGCAGCCTTTCAAAATGAACGGTTGCAACGTCGCCCAAAGGTGTTTGCTGAACTTCCTCCCCCTTGAATACCCACTGCGTATCCTTTACACGCTTACCGCCTGCCACGCGAATCGTTAGATTCTCGTCTGCGCTAGCGTTATTGAGTAACCACAAACGGACCTGTTCGATTTGATTCATTCTATCCAAGGTATTGCTAGCGTAGGGCAGTTCGTACCACTCATCTTTGTAAAGGCTACTGATCGCACCCGGAGGTTTGTCGAAATGCAGCTCTCGTCGGCGATTGACTAGGCCAGTGCCCTGATACACATAAGAGATAGAATGAACCTGCTCGCCTTCTGTGCGAAATACGCTGATTTCATGGAAGCCTGCGACCAGTAGATTGCCTTTGCTGCTGAGAATAAAGTGATCGTTGCTATCTCCTTCCAAGGTTCTCGTTATCTGGATATCGAACCCGCGGGCAGTAGTTGCGTACTCGGCGACATAGGGTGTCAGTTGGGGTGCAGTTGGGTCAGCACTGGCGGTATTCCCGAGACTCAGAACTAACGCGACACAAATTGATGGGAAAGGCCGTTCGCTAATCGGTGTGCGATAAGTGGTCCTGGCCAGTAGCCGGTAGCAGTTCACCATCTAGAATAGCTCCAGTCTCAGTAAGGCTGAGACGCCCCTCGATTAGCCATTGCGCAGCCAGCGGATAAATTTCGTGCTCTTTGAGCAGCACCCGCTCTGACAGGGATGCGGCGGTGTCACCGGGTAGAATCGGCACCCTTGCCTGGATAATAGGTGGTCCGCCATCGAGTTCCAAGGTGACAAAATGCACAGTCACGCCAGCCTCGCTATCGCCTGCATCCAAGGCTCTTTGGTGCGTATCCAGGCCTGGGTAGCGAGGCAGTAAAGACGGGTGTACGTTCAGCAATCTGCCGTGGAAGGGTGTGATAAAGGTGCTCGTCAAAATGCGCATAAACCCGGCGAGTATGACGATATCAATGTCCCATTCACGCAGTAGTGCGAGTATCGCAGTGTCGAAAGCCTCTCGGTCTGCGTACTGGCGGTGATCTATGCAGCGTTGGGAGATGCCCGCCTGAGCGGCCTTCTCGAGGCCCTCTGCATCGGGATTGTTTGAGACAACAAGTTCGATGTCGGCGTCTAAATCGCCTTTGGCGCGGGCATCGATAAAAGCTTGCAAATTGCTGCCGCGCCCCGATATGAGGATCGCAAGTTTGGCCCTATTTCCACCTGTCACTCGGATAGTTCGACCTGCCCCGCTCCCTCCTGGATACGGCCGATTTCCCAGGTTTGGTGGCCCGAAGCGGTCAAGGCTGCGATAGCCTGGTCTCGATCCGCCTGATTGACGCATATCACCATACCGACGCCACAATTGAACGTTCGGTACATCTCGGATGTTTCGACGTAGCCCTCGCGCTGGAGCCAGCTGAAGACTGCAGGCCAGGTCCAGCTAGTGGTATCGATAACGGCCCTACAGTTCGACGGCAACACCCTGGGCAAATTTTCTGACAGGCCGCCACCTGTGATGTGCGATAGGGCCTTAACTTCGATCTCGGAGAAGAGATGCAGTAATGCCTTGACATAGATTTTGGTCGGTTCAAGTAAGATCTGCCCCAAGGTGCTGCCATCTATAGCCATACTGAGATCAGCGCCGCTTCGCGCAATGATTTTTCTGATCAACGAATAGCCGTTGGAATGCGTTCCGCTGCTTGCCATTCCCAGCAAGACATCGCCAGGTGTAACGGCAGAACCATCAATAATTTTCGACTTTTCGACTACGCCTACACAAAAGCCCGCCAAATCGTAATCTTCACCTGCATACATCCCCGGCATTTCGGCGGTTTCGCCACCCACCAGAGCACAGCCAGCCAGTTCGCAGCCTGCGCCAATGCCGGCAACCACGTCGGCGGCTATATCGACATTGAGTCCACCGGTAGCGTAATAGTCCAGGAAAAACAGTGGCTCCGCGCCTGCGACGACTAAATCATTGACGCACATTGCCACCAAATCAATGCCGATGGTGTCATGCTTTCCCAGGTCCATCGCGAGCTTAAGTTTGGTGCCCACACCGTCCGTGCCGGCCACCAATACCGGTTGCTGATAGCCTGCAGGCAATTCGCACAAAGCGCCAAACCCGCCCAGACCACCTAAGACCTCTGGTCTGGCTGTGCGCTTAGAGACGCCTTTAATTCGCTCAACCAGCAGATTCCCCGCGTCTATATCGACGCCCGCATCCTTGTAGCTGAGAGGGTCTCGGTTCTGATTGTTCGCCATGTATGAACGTACCGTTGCTGTCGGCTAAAACTGGAAGGCGCCTAGTGTAGCTGCTAGCCATTGCCAGATCACCCTTCGCGAGTGTAATTATGACTTTGCCCAGGTTCAGGCTACACCTGCTACAATGCGCGTCCACTATGTGTCCAAAGAACTGCCCCCACATGCAACGTGTTCTCCCTGTAGGTTGCTTCCTGATTTTATGGTTGCTTGCTTCGAGCGCGCGCGCGGAACTTATCCGCGATATGTATTCTGCTCAAGTGCCGGTGGACGGCCGATCCGCCTCGGAACTGAACAGGGCAGCCAGCGTGGGCCTGTCCGAGGTTCTTGTGCGTGTTTCTGGGACGACCAGCGTGCTGGACGATCCAACGGTCGCCGAGTCCCTGTCCGAGGCAAGGGCCCGGCTGCAACGCTATGGATACAACAGTGATCCCGATGATCCCACGCAGTTGTTGGTGAACATGTTATTTGACAGTACCTATGTGACCCAGGTGATTATCGATGCGGCGCAACCTCTGTGGACCGCCAATCGGCCTGTCTCGCTACTTTGGTTGGTGCAGGAGAGTAGCATCGGTCGTCAGTACGTCAATGCTGAAACTGCGCCAGAGCTGGTGCGTGTCATCAAACGAGAATTTGCCCGTCGAGGTGTACCTGTGCAGCTGCCGCTTTATGACCTCACGGATAGGGCCGCACTCAGTCCCGATGAGCTTTGGGCACTAGATGGTCCAGCGCTGGAACGCGCGTCGGAGCGTTACAACCGAGACAATGTGTTGGGCGGTAGGTTCGCAGTATCAACGACGGGTGAGGTCAACGGACAATGGACGTACCTGCGCAAAGGCTTAGAAGAGACAGAGCGTGAGCGAATAAATCGCTCCACGAGTGTCGAGAATGAAGCGCTATTTGTGCGAGAGGGCGTCGCTATAGTGGCGGAATCTATGTCGTCACTTTATGCAGTCGCGGCGACAGCGAACGAAACCGGTTTTACGCTCGCCGTACGCGGTGTAACGGACTTCAGCGACTATGCTGCTGTCGTAGGTTGGCTGGAGCAACTCGAGCTGGTGGACTGGGCGAATATCGAGAGTATTAATGGCGATACGATCGTGCTGCGAATCAATGCACAGGTCGATGCGGATCAGTTAGCGACCATGATCCAGCTAAATCAGCGCCTTGTTCCTATCCCCACGGGCGTGCTCGGCGGGCAAGCGCTGGCTGATTTGATATATCAATGGCAGAAATAAATCAGACCCCAACAGGTATCATCAACCGCTGGTCGGTAGCCATCGCGGTCGGTGTCGTCGCAGCCATACTGTTTTATCTTCTAAAACCTATTCTGCTGCCTTTTGTTCTGGGCGCCTTAGTGGCCTATTTGGGAGACCCTCTGGTCGACTTTTTTGAGCGCAAGGGTACCAGCCGCACTGTGGGTGTGGTGATTGTATTTGGCATATTCACGGCTCTAATCGCGCTAGCCATTGTGCTCGCAGTACCCATGTTGCTGCATCAGCTGGACCTGCTGGTAGCGAAAATTCCGCTTGTCTACGCCTGGTTCACTCAAGAAACCTTGCCGTGGATTCAGCAAAAATTTGACTTGCCACTGGAGCGACTACCGGAGCTTAACTGGACAGGCCAGCTGGCGGATCACTGGCAGTCTCTAGGAAAAATGGTGGCGCGGGCGCTGGTGAAATTATCTGGATCTGGGGCCTCCATGTTGTTTGCTCTGGCTAACCTCGCGTTGGTGCCGGTAGTGGCGTTTTACCTGATGCGTGATTGGGACCGTGTTATGAATACAGCGCTCGGCATGCTGCCGATGGTCTGGCAGGAAAAGATGTCTAACATGGTCTCGGAGGCCGATGAGGTGGTGGGCGCGTTCCTGCGAGGGCAGGTTGTCGTGATGTGTGCTTTGGGCGCGCTCTATAGCTTAGGTCTGTGGTTAGTAGGGCTGCAGCTAGCGCTGCTGCTGGGTTTGCTCGCTGGCTTAGCCAGTATCGTGCCTTATCTTGGCTTTACCGTCGGCGTACTGGCCTCCTGTATTGCGGCGTATGCCCAGTTTGGCGAATGGACGATGTTGCTCTGGGTGCTGCTGGTGTTCGGAATCGGTCAGGCGGTTGAGAGTATGGTGTTAACGCCGGTGCTGGTAGGAGACCGCATTGGGCTACATCCCGTTGCCGTCATTTTTGCGCTACTTGCTGGTGGTCAGTTAGCCGGCTTTATCGGAGTGGTTGTAGCACTCCCCGTCGCCGCGGTGTTAATGGTGTTTATTCGCCACGCAATAAACCGTTACCGCGCCAGCGACATCTATGGTGGTGATTGAGTGAAGCGTTCCGGGCAGCAGCAGCTGCCGCTGCCGGTGCAACTGAATGACGACGCGACGTTCGATAATTTTCTGCGCTACGACGCGAACGATGCACTCGTACACGCTTTGATGCTGCAAGCCGCGGGCGAAGGAGAATCAATGATTTTCCTTTCCGGCAGCGCGGGTACGGGCAAGTCTCACTTGCTACAGGCAAGCTGTCATCACATAGGTAGCGAAGCTATTTATCTGCCTTTAGGAGGGCTTGCTCACTATCACCCCGTAGATATTCTCGAAGGCATCGAAACGCTGAAATTGATTTGTCTTGATGATGTGGAGCAAGTGCTTCAGAGGCAAGATTGGGAGCTCGCACTGTTCAATCTACACAACAGAGCGAGAGAGCACGGCAGTAGATTACTCATTGCTGGGAGTTGTGCGCCTCGAATGCTAGCAATCGAGTTGCCAGATTTACGAAGTCGCTTAGCATGGTCTGTGGTTTTTCAATTGATCGATCCCAGCGACTCTATCAAAGAAGCTATTCTGAAATTTCGCGCTAAGCGACGCGGTTTAGACCTCGGCGATGACGTGAGCCGCTATATCGTAACTCACACATCAAGAGATCTGAATGCGCTGCTCGCCCTACTAGATAAGCTAGATCAGGTATCACTTTCACAGCAGCGAGGCGTCTCGATATCCATGGTCAAAGCCATTCTAAGTGATGGAACGGGGAGTGGTCTTGGTTAGATCGATAGCGTATTATTGCGAAAAAATAAGCCGGGCTCGCCCAAAGTAGTCAGCCCGGCATAATCATATAAAAATACAGATGGGAGTTCCGCAATATGAAAAAGCAGATGCTGGCTGTCGGAGCCGCGTTAGGTCTTGTTTTGTCAGGTGCCGCACCAACCACGCTCGCCGAGGTACCGATCACCATTAACGTAGGTGCTGCTCACTGGTACTTTTCTAGTGATCGCGAGCTAAAGAATATGAGCACACCCTATGCGGGGCTGGAATGGGCATTCAATGACCAGTGGGCAGCGGAAGTGTCCTATGCCCAAGACGATGCAAGCAGTGAGGACTTTCCAGGTACCAACTCGGAAGTGATCCTTGCGAATATTGGTATGCGTTACTACGGTGGCAGCTACATTGTCGATAAGGCGGAGACCATTGCTGAAGGTACCCGACTCCGTCCTTATGCCGTAGTCGGTGCGGGCTACTTCTCAGTTGATCCAAATCGCGCTGGAGGTGAGAAAGAAGAGGACGCCACTATCAACGCCGGGCTGGGCGTCCGTTGGATGTTAACTTCCCGATTCAGCGCTAGCCTGGATGCCCGCACCGTTTACAACATGGACAAGAGTAATAACGATACGATCGCCTACCTTGGGCTGAACTATTACTTCGGTAACGTGACCCCAGCGCCCGTTCCGCAACCAACAGCCTGTCCGGATGAAGATGGCGATGGCGTCTGTGATGAATTCGATGCTTGCCTGGGTACGCCTCCCGGCACCAGAGTCGATGCCACAGGCTGCCCGCTTCCGGTTGCGCAGGTGGCGTCAATTAAGCTCAAGGTGAATTTTGGGTTTGATTCTGACGTGGTTCAGGAAAAGTACTTCACCGACCTGAATGAATTGGCAAACTTCCTCAAGCGCTTCGATCAGGTAGACGTCAGCATCGATGGCTATACGGATAGTACCGGCGATGCTGCCTACAACCAGAACCTGTCGCAACGACGTGCGCAGGCCGTGGTGGATATGCTCGTCAATACCTATGGCATCGACGCATCGCGCCTGAAAGCCGTGGGATATGGTGAAGCAGATCCGGTCGCCAGCAACGACACACCAGAGGGGCGTGCTGAAAACCGTCGCGTGATGGCCTCACTAGAAGTGGAATTCGAGGAGTAAGCTAGCGTCAGTCCAAGCTCAACTGGAACGCATCTGCGTCCAACTGACAGGGAAAGCTTGTTCGATATTCCATCAGGGCGGCGTGGTCCAGACTCACCTGGGCTATGCCGCCAGCGTTTTTCATATCGACCAAGAGGGTCCCGTCAGCGGCGATGGCAAGACTATCCCCCTCGTATTGCAGCCCTCGCGCATCACTCCCAATACGGTTTACACCGACCACACAGGCCATGTTCTCGATAGCCCTTGCCTGCAGCAGTGCGCGCCAGTGCTGGCGCCGCGGGGCGGGCCAATTCGCGACGTAGAGTGCGAGATCGTAGTCGTCTCGATTGCGGCTAAACACCGGAAAACGCAGGTCGTAACACACCTGTAGCAATACTCGCCAATCTCGCCACTTCACAATCACGCGTTTGTTGCCGGCGAGATAGCGCTTGTGTTCGCCGGCCATGCGAAATAAGTGTCGCTTGTCGTAATGCCGTTGTTCTTGCGGCGTAACAAAGAGCATGCGGTTGTACACGCCGCCGTCTGCAGTCACGGCAATACTGCCTGTCAAAGCGCAGTCTAGCTCATTCGCCCAAGTCTGTAGCCAGGCTTGTGTAGCCCCGTTAGGGGGCTCTGCGTTGCCTACGGCATTCATAGAGAAACCTGTGGTGAACATCTCGGGCAGCAAGATGAGATCAGTGTCACTGCTAATCGAACTGAGTAATTCACCGATTTGTTGTCGGTTGTCGGCAGGATCTTCCCACGCCAACTCACATTGAATCAGGGTGACATTTAAATCTTGCATAATCGCTCCGCGGCCTCCTCTAAAACCGAATCACGTTTCGCAAAGCAGAAGCGTAGAACCTGCTGCCGGGGCATTTGCTTGTAAAATACCGAAATGGGTATCGATGCCACGCCTAGCTCTCGCGTCCACTGCTCACACAGCTGAGTGTCCGCCTCTTCACAGATGTCCGAGTAGTCTAATAGCTGAAAATACGTGCCTGCACTAGGTCTGTAACGAAAGCGCGATGACGATATAGCATTACAGAATAGATCGCGCTTGCGCTGATAAAAAGCAGCGAGCGTGCCCGGATAGTCAGGTTCCTGCTCCAGAAAATCTGCCAATGCGAGCTGTACCGGTGTCACAGCGACAAAAGACACAAACTGATGCACTTTTCGCAACTCGCTAGTGAGCGCTGGCGGCGCGACGCAGTAGCCCGTTTTCCATCCAGTGACGCTGAAGGTTTTACCGAAAGAGAAAAGCACAAAACTGCGCTCTCTCAGACCCGGAAAGTCTAGAGCACTGAAGTGCTGGCCGTTATCGAATACCAGATGCTCATACACCTCATCGCTTACCATCAGCAGATCGCGTTCTGAAACCAGCCATTCCAGATACTGCATATCGCTTCTGGATAAGGTGCTCCCCGTGGGATTGTGAGGTGTATTGATGATAATCATGCGGGTGCGGTCGCTAACGGCGGTTTGCAAGCGCTCCCTGTCGAGATCGAAGGTGTTCGCCTGTAGCGGAACATGAACGGCAGTGCCGCCAGCCAAGGCGATTGCAGGTTCATAACTGTCGTAAGCCGGATCCAGCACGATGACTTCGTCACCAGGATTTACGCTGGCCATGACAGCACAAAAAATGCCTTGGGTAGCTCCGGGTACGATCGTGATCTCGGCGTCCGGGTCACAGACGCACTGGCGATAGTTCTGCAGTTGTTCTGACAATCTCTCTCTCAATGTCAGCACGCCAGCCATGGGTGCGTACTGGTTGTCGCCTGCCTTTACATGCCGCGACATGGCCTCTAGTAGCGCTTCCGGTGCGTCAAAATCGGGATAACCCTGAGAGAGATTGATGGCGTCATACTCGGCCGCCAATGCGGACATACGTGTGAAGATGGTGGTGCCCACCTGCGGAAGCTTGCTTTTGATTGCGGCTCGCGTCATTACGATGCTTAGCTGGGTTTGGTGGGATCAACCACCGTTGCGACCGTTTCTGTGCCAGGCAGCTCGAGGTAGCGGCGCAGGTATCTTACGAGCACGTACAGCGGTCCTGTGTCCAGCATGGCCACGGTAGCTTTGAACACATAATTACTGAGGATCAGGCCTAGCAGTGCCTGAAACGCGATCTCATCACGAAAATAGGCCGCGCCGAAGGTGACCGAGACCACCATGACGGAGTCCACGAGTTGGCTTACCAGGGTGCTAAAGTTATTACGTATCCACAGGTACTTCCCTTTGGTTACGCGTTTCCAGAAGTGGAATAACTGCACATCGCAGTACTGTGCTGCAACATAGGCCAGCATAGATGCCACCATTGCACCCGAAGTGGTTGCATAGATCAATTGGTACAGGCCGACGCTGTTTTCAACTACCTCACCGGTGGGTAGTGCCACGGGTGCCGCCAGCTGCAAAATCTGCCAGGGTGGCATTGTTTCTGGCGGCACTGCGGGGATGGCATTACCCAATGCGAGAATTAAAAGGATAAACACGTTCAGGCACAGCCCTAAAGACACCATGAACGTCGCTCTTGCTCTGCCGTAGAGTTCGCAAATCAGATCGGTGCAAAGAAAAGTCAACGGATAGGGCAAGACGCCTACGGCCAAGGCCATGGGGCCAAGCTGTATGAAGCGCGTTATCCCGATCACGTTTAGCAGGGTCATGGAACACAAAAAGAACCCGGCTAAAATAATGAAGACCCGCTCGCGTCGCTCCCGCAGATCTGCGACGTATAGCATCAGCTCTCCTTTTGGCCGAGATTAGCGTGCAACACAGCGCCGTTAATGACCGGATTGTGGTGGGCCCAGCGAATTAGCTCTGCAATTTCGGCTGGTTCTATGAGACGGTTAAAGCTATTCAAACTGGCGATCACTTTCGTCACTTCTGGATCGTCACCGATGTGGCTGCGCAACATCTCTGTGTCGGTGAACCCAGGATTGATCAGCGCGGTATGCACGCCGCTTCCCATCAAGTCCTGACAGGTCGCGCGCATCATGCCCAGTTGAGCGTGCTTACTCACGACGTAGCTAAACGTATTGGGTACCGCTTTTTCAGACAGCGTAGATCCAACATAAAGCACGCTGGAGCCTCCAGGCATTAGTGGCAGCAATACCTGGTTCAGGCTGTTGATTGCAACGACGTTAGTTTCTAAGACGGCGCGCAGACTATCGCTACTGAGATCCATAACGCTATCTTTCAGCATCTGACTTGCGTTATGGACCAGCGCAACGGAAGTGCTAGCTTCGATCGCCTCACTTAGCGTCTCGCAGGACTCTGCAATCGCGTCGTCAGATGACAAATCGCAGCGTAAGCTATGCACCTCGCTAATTGGACAGCTGCGACGCGATAAGTTGTACACTTTGAAACCTTCAGCAAGGAATGCCTCTGCTGCGGCGTGTCCGATTCCGACACTCGCTCCGCTGATGATGGCCGTTTGCATGGATTGTTTTCCCTAGTAGTTACGATTTGACGAAATAGTCTTGGTACCTTTCGCGCAGCTGTTTTTTTTGTACCTTTCCCATCGCGTTGCGCGGTAGATCGTCGGTGAACAACAGTGCTTTGGGGCGCTTAAACGCTGCCAACTGATTGTCTAAACCCTGAAGCAGAATTTGTGCATCGGTTTGTTTGTGTGCGCTCGCAACACAGACAGCGACAACAGCTTCGCCAAAGTCGGGGTGGGGCACACCAACGACGGCAGATTCTGCGATTTCTTCCAAGGAGTCGAGACAGAGCTCAATTTCTTTGGGATATACGTTGTAGCCACCCGAAATGATTAAATCTTTTGCTCGCCCAACAATGCTCAGCCTACCTTCCTTATCCACCGTGCCCAGGTCGCCGGTAATGAACCAACCTTCGGACCGAAATTCCTGCGCTGTTTTTTCTGGCATGTTCCAGTAGCCGGAGAAGACATTTGGCCCTTTGACCTCTAAGGTCCCAACTTCGCCGGCCTGCAATATATTTCCGTCCTCATCGCTAACTCGAATCTCAACTCCGGGCAAAGCGAAGCCTACGGTCCCAGCAATTCTTTCCCCGTGCAGCGGGTTAGACGTAATCATGCCGGTTTCTGTCATGCCATAGCGTTCAAGTATGCGATCACCGGTATGTTTCAAGAATGCCTCGAAGGTTTGCTCGGTCAAAGGGGCAGAGCCGGATATAAATAGGCGCATGTGAGCAAACTGCTCGCGACCGAAGCTGGAACTCTCGAGCAGACGGGTGTAGAAGGTCGGTACCCCCATCATCACTGTTGCACTGGGTAACTGTTCAAGCACCCCATCTGTTGAAAATCTTTCAAGAAAAAGCATCTTTGAACTATTTAGCATGGCGACATTAATCGCCACGAACAAGCCATGCACATGGAAGATCGGTAGCGCGTGGAGCAATACGTCGCCCTGTTGGAAGCCCCAAAGTTGGTGCAGGGTTTGCGCGTTACTGGCCAGGTTGCTATGGGATAGCATGGCGCCCTTGGAGCGGCCAGTTGTGCCCGATGTATAGAGTATGGCAGCCAAAGCGCTACTCTTGCGCTCCACGATCGAGTCGTCGTCTGCAGCCCCGGAGGGGTCAGCAGCTAAATCTCGATCGCCGCCACCCAGTGTTAGCAGTTCAGCTCCGTCGGGGACGATAGAGCGCAATTCGTCTTGCTTTTGCGGATCCGAGACAACGATCTTGGGTGTGGCATCGCCTATGAAGTACTCGAGCTCGTTCATGGTGTAAGCGGTATTGAGTGGCACCAGCACAAAACCACCACGCAGGCAGGCCAGATACAGTGCTACAGCAGCGGGGCTTTTTTTAACCTGTACGACGACGCGGTCGCCGGGCAATGCGCCTAATGCTGCCAAAGATGCCGCCATACTTGCCGACCACTTGTCCAACTCGGCGTAGCTGTAGCTCGACCCGTCGGGCAGCTGCAGACAAACTTGCGACATCCGCTGACCGAACTTCGTACGTAATATGTGGTAGAGATTTGCGTTTTCCACTTGGTAAACATCCTCGCAAGGCATGGGCAGTCTACCTCACATTAACGCCCCTGTCGGCTTTGATGCAATCACCGGAGAAGCATAAAGATCTCGTTTAATGAATATTGCGGTAGAACGTTAATGTGCCTGGCGGTTGCGTGATCAATAGCCAGGCGTAACAATGCACTCACTCAAATATAAATGTATTTTATGGACCAAATTACAACACTGCACATCGGCAAAGAGCGCCACAAGTTTTCGATCGCGCACTTTACGATTTTCTCTGCCACCGAACGCGAGCGTTTACATGGCCACAACTACGCGGTGTCGGCAAGAATTGTTGCGCCCATGGGTCACAACGGATTTGCCGCCGACTATAACGTGTACAAGAAGCGCTTGGACGTTCTCTGCGATGGGCTGGACGAGTATATGATACTAGCGGGGGACTCTCCTTATCAGGATATCGAAGAGGTGGAGGACTATTATCAGGTGACGTTTGACGGGGTGCAGATGCAATTTTTGCGCAGTGATACCCTGGTGCTACCTATTCGCAACGCCACCGTGGAGGAGTTTTCCAGGTATCTGCTGGCCGAGCTACTGACGCTATCGGAGGGCGACAACCTGCGTGAACTTGAGCTCTGCGTTGCATCGGGGCCTGGCCAAAAGGCGTGCAGCGTTTGGACTGCTTAAGACCCCTCAAGCGGTGATGCGTGTCAAGCCGCGTCCGTTTCAACGATGCCGCTATGACGCAACAGCGGCGCAATTTCGGGTTCGCGGCCTCGAAAGGAAACAAACAGCTCCATAGCTTCTTTGGAGCCTCCCGCTTCTAGAATCTCTTCTCTGAATGCCTTACCGGTGTCTTCGTTGAAGATGCCTTCTTCCTCAAAACGTGAAAATGCGTCAGCAGACAACACCTCCGCCCATTTGTAGCTGTAGTATCCGGCTGCGTAGCCGCCCGCAAAAATATGGGAAAAACCGTTTTGAAAGCGATTGAAAGCTGGCGGTATAAGCACCGCGACCTTAGAGCGCACTTCGTCAAGTATCGCCTGAACTTTGCTTTTGGCGGAGTCCTCCCAAGCGCTATGTAGTTGTAGATCGAACAAGGCAAACTCCAGCTGTCGCACCATCATCATCGCCGACTGAAAGTTACGTGCGGCAAGCATTTTTTCCAGGAGCTCGTCAGGCAGCGGCTCACCTGTCTTATAGTGACCTGATATCAGTTCCAGAGCCTTGCGCTCCCAGCACCAGTTTTCCAGAATCTGGCTGGGGAGCTCCACCGCATCCCAGGCTACGCCATTAATCCCCGAAATTGTTGCAACAGATTGCTTAGTCAACATATGGTGCAGCCCGTGTCCGAACTCATGAAACAGGGTGGTGAGTTCGTCATGTGTCAGCAACGCAGGAGTATCATTCAAGGGCGGAGTGAAGTTGCAGACGAGGTAAGCGACTGGAATTTGAAGTCTGCCGTTGGCGAATCGCCTGTCGCGGCAATTATCCATCCAAGCGCCGCCGCGCTTGTCAGCTCGTGCGTACAGATCAAGATAGAAACGGGCGATAACCTCACTGCCACTGACCAGATCGAACAGTCTGACATCCTCATGGTAGCTGTCGAAGTCTGCGGCTTCGTTTACGGTTACGCCGTATAGCTTCTGGACGATCTTGAATAAACCATCAAGCACCTTGTCGATAGGGAGATAGGGTCTAATAGCTTCCTGGGAGACTTGATAGCGACTCTCTTTTAACTTTTCGCTGTAGTAGCTTACGTCCCAGGCATTGAGCGACGTTACGCCGTATTCTTGGGAGGCGAAGGCGAGCAACTGGGCCCATTCATTTTGCGCTTGCGGGCGAGAGTTGTCCGCTAGTTCTTCAAGAAATTGTCTTACCTGCTGAGGGCTCTCGGCCATCTTGGTGGCCATGGACAACTCGGCATAGTTCGCAAAGCCCAGCAATCCGGCTTTGGTCTGCCTGAGATCAAGGGTTTCGTCGATGATTTTACTGTTGTCCCATTGACCTGCGTTTGGCCCCTGGTCGGATGCGCGCGTGCAGTTTGCGCGATACACCTGCTCGCGAAGCTGCGGATCATCGCAGTACATCAACACAGGGTAGTAGGAAGGGAAATCCAAAGTTATCAAATAACCCTCGACGCCGGCGCGCTCCGCGGCCTGGCGCGCGTTGGCCATCGCTGTCTCTGGTAGGCCCTTCAGCTGTTCGGCGCTCACCTGCATGGACCACGCATTGGTGGCGTCCAGTACATTGTCGCTAAACTGGCTTCCCAACTCAGAGAGACGCTCCTGCAGTTGGGCGAACTCTTGCTTTTTATCATCCGAAAGCGCGACGCCGGCCAGGCGGAAATCGCGCAGCACGTTATCCAGTGCTTTGCGCTGTGCGGTGTCCAGAGCGTCGTATGAAGGTCCATCCCGCAGTTGTTGATAAGCGGTATACAGCCCGCTGTGTTGACTCGCCCAGGTGTTGTATTGGCTTAACAGCGGCAGGCAAGCGTTGTAAGCGCGGCGCAGTGCGTCACTATTGGCGACTCCGTTGAGATGGGAGACCGGAGACCATGCTTGTGCGAGTTCATCGTCCAGTTGCTCTATGGGTTCCCAAAGACTCTCCCAGGTGTGTTCGCATTGGTCTGCCGCCAATCGCTCAATGACCTGCTTATTGCGTTCGATCAGCTGCTTTATCGCCGGTTCGACCTGATCAGCCGCGATCTCTGAAAATGGCGGCAATGCGTGTTGCTCAAGTAAGGGATTAGACATGACTAGGGCCCTATAAGATGCTTGGGGGACGAGATTCTAACCGAAATATGGAGCCACGGTGCAGCCGAATTGGATACTGATTGGAATGGATGCGAATTACCGCTTTTTCGGTCCTCTATTTTTAGTCAGAGGCGCATGCCCATCAATTAGCCCACTTTTACGCTGCTTATGGGGCTTGTTTTTCAAACGACGCTTTACGGGGATTTCGTTGCCTGTGTTGCGGTCAACTCGATTGGCTTTGCTGTGT
>JBCCNJ010000030.1:0-39644 GCA_039025905.1 Pseudomonadota bacterium | reverse complement strand
TTAATAGTTGATATCGCTGAAAACGCAATGAGAGTAAGTACAGCTTACTTTCACATTGTATGGTGATGCCTTTCGTTGCCTATATGGCAGCATTTTCGTCATTTGGTTCCCCTTCCAAAGCAAAGGACGAATGCAGTGCTCGGACCGCCAATTCCAGGAATTTCTCCTCTATGATGACCGAAATTTTGATCTCTGAGGTAGTGATCATTTGAATATTGATGCCCACATCCGCCAGTGCAGCGAACATTTGGCTCGCCACGCCCGCGTGCGAGCGCATGCCGACACCGACAACTGAAACCTTGGCGATTTTATTGTCGCCGCGCACTTCACGCGCGCCAATTTTTTCGGCTACCGACGCCAGTACCGACTCCGCCTGCTCCAGATCCGTGCGCGCTACAGTGAAGCTAAAATCGGTAGTGTTGTTCTCGGCAGCGTTCTGCACAATCACGTCCACTTCGATATTGGCTTCACCTATCGGCCCCAGTATTTTGTACGCCACTCCGGGCTGGTCCGGCACACCCAACACCATCAGCTTGGCTTCATCCCGGTTAAATGCGATACCGGCGATCGTTGGCATTTCCATTTGATTGGTATCCTCCAGGGTAATTAGCGTACCGGGGCCCTCTTTGAAACTGTGTAGCACACGCAGAGGTACCTGGTATTTTCCGGCAAATTCAACTGCTCGAATCTGCAACACCTTAGATCCCATGCTGGCCATCTCCAGCATTTCTTCAAAGGTGATTTGATCCAGTCGCCGCGCGCCGTCTACTACTCTCGGGTCTGTGGTATAGACGCCATCAACATCGGTATAAATCTGGCACTCCTCGGCGTTCAGCGCTGCAGCCAGCGCGACGGCAGTCGTATCCGAACCGCCTCGCCCCAGCGTGGTGATGTTGCCGTTCTCATCCACACCCTGGAACCCTGCAACCACCAACACATGCCCCGCCTTGAGCTCGTCGTGCAGGCGCTTGTCGTCGATATCGCGGATGCGCGCTTTTGTGTGCGCGTTGTCCGTCAAGATGCGTACCTGGCTACCATTGAAGGACTTCGCCTTTACGCCCAACTTATTCAGCGCCATGCTCAGCAGTGCCGTCGTCACCTGCTCGCCAGTTGAAAGCAGGACGTCCATTTCGCGGGGCAGCGGCTGCTCTTGAACTTCGTGGGCAAGACTGATCAGACGGTTTGTTTCGCCACTCATGGCGGAGACCACAACGACGACGTCATGGCCTTCACGCTGAAAGCGCGCGACTTTCTCGGCCACCTGGCCGATACGTTGCGTACTCCCTACGGAGGTGCCACCAAATTTTTGAACGATTAGACTCATGCCTATCCGGTCACCGCGTGTTTGCCTTCCAAACCTGGATGGCATCAAAAAGGGGCGGTATTAAACACTAAAGATCAGTAAATAGAAACAGGAAGAAATCCCGCTTTTTCAGTCGCCTACGGCGCTTTGAGTGCCGCGCTAGCGATGACTAGCGCAGCGAATTTGAAACCCAATCTGGAACACTTTTCAGCACCTCAGGCAGGGCCGCCACATCGGTGCCGCCGCCCTGGGCCATATCGGGGCGGCCACCGCCCTTGCCACCGAGACGTTGTGCCATCTCGCGCATTAAGTCTCCGGCTTTCACTTTGTCTGTCAGGTCTGAGGTGACTCCCGCGGCGAGCGCAACCTTTTCACCGCTTACGGCCGCCAGCAAAATCACGGCTGAACCTAACTTGTTTTTGCACTGGTCCAGCGTGTCACGCAATGACTTAGCGTCGGCGTCTTCAACATTCGCTGCCAGCACTTTAACCCCCTCAACCTCAACGGCATTCGAGGTGAGATCACCGCCGGCTGAAGTC
This sequence comes from Pseudomonadota bacterium, assembly GCA_039025905.1. GTDB lineage: Bacteria > Pseudomonadota > Gammaproteobacteria > Pseudomonadales > Halieaceae > JARRPM01. The sequence continues at coordinate 37,802 of JBCCNJ010000030.1, read as the reverse complement.
GCCAATTTCTGTTTTAGCCGTATTAGCTCCTTCTCCAATTCTCGGTTCTCGCTGCGCAGTGAGACAACTTTGTCAGCCACCGTCTCCGCAGAGCCTTTTACTGCCTCGCACACGGCAGCCAGGCGCGCATCCACTTGCTCAATCGCCGCTAAAGCACCGGCACCGGTAACAGCCTCCACACGACGAATCCCGGAGGCGACTCCCGATTCGCTGACAATGCGCATCAACCCGATATCGCCAGTGCGATCTACGTGGGTGCCGCCACAGAGCTCGACCGAAAAGTTGTCCTGCCCCATCGCCAGCACTCTGACCTCGTCGCCATACTTCTCACCGAACAGTGCCATGGCACCGGCCGCCATCGCATCGTCCATTGACATAACACGCGTACTGACATCGGTATTCGCGCGGATTTGTGCGTTCACCATGGTTTCGATTTGCTTCAGTTCAGCCGGCGTGACTGCCTGAGGGTGCGAAAAATCGAAACGCAGGCGTTGCGAATCTACCAGTGAGCCCTTTTGAGCCACGTGATCGCCCAGTACCGAACGCAACGCGGCGTGTAGCAGATGCGTCGCAGAATGGTTCAAGCGCGTTCGCTGTCGGACGCCCGGTTCGACCCGTGCCTCCAGCTCATCTCCAACTGCAATGTCTCCCTCGAGTAGCGTGATGTGATGCAGGTGATGACCACTGGCCTTTGTTGTGTCCAACACCTCCGCGCGCACCCCATCCGCACTGAGCGCGCCGCTGTCGCCAACCTGGCCACCGGATTCGGCGTAGAAAGGAGTTTGGTCTAAAACCAATACACCGGTCTCATCCACAGCCAGCGCGTTAACCTGCTCACCCTCGCGCATCAAGGCAACCACTTTGCCACCACCTATTAGGCTGTCATAGCCGGTGAATGCGGTAACGCCGTCAAGCTTAAGGGCCTCGTTGTAATCTACTTTAAAGGTGCCGCTTTCCTGCGATCGCGAGCGCTGGGCCGCCATGGCAACCTCATAACCTTTCATATCCAGTGTCAGATCGCGCTCACGCGCAATGTCGTTGGTCAGGTCTGTGGGGAAGCCGTAGGTGTCATACAGCTTGAATACCAAATCTCCCGGTATCTCACTCCCTTTCAACTCCGCCAGAGCGTCTTCCAGGATTTGCATACCATTGTCGAGGGTTTTGGCAAACTGCTCCTCTTCTGCAAGTAGAGCCTGCTCCACCTGCGACCGTTGTTTCACCAACTCAGGATAGGCAGCCCCCATCTCATTTGCGAGGGGTTCCACGAGCCGATAGAAAAAGGGCTCTCCGGCGCCCAGCTTGTTGCCGTGGCGAATGGCGCGTCGAATAATTCGGCGCAACACATAACCTCTGCCTTCGTTGCCCGGGGTAACGCCGTCAGCGATGAGGAACGCGCAGGAGCGAATATGATCAGCGATGACCCGCAACGATGCATGTTCCAGACCATCGAGGCCGAGAACCTCTGCTGCCGCTTTTAGAAGCGCCTGAAACAGGTCGATATCGTAATTGCTGTGGACGCCCTGCATGACCGCGGCAATGCGCTCCAATCCCATGCCGGTGTCCACTGACGGTTTCGGCAAGGGGTGTAACTCGCCGCTCGCATCGCGATTAAACTGCATGAATACGAGATTCCAGATCTCCACATAACGATCCAGGCCGTCATCCGGGCTACCGGGGGGACCACCGGGCACCTCAGGGCCATGATCATAAAACAGCTCTGAACAAGGGCCGCATGGGCCGGTATCACCCATCTGCCAAAAGTTGTCTTCATCCAGGCGCGAAATCCGCGCGGGGTCGACCCCGATTTCATTCACCCAAATGTCCGCGGCCTCATCATCCGAGACATGCACGGTCACCCACAGACGGTCCGCTGGTAACTGCAGGGTTTCGGTCAAAAACTGCCAGGCGAATCGAATGGCATCGTGCTTGAAATAATCGCCAAAGCTGAAGTTGCCAAGCATTTCAAAAAACGTATGGTGCCGCGCCGTATATCCCACGTTTTCCAGATCATTGTGTTTGCCACCGGCGCGAACACAGCGCTGGCTGCTGGTAGCTCGCACATAGTCGCGCGGGTCAAGGCCCAGAAACGTATCCTTGAATTGGTTCATACCCGCGTTAGTGAACAACAATGTGGGATCGTCCGCGGGCACCAGCGAACTGCTGGGCACTCGGGTGTGCCCCTGCTCTTCGAAATAGGCCAGGAAGGCCTCACGTATCGCTACGGTCTTCATAAATCGTCTCAGTCGTGATGGGACTCGCGCGCCTGGATCAGCCCGCCATGCGCCCTTCCGCGAAGGGCTTGCCCGCGAGTATGTGCAGGTGCAGATGAAACACCGTCTGCCCGGCACCCGCGCCATTGTTAATGATCAGTCTAAACGCGTCCGCGACGCCCAATTGCTCAGCTACTTTACCGGCGGCCAACATCAAATGCCCCAGCAATGCTTGGTCATCAGCTTCAGCGTCCACCAGGCGAGGAATGCCACGCTTTGGAATGACCAACACGTGGACGGGAGCCTGCGGGCTGATGTCGTTTATCGCAATGCAGTGCTCGTCCTCGTAGAGAAACTCGCTGGGAATTTCACCTGCGATGATTTTGCCAAAAATAGTATCGGACACCTTGCTACCTTGTTAGTCCAGTTTCTCTTCTGTGCTGAGAACCCGTGCCTCGCTTTCCAGCATTACCGGAATACCATCTCGAACCGGATACGCCAAACCACTGGCTTTGCATACCAGCTCTTCTTTATCAGGATCGTACTCCACGGGTGCTTTCGTCACCGGACACACCAGTATATCGAGTAGTTTTTTGTCTAACATTGCCGCTTCTCAGGAGTTCTCAAACGCGCTTTATTATACGTATTTCAAGGTGTTGGCACAGCCTCACGCATGGGCGGCACCAGTAGCTGCGGGTCGATGCGGTGCTGACGCCAGTTCATCCGCCAATCCAGGTGCGCCCCGGTAGACCGACCTGTGGATCCGACTTCACCAATCACGTCGCCGGCCTCAACTTCATCTCCCACTGCAACCGACAACTCGCTGAGATGGAGGAAAGACGAGGACAAACTGTAGCCGTGATCAAGAATCACCGTGCCGCCGGAGAAGTACAAATCCGGCTCTGCCAATGTGACCACGCCCGGGGCAGGCGCATACACAGCGGTGCCTTTCGGCACCGCGATATCAATGCCGTAGTGTGGGCTACGCGCCACACCGTTATAGTAACGTTCGCTGCCATAAACGCCTGAAATCCGCCCTATAGCAGGCCACGCAAGCCCGGCGAGGGCTGCCTCAATTAAATCGGGGCGCTGTAGGCTTCTCGCGCGAGCGCTGGCAACCAGGGCCGCTTCCCGTTTAATTCGCTCCATGCGCTCGGCTGGCGGTGTAACGGTTTCCTGTGGCACACCCTCCACGCGCTGCACATCGTACTCCCTGGCGGCTATTTTCAGAGTTTCTCGGCAGGGTTGCTGGCCTGTGACCACGAGTTCGGCGGTGGCTGGCGCTTTTCGGCCAAATCCAGCGAAGGTGGTGCCATCTGCAAGCACATCCAGCTGCTCACCATCGAGAGTCACCTGGCTGCCCGCGGGTACTTTGCCCCAGATGAAGCCGCCCTGTTGTAATGAGCCGTCAAAGTCCACACACTGGGAATGCACGGCAGCCGCAAAGGTCAGCCCAAACCCGATGAACAGCGGTTTTATCGATTGGGAAAGTACTGCCACACCCCACTCCATCTTTCTTATCTTTTCTAGAAATTCACTCTTAGCTGTCCCGCTGTCCGGCTGTCCGGCTGTCCGGCTGTCCGGCTGTCCGGCTGTCCGGCTGTCCGGCTTTCGATGAGTATGAATGGCCACTTGTCACGCTACAATAGCCCGCTATGGGAAGATATCGACCACCACGCCAACGCGGTTCTCGCTACATCACGCCAGAGGGAGAGCAGGCGCTTCGCGCAGAACTGCATCAACTCTGGAAAGTAGAGCGCCCCACGGTAACCAACGCGGTACACGAGGCGGCTAAGAACGGTGATCGCTCTGAGAACGGCGATTACATTTATGGTAAGCGACGCTTGCGCGAGATCGATTCGCGCGCGCGATTTTTGAATAAACGCCTAGACGAATTACAAGTAGTCGACCAGACGCCAGATGATACCAATCGCATCTACTTCGGCGCCTGGGTGACCCTGGAAGATGAGGAAGGGGCGGAAAAACGCTGGCGTATCGTTGGCCCAGACGAGTTCGATCTGAAAGCGCAGCGACTGAGCATGGACTCCCCACTTGCTCGATCACTGATGGGCAAGCGCATAGATGATGAGATCAGCGTGGAGAGCCCCGCAGGACAAACCGTTTACGTGGTGACCGCTATTGAATATCGCGAAGACTGACACATGGCGATGTGCTAAATAATCTCCAGATAAGCCACGCAGTTGCACCACTGTCGGCATTCAAATCGCTTATAATCCTGCAACTGGTTACCAATAGAAGGCTTTGTTGCCGGGGGCGTGGCCCAGCTGCTACCATCGCGCCGTTTAAGCCCATCGCCGTTTCTTGATCGCGTCTAATTCGGAGTTTCTATGACTGATACGCCGCTGTTTGATCTTGAGTATCACACCGAATTTCTTCAACGTCACATCGGACCTACCCGCGAACAACGCAGTGAAATGGCCAAGGCCATTGGCTACGATTCGCTGGACGCTCTGATCGACGCGACCGTGCCGGATGCCATAAGAAAACAAGCGCCGATGGATCTGCCCGGTGCCGAAGCTGAGCATGCTGCACTGGCCAAACTCAAAGCGCTGGCAAGCCAGAACGTGGTGCACAAGTCCTTTATCGGTATGGGCTACTACAATTGCCGCACGCCGGCTGTCATTCAAAGGAATGTACTGGAAAACCCGGGCTGGTATACCGCCTACACGCCCTATCAGCCGGAAATCTCTCAGGGACGCCTGGAAGCGCTGCTCACCTTCCAGCAAATGATTCTGGATCTCACCGGCATGGAGTTGGCCAATGCCTCCATGCTCGATGAAGGCACATCTGCAGCAGAGGCTATGACCCTGCTGCGCCGGGTTAACAAACGCAATCGCAGCCCTCTGTTCCTGGTGGCGGCGGATTGCCACCCACAGACCATCGCGGTGGTGAAAACACGTGCTGAGGCACTGGATATCGAGGTGCTCGTCGGTGAGCCAGATTCTATGCTGCGAGACAACGATGCCTTTGGTGTGCTGCTGCAATATCCAGGGACCTACGGCCACATATCTGATATAGAGCCGCTAATCGAACAAGCCCATAGCAGCAATACACTCGTCGCCGTAGCCGCCGATTTGATGGCACTCTTACTGCTGTCTTCACCGGGTTCATTGGGTGCCGATGTCGTGGTGGGCAATACCCAGCGTTTTGGCATTCCAATGGGCTATGGCGGGCCGCACGCAGCCTATTTTGCAACGCGAGATGCCTATAAACGCTCTACACCGGGCCGAATTATCGGTGTTTCGGTGGATCGCCGCGGCAATCAAGCACTGCGTATGGCCATGCAAACCCGGGAGCAGCACATACGCCGGGAAAAAGCGACCAGCAACATCTGTACAGCACAGGCCCTACTGGCGATCATGTCGGCATTCTATGCCATGTATCACGGCCCAGACGGTCTGCGCAGAATCGCTGCACGTATTCAACACCTTACGAGCCTGCTTGCTTCGGGGTTAAAAGTGGCAGGCTTCGAGCGCATCAACTCCCGCTTCTTCGATACGCTGACTTTTGAGGTAGGCGCGCAACAGCAGGCAATAATCCACCGTGCTCATGCGCAAGGTATGAATCTGCGCATCGCTGGTGATCATATGCTGGGCGTTTCACTGGATGAAACCAGCACCTTAGCAGAGGTCAACGCGCTGCTGCAGATTTTCACAGGCGACGCACAAGTTCAGGTGGATGCCTCGATGATTGAGGAAGGAATACCTGCCGACTTAAAACGCGAGGTCGACTACCTACAGCATCCCCTCTTTAACGACTATCACAGTGAAACCGCGATGCTGCGCTATATGCGTCGCCTGGAAGACAAAGACATCGCCCTGACGCGCGCCATGATTCCGCTGGGCAGCTGTACCATGAAGCTGAATGCAACAACCGAAATGCTGCCCTTGAGCTGGCCCGAGTTTGCACATATGCATCCTTTTGCGCCGGCCGAACAGACCCAAGGTTATTTGGCGATGGTGGATGAGTTAGAGCATATGCTGGTGGAGTGTACTGGCTATGATGCCATTTCCATGCAACCCAACGCTGGCTCTCAAGGAGAGTATGCTGGCCTGCTAGCTATTCGTCGATATCATGAAAGTCGCGGCGAGCCGCAGCGTAATGTCTGTTTGATTCCCTCCTCCGCTCACGGTACCAACCCCGCCAGCGCGGCCCTGGCGGGCATGAAGGTCGTCATCGTGGAGTGCGATGACCAGGGCAATGTGGATCTCGAAGACTTACGTCGCGCGGCAGAGAAACATCGCGACGATTTGTCGTGCATTATGGTCACCTACCCCTCCACACACGGCGTATTCGAAGAGGCCATCATGGAGGTGTGCGAGATAGTGCACGACCATGGCGGGCAGGTATACGTTGATGGTGCAAACCTAAATGCTCTGGTTGGCATCGCCGCACCCGGCAAATTTGGCGCAGATGTGTCGCATCTGAACCTGCATAAGACCTTCTGCATCCCGCACGGCGGCGGCGGACCAGGCATGGGGCCAATTGGCGTGGGTGCGCACCTGCAACCCTTTCTACCCAGTCACCCTATGGACCCGCGCGAAATAGCAACCGAATGCAGCGATGTGGTGTCCTCCGCGCCCTTTGGCAGCACCTCCATCCTCCCGATTTCCTGGAGCTATATCACGCTCATGGGCGGCGACGGTTTAACGCTTGCAACAAAGGTGGCCATCCTGAGCGCGAACTATATCGCTCACCGTCTGCAGGACCACTACCCCATTTTGTATACGGGCACATCAGGCACCGTGGCGCATGAGTGCATCCTCGATATCAGGCCCATCAAAGAGGCCAGCGGCATTTCCGAAGAAGATGTAGCAAAACGCTTAATAGACTATGGCTTCCATGCTCCCACGATGTCCTTCCCGGTTGCCGGTACGCTTATGGTGGAACCCACCGAGTCCGAATCGCTGGAAGAACTGGATCGATTTTGCGACGCCATGATTGCGATACGGGAGGAGATCGCCGCCGTGCAGGAAGGCAAGCTGGACGCCACCGATAACCCACTGAGCAATGCGCCTCATACGCTGGAAGATGTTGTCGCGACTGAATGGGAGCACCCCTATTCCAGGGAAATGGCTGCCTATCCTGTGGATTCCCTGCGGCGCAACAAATATTGGGCGCCGGTCAATCGCGTCGATAACGTGTACGGCGATAGAAACCTATTCTGCGCCTGCCCTGCGATTGACTCCTATCGTGAGCAGGAGACTGATGATGATCTGCTTTCGGAATCGGAGACACCGCGCCGTTGAAGCTACTTCGGCTGGCAGGGATGGCTTGTCTCTCGTCCTATCTGCGTAGCCACTTTTCGGGCAAGCCAGCCAGCAACTGGCTGCACATGTGGTGGCGGCAATGATTGCGCTCGACACCGGCACCACCGAGCTGTTGTGCAGCATCGACCAGCGCGTGGCCATACTCACCCTTAACAAACCGCACAAAAAGAACGCCCTTGGAGACGTGCTCACACCCGCCCTGCGTCGCATGCTGACGGTTCTCGAGGTCGACGACCGCGTCGGCTGCATCATGCTTACCGGTGCAGGCGATGCCTTCTGCTCAGGTGGTGACGTCAGTGGCATGGAGAGCAAGAGCGCTGAGCCCGAAGACAAGCCACGCTCGCTGCAGGATGCTGTTGATGATTTGGTAGAGAGGCAGGTCACGCTCACGCTGCGACTACATGAGCTCAAAAAAATCACTGTGGCTGCTCTGCCAGGAGCGGCCGCTGGGGCGGGCTTCTGTCTCGCACTCGCTTGTGACTTGCGTGTTGCCTCCAGCAACGCCTTTGTCACAACCGCATTCCGACACATCGGCTTGTCGGGAGACTATGGTGCGAGCTGGTTTTTGCCCCGGCTGATCGGCTTGGCGAAAGCCAAGGAGCTGTTCTACCGCTCAGAGCGCATCGGTGCGGACGAAGCACTCCGACTGGGCCTGGTCAATGCGGTTTACCCAGCAGAAACATTCAGAGAAGAAGCCCTGGCCTACGCGGCCTCTCTCGCTAAAGGGCCGGTGAATGCACTAGCAAGAATGAAGAGAAATCTAAACACTGGTATAGAGCAAAGCCTGCTCGATAGCTTAGTTTTGGAAGCGGACCACCTGATAGCCTCAATCAATGACCCCGAAGCTAAGGAAGCGATCTCCGCCTTTTTGGAAAAACGCGCGCCCGTGTTTCATCGGGACGCAGACTAGTGAGAATTTGATCAAGCAAGCCCAATAAACCACGGGGACGTAATCAGATGCCACGCAAAGCGCTAGCGATCCCATGAAAAACTGCATAGTCTTTAGAACAATCATTCCTTCAAACGGCTAGGAAAAATATGGAAAAAATGAAAATTTACGTTAACCCGGGCTCGGGCTCGGCCTGTGTCGAAGCGGCGATGGCCGAACTGGATTTATCCTTTGAGCGCATCCCGGTGGATTACACCGAAGACGGGATCGTTGACCCCGAATTCATCAAGATCAATCCGCGACGTCAGATTCCCGCGCTGATTCTAGACAATGGCGTTTGCCTGACAGAAACCATGGCTATCCTCATGTACCTGGCGGATAACCATCCCGAATCTGGTCTGACACCCAGATCAGGAACACTGGAGCGCGCCAAGCTCGATCAGTGGATGAGCTTTGTTTTGGCCAACATCTACGAAGGCGAGCTGCGCAAGAACTACCCTCAGCGCTACGTCATCGGCGATCCACAATTTGTGGAGGATGCGGCTGAGACCTTTGTCATGGACAACTACAAGATTCTAGAGTCGGCTTGCGGCGACGGACCTTACTTCTTTGGTGAGAGCTTGACGATTTTGGACATCTACCTTTGGATGTTTATCAATTGGTTTGAAGAGTTCGACGAGATTAGCGAGGCCTGCCCCAAAATCATCGCGCTTGCAGAGGCCGTGATGCAGCGTCCCAAGATAGCACCAGTCCACCTATACAACTTTGGTGAGGGATTAGGTTGGGGTGGAGAGTAAACGCTGAACTCTACTAGTGCGACACCCCAACCAAGCCTAGCTCCTTGACAGCGAATGGCGTGTTAACTCCTCGCCTGCAGGGGCGCCTTCTAAAAGCTAGTTGGCACTTTTCACAATGGAACTGATCATTTATCTATTGGTTGTCGCTATTGTAAGCGTAGGAAGCTTCTGGGTGGCTGGCGCCATTTACGGCCTCGTTCACACGCCTTCCCTGTATTTCCCCGTGTCGCTCGCAGCAAAAATGGCGGCTTGCGCCGTCTTTGGTACTTTACTTTTTGTGCTTGGAGGCCTTGTCCTGTCCACGCTGGTGTTCAATGCAGAGATGGGCAAAAGACAGGATTATCAGAAATGGCCCGTTATTTTCGCCGGCTTATTGATTTCACTGCTGTGTTCTGTGGTCATCTACGTCGCCGTGATCGGCCTGGCGTGGCAAATACTGAACTAGCATTAGAGCAGTTAGAAATAGGGTTTTTTGATTGTATGCAGGTCATCCATCTAAAGGCAGTGACCCGGCGTTGACCGAATGCGATCGCAACCTGCTAAGGGTCGACAGGAACTAGCTGATTGCGCGCCGCTGGGTGGAATTCCAGCGCATGCCGGACGACCCGCAGCGAGAACTTGCCAGCCACGACCCTCATGTCGCAGCTCAGCGCCATATGCTAATTGCGTCTTTTGGTCGACCCGCTTGGCCGGTTTAAGTACATGGGCAATCCGGCTGCAGTATGGCATGATGGTTTTGGAGCACTGAACCCCTGCTCACGATGATCTTTGAGTTGCATTGGATCGCTGTTAATGAGTTACCCGTCCTTTAGGTTCTTGATCGCTGCGATAGTCATCTCCTCTACCTCGGCATGCGTTTCCGTTGGGAATGAGCAGATGAAGCAGCCAATGGCCATAGTCAAAACCGGTACTTCACACGTTTCTAAGAGTGAGATCCATGAGTCGATCGGAGTGCCGTGGGATGTACTGCAGGGCGAGCTAGGTTCGACAGGCTGGCTATACGTCTATCTCGAAAAGTACGTGTCTAACCCACTAACGTTTATTCCTTACGCCGGTTTATTAGCAGGCGGAGGGCACGTAAATGTCTACTCCAGATTCTATTGTTTCGATGAACACCATAACCTCGTTGGTAGAGTAATGGGGCGTGAGCAAATGTACAAAAGCATATTTTCCGAGTATACGGCGATGCTTGATACAACGGACGATGACGAAAGACACGCCAGAATAGAGATCGAGATGAACGAGCATGACCTCAAGTATGATGAAGATGCCGTCACCTCGCTTGAGTGGCATATCTGGCTAAGAGAATCACAGGTGGCCGCCTTTCAGGCACGATTGTTCGAAGAGTGTGGAAAAAATGGGGCTGCTGAGGTTACGGAATTCTCGACGTTTCTTGACTTCTTTGGTGAATTTACCGAACCCTCAGAAGTAAATTAATCGAACCTGAATAACGTGAACAACTAGCAGCGCCTACTCAAGTCGCCGTCCGCGCATATAGGCTTGTTTCATCTCGCCCTTGTTCATCACGACGAGCATCGCGCGCCAATTCTCTACAAAGTGATCGGCATCTTCTTGGCCCAGCGTTGCGATGAGATCTGGGTACAGTTCGCCCTTTAGACTATCGTACTCGCGCTGTGCTTCGCGCTGGTACCAAGCACTGGCATCGACGACCGATACAGCATCGTAGCGCGCTGCAGTGAGCAGGTCGTGGTATTCATCCAGAGTGCGCATTTCGTAGGTGAGACCCTCGGTCTCAATCCAGTAGCGCATATCCGCAGATTCATCGTTGCCGGTACCCAACCACTCGTAGCAGGAAAACCAACCGGCAGCTTTAAGCACGCGGTAAATTTCGGAAAATAGCGCTGTCTTATCCGGCGTTTGCGTTACGGCGCCAGAGCTTACAACGATATCAAACACCTGATCATCAAATGGCAGTGGACCGGGGTCCACGCGCTGAAATGTACAGCGCTGTAGCAGATTGCGTTCACCCGCTGCCCTCTGCGCACGCTGCACTAGCGCCGCTTCCAAATCGATACCGACAACCTGCGCGCCGTGGCAGGTTGCCATCTCCATCGCGGGGCCACCCACGCCGCAGCCAATATCCAATATGCGTTTGCCGCGGGTATCGATATTCTCCAGGATTTTCGCCACATTGCCCGGACCACCTGGCGCCATATAGCCCTCGCCCCAGATCAGTCCGAGCATACGCACCATGCTATCGTCATACTCCGACTGATGAGACATCTAGGCTCTAAGCCTCAAGATATAAGCTCCTCTACCGCGCGATGCGCTTCCACAATGGCTGTCTCCATCATCGCGCTGGCTGCAGCGTCGCTGTTGGCTATGGCGATGCGCCCGTGAGTCTGGCGCGCCTGTACGTGTGGATAACGTGGGTCGTCCCAGTCTTCATACCAAGGATCTTCATGGAAGTTGTAGAAATAAGAATACCCGTGGGCCCAGCGGTTGACTGTGATGGCGGCAATATCGCGTTCTGCCACGAATCCGCCCTCACCCAACATACCGCTAAGCTGTTCCACTACTTGATTCTCAATCTCCTGATAGGGTGTCGCCAGCAGCTGGTGACGACCCCAGCGAAGCTGCTCTCGTTTACTCATATCGGAACGCGCCGGATAGGGGAAGCGCTCCATATGCACCACAATAGGCTGTTCGGGGTCAGCAGTGAAACGGTAATCGCCCATGCTCACGGGAAAGTCCAGCTTGGCGAGCATATGGTAACTCCCCGGCGCGACCGCCGCGCCAAGGCCCAGATTCTTCCAGGCATGCCAGTTTTTCAGCGCGACGTTCGTGTAGAGGATCGGCGATTTGACCTGCAGGGCTAACGCCTCGCGCTGCTGCGATGGGAGTTCGGGACAGATCGAGGGAATGATCGAGTTGTAACAGGCGAGCACACACCCTTTGCCAGCAACGCGATAGGGTTTCCCGTTTCGAACATAGGTGACCAAGACGCCTTTGTCGTCTGAACCTCTATTGGCCACGTTTACTACAGTGCTGCTGAGGCGCAATTTCACCGACGCATCGGGCTCATCCAACTTGGCATAGTCGAAGCGGGTGGTCACAAGGTCCTCGACATTCCCAGATAGCGCAACGGCCGGTATCAATTCCTGCACCAACCTGCGTGCTACCGTGGCATTACCGTCTGGATAGTGATGAATGTACGGGTCGTCATCACCCCAAGGCGGCAAGCCTGCGGCCTCATAGCCGGGCATACCGCTATACAAAATCGCCGAGCCCGCAGAGACGGTTTCGATACCTACACCCGAGTCTCCGGCCAGGTCCTGTAGCACAGCGAGCACCTCGGGTTCGGACACACCAAGATGCTGCGCTAGAAAGGCCTCATAGGTAATGGAATAGAGGTAATCCTCTCGCTGTGAGGCAGGAAGGTGGGTCAGCTGATTCGTTTCGGTGGTAAGCAGCCTGGCCATCTGCTGCTGGGCCTTACTCGATATAGGCATTTGCGCGGCGGCCGCTGCAGCGTCTAATGTCGCAGGGGCTAAAGGGATGAACGAGGACAGGGGGCCTAGATCGTATTTCACAAGCCGGTTGCTGCCCCACTGGGCCTCATTGAAGAAAATCCCCGCGCCCAATCCGTGACGCCGGTAAAACCCACTATCGTAGGCCGTATCAAACTTCTCCAGATTGATACCGAGCGCTTCCAGCAAGGCGCTCGCCGTTTTGGGGTAGTCATAAGGCGACTCCATGGTCTGACTGCCGCCGTAGCCGATCAGCGTCTGACCATCAATGCTGAACTCATTGCGTTTGGCGTGCCCACCAAAGTCGTCGTGATTATCCAGCAGCAGAATACGCGCATCCGGATGCTCGCGGCGGTAAAACCACGCCGCTGCAAGGCCGCTGATGCCCGCGCCGACCACAATGAGGTCATACTCATCATCCACAGGCTGCGGTTTGCCCCACTCTGTTTGACCGTGCCTGGCAAGCGCGTGGGCGACCTCAAAGGAGCCAGCGTGATTGCCCCGCATACCCGTGAGTGCTGGTGGATAGCCCGCACTTGCCTGTGATTCCATTGCCAACACGCGATCGGCGAGCGTGATACCGGGCACAAGCGCGCCTGCACCCAAGGCACCTAAGCCGTGAATCACATCTCGACGCGTAACTCCCTCGCCCAACCGCTGCTTGCGCCTGCTCAATGCACTCTCCTATCGCTACCGCGGACGTTTCAGGGTCACCCCAAAACTGTCCGTGCTTTCAGCCACTCTAAGTTTACTCGGATTAATGATCAGAGCCATCAGGCCCTGTAGGGACAAATAAGGTTCAGTCAGAGCTACGCGGGCAGACGCCTTGCGTAAAGACCGCAACCCCAATTGAAATTTAACCCTGCCGAGACCCACACCCGTTCGTGGATAGGTCGCTAGTTGGGCAGAGCGCTATCGACAATGGGTTGCTTTTTGGGGGCCTTCTTACTAAGAAAGTGGGGATAGAAAACCGGTAGCACGAATAGCGTAAACAGCGTTCCCACGAGCATGCCCGTTGCGATCATCAAGCCAATCGCAAAGCGGCTGTTCGCACCGCCTCCGGCAGCAAACAGTAAGGGGGCGACGCCCATCACGGTGGCGAACGTGGTCATTAAGATGGGTCGCAACCGCAACGCAGCGGCCTCTAACACCGCATCACGCCGGCTGGCACCCATCGCAACGATCTGATTCGCAAACTCAACAATCAGGATGCCGTGTTTGCTAATCAAGCCAATCAGGGTCAGTAAGCCAACCTGGGTGTAGATATTAAGCGTGGACCACCCCAGGGCTAGCGGAACGAGCGCACCGAACAGACTAAGCGGTACGCTGATCAATACAATGAAGGGGTCGCGAAAGCTATTAAACTGCGCCGATAGCACGAGATAAATAAACAGCAATGAAAGTCCAAACAGAGGCAGGAAACTCTGGCTCTCCTGAACAAAGCGCCGCGACTCGCCCTCGTAACCGGCACGAAATCCTGTGGGTGCTACCTCTTTCAGTGCCTGTTCCAAAAAAGCCAGCCCAGTGCCCATGGTGTTTGGAGGCAACATCAGCCCTTGAATCGTGACGCTGTTCAGCTGTTGATACTGCACCAACGAGCTGGGTTCCACACGTTGATCCAGGCTGATGACGGTCGACATAGGCACTAAGTCGCCACTGTCCGTCCGCAGATAGTAACGCTCCAGCCACTCTTTGGTCAGTCGAAAACCCTGCTGTGCCTGCGGGATGACCTTATAGCTGCGGCCGCTGATGTTGAAGCGGTTGGTCTCACCTTCACCGAGCATGATCTGCAAGGTCTCTCCGATTTCCTCCATAGAGATGCCCAGGCGTGATGCCATATCGCGGTCAATCGCGACTGTGATTTCAGGTCGGCTATAGCGCAGGGATTTATTCACATAAGCAAACAAACCCGACTCTCGCGCCTTATTCAGCACCGCCTCTGATACGCGATCCAACTCGACATAGTCGGAAGTGGAGCCAATGACGAAATTGACCGGCAGACCGGAGTCCGCACCGGGCAGTGAACCCCAGCTAAAGACAAAAATCTCCAGGCCACTGACTTTCTGAAATCGCTCCTGCAGCTCGGCCTGCACCTGTGCCTGGCTACGCTCGCGCTCGCTCCAGGGCTTCATCTCTACCCCACCGAACACCTGGTTGGGATTATTGATCTGCCAGGAGTGCGTTACCTCAGGCACTTGCTTCCAGATATCGACCATTTCATCTAGGAAATAGTTGGTGTAATCAATATTGCTGTAATCCGGCGGCGTCGCGTAGATAGACAAACTGCCAAAATCCTCTTCTGGCGCCAATTCCTGTTGCGCCAGGGCAAAAATCACCGGCAGGCTCGCAAAAATCGCGAACGCAAACAAAAGAACGGCACCGCGGTTCGCCAGGCACAGTCCCAGCAAATACTTATAGCCGTCATGCAGCGCTTGAAACCTCTCATCCAACCAATCAGCCGCCCTGCCCTGGTGCGCCTGATCCTTTAGCAAACGGGAGCACATCATGGGGCTTAAGGTCAGCGCAATAATGCCCGAAACCAACACGGCGCCTGCCAAGGTCAGCGCAAACTCGCTGAACAACACGCCTGTCAGACCACCCAAAAAGCCGATGGGTGCATAGACGGCGGCCAGCGTGAGCGTCATGGCAATGACTGGAAGCGCGACCTGTCGGGCACCGACCAAGGCCGCTTCCCGCGGCGATTTGCCTTCTTCAATATGGCGATGCACGTTCTCCACCACCACGATGGCATCATCCACCACCAGGCCAATCGCAATCACCATGGCAAGTAAAGTCAACAGATTGATGGAGAAACCCAGCGTCCACATAAGGAAGAGTACGCCCACCAGTGACAGTGGAATAGCGACCAGCGGTATCAATACCACGCGCCAGGAACCGAGGAATACGAGGATCACCAGTACGACAATGATGGTGGCCTCGACTAATGTCATCGTTACCTGATCCAACGCCTCTTGAATATAAATGGACGCGTCGTAATCAACGATCATTTCCATATCGGCCGGAAGCTGCGCGGTTAGCGCCGGTAGTCTTTCTTTGACTCTGCGCGCCACATACAGCGGATTTGCTGTCGGCGCAGGGGTGATCGAAATGTACACAGTGTCGCGGCCACTAGAGAACGCGGCGGAGTCGTAATCATTGTTGGCTAGCTCCACATCCGCCACGTCGCCGATGGTGACGCGACTGTCGCCCTCTTGACGCACGACAATATCCGCAAACTCCTGTGGGCTTTGCATGTCGGTTTCCGCATCCACACTGGCGCGCACTAACGCGCCTCTGGTTGTACCTGCCGCCGAAACATAGTTATCGCTGCGCAGCGCAGCGTTAACGTCGGTCGCGGTCACACCCAGTGCGGCCATCTTCGCCGGGTTCAGCCAAATGCGCATCGCCAGATACCGGTCGCTCGTGATTTCCGCCTGGCCCACACCCTCTATCGTCGCTAGCTCCGGCTGTATTTCGCGCTGCAAGTAATCGTTGACCTGGGGAATAGACATTTGCTCGCTGAAAAAAGCGATGTAAAGCGAACCGTCACCGCCAAGGCTAGTGCCAATAACGGGGTCTTCGACTTCTGGGGGTAAAATAGAGCGGGCCTCGTTAGCCTTGCTGATCACCTCCGAAAGTACTTCACTTGAACTCTCGCCAAGGCGAACGTGCACCGTAATATCAGAGATTCCAGGATCGCTGCGCGAGGTGATGTATTCAACTCCGTTGGCGCTGGCGATGCGTTCCTGTAAGGGAGTGGTTACAAAACCTTGAACGGTTCGTGCGCTAGCGCCAGGATAATATGTGCGCACGTAAATTTGGCTATCCTCGACCTCGGGATACTCACGTACCTGTATCTGACTTCCCGCCTGAATACCCAGCGTGAGGATCAAAGCGCTTACAACGACAGCCAGGACCGGGCGCTGAATAAAAATATCGGTGAACGCCATTACCGTTACAGGACGACTGATTCGTCAATGACGATAGTCACACCACGGTAGAGCTTATTTTGCCCCACGGTCACGATCTCCTCTCCGGCGTTCAGTCCTTCGCTTATAGCAACGCGCCCATCGCGCACATCGCCCACTTGAACAACGCGTGAAACCGCTGTGAGCTTGCCACCTTCCGCTTCTTCCACAACGTACACTATATCGCCTTGTAGTGAATAGGTAACCGCCGTTTCTGGCACGGTGATGACCTCCGCATTGCGCTCCACCAATAACTTAAGCGTCGCGAACATACCGGGCAATAAACCTTCGTGCTCGATCAGGCGCGCACGCAACAAAATATTGCGTGTATTCGGGTCGACACGACTGTCCAGTGCCGCCAGCTGGGCACGAAAAATTTTGTCGGGGAAGGCGGGTACCGTGAGTTCAATTGGCTGGCCGGGCGCTAACCTGGGCGCGAATCGCGCCGGTACCGTGAAATCAATCTCCAGTTCACTTTTGTCTTGCAAGGTCGCGATCACCGTGCCCGGTGATACGTAATCACCCAACTCTACACGCCTGATTCCAAGCGTCCCGGCAAAAGGCGCATGAATGCGTTTGTTGCGAATCCGTGCCTCGGTTTCAGCCAGTTGCGCCCGCGCCCGAGCTAGATCAGCTCTACTCTGATCAAACTGAGTCTCTGGGATAGACTGCTGCTCGATGAGCTTTCTGTCTCGCTCATACAGAATTTCGGCAAGCTCAAGCGTCGCGATCTCGTTGAGCCTGGCTGCCTGCTCGACCTCATCGTTGAGCACCATCAGTACCGCGCCCGCCTCGGCCTCATCACCCGAGTCAAAATTAACTGCGGTGATCTCGCCGGCGGTCTCAGAAGTAAGGTCAACACCGCGCACAGCGCGAATGCTGCCGACTGCATCAAGATAGCCGTCCCAGCGCTCAGCCTTTGAGATGGCACTTGCAACCGTTACCGGCGGCTCTGAGTAATCCGCATTCGCGATTGCCATTTGTTGCAGGTAAAGATAACCGCCCAGTGAGCCGAAGATCGCTAATAGCAGCGCAATGGCGATTAAGTACGCGCGCACCGTTTATCCTTGTCTATATGAGCGGGTTTGCAAGTGTATAGCGTTTGCTCCACTTTGCACGCAGTTCTTAAACCCCAACAGATTGCAGCCATAGATCACTAGCGCGGCGTTGTCCTCTGGGACAATGACCATTGTTCTCCAGCACATTCTGCCAGACCCAAAACAGCCAGTTTATTGAGTGCGTCCTCCACCTCGAAGTCCAGGGCGTAGTGCCAACGCGTGGCGATCCAGGACTCCACACGTTCATCAAGTTCTTTAACCGAAAGTGGCCCTCCCGCAGCGAGTAAAAAATAATAGGCCAATAGACTTTCCTTGCACTCGGACTCCTGAGCATCGTCGAGCACACGCAGTATCACGCCCGCGTTGTTATCCAGCAGTTTGAAGTAAAGATTCTCTGTTAAGGTTTGGGTGTACTTTAGTTTGCGGTTGCGAAAGGCGGAAAATTGCTTCCAAAAATAGCCCCCCAACGCACCGAGTCCCGCGATCAACGCGAGAACAGCGGCCTTGTCTACGGTCACCGGTTTGGCACTCACACCCAGCCAGAAGCCAAAAAGCGAACCGAGTAATAGCAGCGTGGCCCCCAGGCGGGTGGTAACCACGATCGCGCCGCTGACCACCGCAGGCACCCCGATAATCAGTTTATCGATCAGGCGCATACCCAGGCGAATGTTGGGAAATAGCATTTCGATATCTGCCCCAGGCACGTTGCGAAACAACTTCAACATGGTGCTACCGGGTGGACACTCGCCCAGGGCACTATCGGAATCAATATCCTCTTTAAATCGGATAAATAAGACAACCCGTTCGTAATTGGTAAACTCCACGGGGCGCTTCCACAAACCAAAGAATTCGCGAAGCGTCTCCGTCCGCCGGCTCGCACCGCGGGTATACAGCACGACTTCGGCAAAATCGTTCATGTCTACATGCAGCTGTAGCTGAAATAGAGACGAGGATTCCAGCGCCTGCTGCAGCGTCGTATTGCTAACTTTTTCGTAGTTGGCACGGTTCAATGCCTGCTCGAGCAAAGGGACAAAATCTTCTTCCAATTCTGGTTTAGTAAAGGCGGGCAGCAAGCGCGTATCGGAGTCCGGATCTAGCAGCACATATGCCGACTTTATCTGTTCGCGTAATCGCGAAAATTCCTCGGCAAAGTGGTCTTGAATATGTAGGGCAATGTCAGCGAACCGTGAACGGTCGCTCTCAGAAAGGTCTGTCTCTGACAGACACATGTCAATTACATCAGCCCGTCGAAATGGAATAAACCGCAGTCGTGGCAGCTCGTCTTGTGTTGGTTCTTGGGCGTTGTCTTCGTTATTCATGGCGTAACAAAACAATAAAATAAAACACAGAGCTTGACTACAGCGGCGCTTTTCAGATCATAGTCAGGATTAGGGTCCGTATCGATAATGAGCGATGCGCAGATAGGCGCGCGATGTCCGATATCCAGCTAGACAGATCAATCCTTATCGGCCTATTTGCCATGGCAGTCGGCGTATTTGTCGTCGCCAATGACTTCACGGCTCTGTCCGTTGCCATACCGGCGATTGAGAAAACCTTCGGCACCGATGTCACCACTGCCCAATGGGTGATCAACAGCTACGCGCTGGTATTTGGCGTTGTCATCGTTACTGGCGGGCGTTTGGCGGATATGTTTGGACGCCGGCGCATCTTCGTACTTGGCTCTTTGATCTTCGCAGCGTTTTCGCTGCTAGGCGGCCTTGCAGAGGAAGTGTGGCTGCTCGTCACCTGCCGCGCACTGATGGGTGTTGGCGGTGCCCTGATGTGGCCGGCCATTATTGGCCTGATTTTTGAAGTCTTACCGGAGGAAAAGGCGGGTCTGGGGGGTGCCTTGGTCACCGCTGTGGCCGGCCTCGGGAATGCAGCTGGACCGCTGATCGGTGGAGCCTTTACCAACACGCTTGGCTGGGAGTGGATATTCTTTATCAACGTGCCCATCACACTCCTTGGCCTGGCCGTCGTCCTGGCGGTGGTTCCCAAAGACAGACCGGTGAACCCCGGCGAACGCGTTGACGTCCTCGGCAGCGTCATTTTAAGCCTTGGGCTACTGGCTTTGCTGATGGCTTTGGATTCTGGTGTTGATAGAGGTTGGACTGACCCACTGATCCTAGGGCTTTTCTTAGGCTCTGCTGTTTTACTGCTCGTATTTTTATTGGTCGAAAGACGGATTGGCGATGCCGGGTTGATTCCACCGGATGTCATGAAAAACCGACCTTTTCTGTTTTCAGTGTTAACGACACTGCTGATTGCCGCCGTTTTTTTTGGCGCTATGGTTTACTTACCGCAGTTCATGACCAGTCAGTTAGGCTTCAATGCCTTTGAAGCTGGCGCAGGATTGATTCCCATGATGCTCACCTATGCCATCGTCTCCTGCTTCACTGGCTGGGTCTATGCTCGGCTAGGTGCTAAACTCACCGTCGCCGTGGGGACTGGCTTCATGGTTTGCGGTATGTTGTTATTGTCCCGAATTGATAGTGCGAACTTATTCAAGGACCTGGTACCCGGCATGGTGGTGTTAGGAATTGGAATAGGATTGTTTTATTCCTCTATTATCTCAGCAGGGGTGACATCGCTAGACCCATCCCGCGCCAGTCTTGCCAGTGCTCTGATTTACATGGTGAATGTCACGGGCGGAGCAGTAGGGCTAGGCATGAATACCGCCATTGTCGCTGAGTCGACGTCTCAACCTGAAGGCATAAGCCTGGCGTTTACCATCAATGCACTACTTGCGCTGCTGGGTTTTGTTATCGCGCTACTGTTTGTCACTAATAAGGGCCAACAGGCATCGAAGTGACACGCTTGCACCGCCGTACCTACACCATAGGAGCTGTTTGGAAACAAGCAGCCAGCGCTATCAGACTGTTGGCCGACAATGGCAAGTAAGATGCATCGAATTTTGGACAGCAAGAGCCGCTAGCGGCGAACGCGCCTCCAGCCGGGCCTTAGTCCTACTTGCGTGCTAACTGAAAGTGATTTGAGGATATCTCTATGGACGATCAGAAACCCCATGCTGCCATCGCGCGCGAACTCTACGACGCCTTTTTAGCGGGCAATGTAGACGGTATTTTCGAGCTGCTTCATGCGGATATCGAATGGGAACTTGTGGGCAGTGACGTACCGCATTTCGGTTGTTTTCGCGGTGTAGATGAAGTGAAGCGCTTCTTCAGCATCATTGGCGAAATCAATCGAGTGGAGTCATTTGAAGTCCTGAGTATTACTGAGACGGAAAAAGGCGCTTTTGCTGAATGTCGCGAACGAGGGCACTTTGAAGGTCACCCACTGGGATTCGAGCTCAGGTCATGCCAAATCATGGAAATCGAGGACCAGAAGATCACTCATTTTCGCATCTATCAGGATACCGCTAAGATGGTGGACGCCTGGCGTTCCTGAATTCGGTCATCTGGGCGCTACACACACTTGATACTTAAGCTTGGGAGGAACACAAAATGTCTAGCAATGTACGTATCGAAGAGCTTCTGGCGTTTTTGGCGGAGGGCCGCATCATGGATGCGATGCGTGAGTTTTACGCAGACGATGTCGTGATGGAAGAGCCGGCCTACGGCGCAACGGTCGGGCTAGCTGCGAATCTCGATCGAGAAGAGGCGTTTGTTGCATCCGTCGCTGACTTCAAGAACTTCGAAGTCAAGAAATTAGGCGTCGGCGATGGCGTATCGCTTTACGAAAACGTAATGGACTGGACCAACACTGACGGCCAGGACATACACGTAGAACAAGTTGTTGTGGCGCAGTGGAAAGACGGAAAAATCATCCACGAGCGGTTCTACTACAACGCTGCTTAGCCGCGTAGGCCCAGCAGCTGCAGGCTCGTCAGCAGTTGCTGATTTAGACCGACCATGTCTGATTTAGCTCCACCACAAAGCAATGACCTGTCAGATCAAGCGCTGCGAAAAATCATCCATATTGATATGGATGCCTTTTTTGCCAGCGTAGAACAGCGCGATAATCCGGAGCTGCGGGGCAAGCCCGTTGCCGTCGGCGGCAGCGCTCGCCGTGGTGTCGTAGCGGCAGCTAGCTACGAAGCCCGTCAATTCGGCGTACACTCCGCGATGCCATCCGTCACTGCAAAACGCTTGTGTCCGGCACTGATATTTGTGCCGCACCGCTTTGAACAGTACAAAGCAGTATCTAGACAGATTCACCAGATCTTTAGCCGCTACAGCGACCTTGTTGAGCCTCTATCGTTGGATGAGGCCTACCTGGACGTGAGTGCCGACAAAGGCAATATCGGTAGTGCGACCAACACCGCAGAGCGCATTCGCGCAGATATTCTGTTCGATACCCAGCTGACCGCCAGCGCAGGTGTCAGCTACAATAAGTTTCTGGCCAAAATCGCCTCCGACCAGAACAAACCCGATGGGCTCTGTGTCATCACGCCCCAGCGGGGCTCAGACTTTGTTAGCAGGCTACCGGTTAAAAAATTTTATGGCGTGGGCCCCAAAACTGCAAAGCGCATGAACGGTCTGGGTTTGCACACCGGAGCCGATCTACGCGCTCTCGATATGGACGCCATGACCGCGCACTTTGGCAAAATGGCAGACTATCTTTACCGTGCCTGTCGCGGTATTGATCATCGCCCGGTGCACTCAAATCGCATAAGAAAATCCATCGGCGGGGAGCGTACTTACTCAGAGGATCTCAGATCCCAATCCGAACTGGAAGACGCCCTTCGCAAAATCGTCGACATGGTCTGGCAGCGCATCGAGCATAATCGGGCACAGGGTAGAACGATTACCCTGAAGGTGAAATTTGCCGACTTTAAACAGATCACTCGAGCCAAAACCTGCCCTGAGTATGTAGCGGATCGTAGCGCATTCTCTGCCATCGCATCTGAACTGTTAGACGCCGTGATGCCGGTCAAAAAAGGTGTTCGCTTGCTGGGACTGACATTATCAGGACTTAAGGGCAGCAACTCGCCCCATGTCAACGAGCCTAAACTGAACTACGTCGCAGAACAAAAAAGTTTCGACTTCTAATCCCCATTCGATGCTCACTAAGCGCGTTCGATTGGTCGCCGTCAGCGACATACCGTCGCGCAATGGCCAGACAAGGAAATACACTCTCGCCTACCATCGCTAGGCGTAACGCCTCTCAATTCAGACGAAAAAGTCTACCGCGGCTATAGGAACTGTCTCAGTTGTAAAGTAGCGGTCATCTAATCATAGGAAAAGATATCAGGACGGGCGATCGAGCCTATCGCCTCTAGATGTCTAACACCAAACGCCCCGATCGAGCCCGACTGACACAGACGCACATTTTCTTACCCGACGCGCGTTCATCGTCGCTCAGCACCGCATCTCGGTGATCAATATCGCCCGATACGACCGGTGTGATGCAGGAACCGCAGATACCCTGCGTGCAGGAGCATGGTATTCCAGCTTTCGCCCGGTTTAATACGTCGAGCAAATACTCGTCTTCACCAACGTGAAGGACCTGGCCGGAACGGGACAATTGAACCTCAAAGGCAACGTTCTCAACGGCGCCGCGTTCACGAGGTTTGAAATTTTCTGAATAGATCGCGGAGTTTGGCCAGCCTAAGGCGTGCGCGGCATTCACGACGGTGTTCATAAAGGGGTCAGGCCCGCACACATAGAGTGTCCTCCCTTTGCGATAGTTTCCTAAAACGGCGTTGGCCCAAAAGGATTCCGGTTCTCGCCTAATACCCAGATGCACCTTTATCTCGCCGGCAAAGGGAAACTGCTGAAGACGTTGACCGAAGGGGAGTCTGTCCTCACCGCTTGCACAAATGTGGAACACAAAGGGCCTGTCATCGCGCTTTAGAGTGTAGGCCATGCTGAGCAGCGGTGTTACGCCTATTCCGCCGGCAACTAACACGTACTCTCTTCCTTCAGGGTTCAGGGGAAAGTTGTTGCGCGGCGCACTGATGGTTAGCGCAGAGCCTTCTTGCAGAGTTTCATGTACTTTTATCGACCCGCCTCGGCCTTGATCCTCGCGCCTAACCGCAATCTGATATCGCCCGCTTTCAGCAGGGTCACCACATAGGGAGTATTGCCGTACCAGGCCGTCACCTAACAGAACATCCACATGCGCACCCGCAGTCACTGCGGGCAACGGTTCTCCGCCCGGGGGGGCTGCAAGTACATAGGTATTCACATCATCGGCAACCGCTGAAACTGATCGAACCTGAACCTGCAAATGCGCTGCTGTATCGCTGGCGGCAATCTCCACTGGACCAGCAGATCTGAACAAGCCTCTTTCAGGGATATTTTGCTGCTCAAACAGATAACGTCCGGCTTCCCAGGCACGATGGTAGCGGTAGTAAGGAATAGACGGCAGCAGATGGTGCACACAGTGTCGAGCCTGACCTAAAAGCAGTACCTTGCTAATCAGGCCGCAACGGACTTTAACCGTTGTCTGAAAAGGCGCTGCCTCCCAGGTGACATCTTCCGGGTGCTGGATTCGCGCAAAGAAATAGGTCACCAAGGCAAGTCCAATGCGCTGCGGAATCATCCAGCAGACAAAGAATGCGAACGCATAGGGTGAAGAGAGAAACACGATGTGAACCGCGACATAGAAGGCGATGCACAAGCAAAACTCGAGTCGCTCAGAGGGCGCTCGGGTTCGCCAGTGCTTGACATACCAGATCGACCAGACGACATCAGGAAAAGCAAGCGGGAACAAGGCAACGGCCGGTCGACTAGAGACAAATATCTCATCCGGGTCTTTACTCGGATCACCGGCGAAGCGGTGATGCTCAAGATGCAAATAGCGATAGATCGCAGCCGTAATGCCCGGCAGGAGTACCAGACAGGATAAAGTGCCCAAGGCGTCATTGATAATACGATTGCTGGACACCGTTCGATGCGTGGCATCGTGTAAGGGCGTAAACGAGGCATATATCAATACGCCATTGATCGCTATAACCAGCGGCCAGGGGAGCCAACCCTCTAAGTAAGCAAAGGTCGAGAGGTACAGGCCGATAAAGACCCCCGCCACTAGCGCTATCTCCGCAGTCGGAATCAGAGGAATACGAGCTAGTTCCTGATAGCGCGGGGTTCGCACCACCTGTTCCAGCACTTCTCTGATTGAAGTCGAAAACGCAAACGCCATTTCTCCCCCCGTGAGGAACCCTATTATCAATATCGGCGACTACATAGCGATTGTAGCGAAGGACAATAGCAAAACGAGGTTATTTCGGGACAGTGCTAGGTTTTATCAGGCCACTAGCGATAGTCGCTGGTGTTCTTTCCGGTCCATTTTTTAAAGGCATGCCGAAAGTTTGCGGCGTCAGTGAAGCCAAGCCTATCGGCTATCTCCTCCGAACTGAATTTACTGTGCCGTAAAAACTCGATGGCCAACTGCTTGCGCACGTCGGTCAATATTCCGTGGTAAGTCTTACCTTGTTCTGCCAGCTTGCGCCTCAAGGTGCGTGCAGACATATTCAAGCGCTCCGCTACCGCCTCTATCCTGTTGAAGCACCTCAAGTCCTCGGTTATGACGCGATAAACGTCATGCGCGACACCTTCCCGGGTGCGCATTTCCAACAAGATCTGATCACACAACTCTCGCGCGGTGGCAGCGGTGATAGGGTTCGCCTTAACCAATGGGGCGTCTAGCCAGTGTTTTTCAAAGCGCACCTCGTCCTCATCTTGTTTGAATGACGCACTGCATTCAAACAAATCTCGGTAAGCGGCCGCGTGTTTGGGCATGGGGAAGCGGGCGCGGATTGCGCGATAGCGGAAGTCACTACCAACCATATCTTTGAATAGCGAGAAGACCAGCGAGAATTGCAACTCGAGATTGAAGACATAAAGTGAGTCGACTCGCAGCAGATCCGTAAACCGGAATACCGCAAATTCCTGATCGGGCTCGTCCAGGAGCGTCATGCGCACAGTAGGGGTCGCCATTTGATGATACTTAATCGAAAATAATAGGGCTTCACGCAGCGTCGCGCTTGAGATAAGCGCATAACCATAGATGCCATAATTGGTCATGCCCAAGCGCTGCCCCACCTGCAGGGCTATCGCAGAATTTTGCGTGATCGCGACCGCATTACGATAGATCTGGATGAGTTGAGACTGAGAAATCCGCGTTGTATTGGAGAGAATATCCTCTGGCGCCAGGACCGTTTTTTCTAGGAGCCGCTCTGGCGATACTCCCTGTTGAACGAGCACCTGACTGAGCGCAGCAACTTTATAGGTGGGGTAAATGCGCTCCTCTAACATGCGCAATCTCGAAAGCATAAGGGAACGCAAATAATAGCAAAACGAGGCAGAGCAGAGGCTCCTTTGTGATCAGTGCGCACGGGGAGCAACCATGCCGAGCTTCAACCTGCCAGCACTGCAGTAAGACGAGCTTAAAAGACTCGCTGATCGAGCTTTTTCGGCATGAGCAATCGACCGAATATTTTTCAACCGCTGCCAGTAGCGGCATCCAGAAAGGCCGGACGCTCACCGCCGCCGTGCACCGTGAGCCTGGCAGCCGTGACACCACCGCTGAGCTCACAGCTGAGATAAACACAAGCATTGCCGATATCGGTCGGCTCCGCCAGTCGCCGCAGCGGTATCGTATTGGCCACCGCTGCGATGCCAGCTTCGTCGCCATAATGCAGATGTGCTTGCTCGGTTTTCACCAGACCCACTACCACAGAATTGACCCGCACCTTGGGAGCCCACTGCTGGGCCTGAGACTCAGCGAGGGCTAGCAAAGCTGCCTTGGCGGCACCATAAGCAGCCGTTCCGGGCGAGGGTCGTACTGCACTCACGCTGTTGATATGAACAACGCAGCCACCATTTTCTTGCGTTTGCATCACGATATTAGCCGCCTCGCTAAACTGCATGGGGGCAATTAGATTCAGGGCGATAATCTTCTCTGAGTAGCGCGGTGACGCTGTCGCGGCATCTTTATAAGGCGTGCCACCCGCGTTGTTGATCAAGACATCGAGACGCTTGAATCGCGCGATAACAGACTCGATGCACTGATCTATCTGCTCCCTGTCAGTCACATCGCAGATCCTGAAATCGGCGATGTTCTCACCCGCCCGAGGTAGTTGCTCGGGCTCAGAGCGACCACAAACGACTACCGTGGCCCCCGCATCCAAAAAACGCTGAGAGATACCCTTACCGACGCCCTTGCCCCCGCCGGTAATCAATACCACCCTGCCGCGCATATCTATCTGCTCACTCATTTAGGTACCAAACCTTAAGTTACTGTGAACTTCCCTAAATGGTAATCCGTTAGCGTCGGCAGGCATAGATGTGGCAGACCTCCACCCCAGCAAATGAAGGTCTCAACTGTGCTTAAATCTACATGGTTTGAATTGGTAATCCGCTGTTGCCTCTAGCGCGAGGAAGCGGGATCTACATTACCGTGGACAAGCAGAGACTATCTTTCTTCAAGCGCTAACCAGGACCAGACCGCCCCTGGATTGTTGACCATAACATTATGCCCGCCACCTGCGATTGCGCGCACACCGGGGTCGGTCGCGGCGAGGTCCTGCGGACTAACAAATCTATCATCTTCCCCATACGCGAGCGAAAACCGATCGGAGAGACTAGCGGTTAAAGCGGGAAGATCCGGTGGCGTAATTGCGTTAGCCGCGGGATCATGCGCCAACTGCCAACGACCCGGACTTACCTCTGCAATGCCTCTAGCGCCGCAACTGGCCCCCGTCTCCCCCAATGCTGCTAACCCAGACACTTTCAGATAGCGCTCTCGTGCGTCCTGCTGACTCGCAAACGCCTTCGGCGTTTTTTTTGCGAGAGCATGCATCACCTCCAGCTCCTGTTCCGACCAGACACTCTTCACGCCCAGCGCAAACACATGATCGGGTGCGCCGTTATGAAGACCATTGGCCTCGTCCGCCAACGCCAGTGCCACCACGCCACCGTAGGAGTGCCCGAGAATCCACAGCCGACCCTTCGCGCGCTGTGCTGTCGCTATTGCTGCTGCAACAGACTGCGCAACCAGGGGCATTTGGTAATGCTCAAGCGCTGGTGAGGCGCCATGGCCCGGTAAATCCAGCGCCAGGATTCGGCCACCCCATTCGCGTGGGACGCTTGCAATCATCGGGTTCCAAACGTCCGCCGTGGTTCCCATGCCAT
This sequence comes from Pseudomonadota bacterium, assembly GCA_039025905.1. GTDB lineage: Bacteria > Pseudomonadota > Gammaproteobacteria > Pseudomonadales > Halieaceae > JARRPM01. Next base: position 9,998 of record JBCCNJ010000030.1, on the reverse strand, counting down.
GCAAAAGCACCAGCAGATCGTCACCGCCGGAGCTTAACGTGCTATAGAGATTTGCCACCTGAACTAAGCCCCCTGCTCTGCTTTATGGCATGTCGCTGTGCAGCGCTCGCTGCAGCTTGTTATCCGTCTCGATAGTGGCCTCGCTGTTGCACTTTTGTAGAGAACAGTGCAAGCACAATGGAGAAAGGACCTAGCAGTTGACCCAGGATGGTCCATACAGTGCTATTGCGACCTCTGTCCGTGGCGATTTTCCAGGCCACGCCACCGCATAAAATCCATACCGCTATTACAACATAAGGGGTAATCATGCAGTTAACCTCCTTGTTTCGCCGAGTCGCAGATAATATCAAGCGGGCTTGCATAATGTCCGCCCAATGACGCTTTCAGGTACGTCATCAGGAACAACAAACAAGCCTGCCCCCTGACGCTTGGACATACCAATATCTCTCAACGGGCAGACATGAACAGATATTTACCCTAGCCACGTGATCGCACTGCCCGATTCACATATCATAGCCGGCTTATCGTTAAGCGGGCTTTCTCCCAAGCATCCCTAGACCAAATAGCTCCGGATAATCTGCCAGCCTTGAACCAAGACGTCACACATACTCCCATGATGCAGCAGTTTTTGCGGATAAAGAACCAGCATCCGCAGGATCTTCTGTTTTACCGCATGGGCGATTTTTACGAACTGTTCTACGATGACGCTAAAAAGGCTGCACAGCTTCTGGATATTACCTTGACCGCGAGAGGCAAATCCGCTGGCGAGGCTATTCCTATGTGCGGCGTGCCCTATCACGCGGCAGAGAGCTATCTCGCTAAACTGGTGAAGGCGGGCGTATCTGTTGCTATCGCGGAACAAATTGGCGACCCGGCCAGCAGCAAAGGCCCGGTGGAACGCAAAGTTGTGCGCGTGGTCACGCCAGGTACGCTGTCAGATGAAGCACTGCTTGATGAGCGAACTGACAACCTTTTGCTGGCGGTGACTCAACGGGAAGCCGAGTTTGGTCTCGCTTACCTGGATCTCAGTTCGGGGCGCTTCAGAGTCCTGGAGGTGGCAGGCGAAGAGGCTCTGATAAGCGAGCTGGAGCGTCTCAATCCGGCCGAAACTCTGCATCATGAAAGCATATTCTTGCCTCAAGTTACCGGTAGGCCCGGCGCACGGAGTCAACCCGCATGGGAGTTTGATAGCGACAGCGCCAAGCGCGCACTCAACAGCCAATTCCAAACCCACGATCTCCAAGGTTTTGGCTGCGATACATTGACGCTGGCGATCGCAGCGGCGGGCTGCTTGCTGCAATATGTGAAAGATACCCAGCGCTCTGCCCTACCGCACCTTCGCAGTATCGCCCACGAAAATCGAGCCGACAGCCTGATTATGGATGCAGCCACCCGCCGCAACCTGGAAATCGATCAGAATTTAGCCGGTACGGACAGCAACACCCTGTTCTCAGTGATGGGCAATACCATCACAGCGATGGGCAGCCGAATGCTTCGGCGCTGGCTGCATCGGCCGCTTACTGATGTTCCCACACTAGAGCAGCGGCTGGATGCCGTATCTGAATTCATCAACGACTACACATTCGAAGCGGTGCGTGGGGTACTCAAGCCCGTCGGCGATATGGAACGTATACTCTCGCGCGTCGCCCTGCGCTCGGCCCGCCCGCGCGATCTGACGCGTTTGCGCAACTCACTGGAGGTACTGCCGCAACTGCGTGGATTATTGGCAGCGCTAGAGACACCCCATATCAAGGTCCTGTGGAAACGCTGCGATGAGTACCCTGAGCTTTGCGAGCTTCTGATGAGCGCCATCGTCGATAACCCGCCTATGGTCATTCGCGACGGCGGTGTTATCGCCGATGGCTACGATGCTGAGCTTGACGAGCTGCGCAAGCTGAGTAGCTCTGCGGGCGATTATTTACTGGAAATCGAACAGCGCGAGCGCGAAGCGACGGGCTTGTCGACACTGAAGGTGGGCTACAACCGAGTACACGGCTATTACATAGAGATCAGTCGGGCGCAGTCCGAGCAGGCACCTGCAGAGTATGTACGGCGCCAAACACTGAAAAATGCTGAACGTTTTATCACGCCCGAGTTAAAGGCGTTTGAAGACAAAGCGCTGTCCAGCAAGAGTCGCGCGCTAAGTCGTGAGAAGTCCCTATACACAGAGCTACTAGAGCGTCTGAATATCCACCTGGGCGCTTTGCAAGACAGCGCCTCCGCCCTGAGTGAGATCGATGTGCTTTCCAATCTCGCCGAACGCGCAGACGCTCTCAATCTTTGCCGGCCCTTGTTTTGCGAGGAGCCTGTGTTTGAGGTGGGTGATGGACGACACCTGGTGGTCGAACAGGTGCTCGAGGAACCTTTCATCGCCAACAGCACGTTACTGAATGATCAACGTCGCATGCTGCTCATCACAGGGCCGAACATGGGTGGTAAATCTACCTATATGCGGCAAAACGCGATCCTTGCTCTGCTGGCACACATTGGCAGCTACGTACCTGCGACGTCGGCCAGGCTGGCACCTTTGGATCGCATATTCACCCGTATCGGCTCATCAGACGATCTCGCTTCGGGCAGGTCTACCTTCATGGTTGAAATGACCGAGACCGCCAATATTCTGCACAACGCGACGCCCAGATCATTGGTACTAATGGATGAGGTGGGGCGCGGTACCAGCACCTTTGACGGCCTGAGTTTAGCCTGGGCGGCGGCCTTAGAACTCGCTCGCAATGTGCGCGCTTTTACCCTGTTTGCAACGCACTATTTCGAGTTAACCACATTACCTGAACAGTGCCCCAATATGGCCAATGTCCACCTAGATGCCACGGAGCATCAAGATCACGTTGTGTTCCTACACAATATCCAGGAGGGCCCCGCCAACCGCAGCTTCGGGTTGCAAGTCGCAAAACTTGCGGGCGTTCCCGTCACTGTCTTAAGTGCCGCGCAGAAAAAGCTCAGAGCGCTGGAAAACAGCCAAGCGATGGCGGAGGCAACGCACAGCAAGGGCATACCGTCGAGCCAGGCTGACCTGTTTGATTCGGGCAGTTCAGAGGCCATCATCCAGGCCCTCAAGGCATTGGAATTAGACGACCTCACACCCCGGGAAGCGCTGCAAAAACTCTACGAAATCAAAGGCTTTCTCGATTGAAAATACGCTTCAATTTAACGCGTGGGACGGGTAAACTAGCGCCCCGCTCGTACACTGATACACAGTGTGCAGCAGACGAATCAACGACAGAGGCCCTTGCGGAATGACGTTTGTAGTCGGCGAACAGTGCATCAAGTGCAAACACACGGATTGTGTGGAGGTTTGCCCGGTAGATTGTTTCTACGAGGGGCCTAACTTTCTTGTTATTCATCCGGATGAATGTATCGATTGCGCCCTATGTGAGCCCGAGTGTCCCGTCGATGCGATCTATTCCGAGGACGAGCTACCTGAAGATCAGGCCGTCTTTCTAGAACTCAACGAAGAGCTCGCCGAGGTCTGGCCCAATATCACCGAAATGAAAGACTCTCCTCCCGATGCAGAAGAGTGGGAAGGCAAGCCCAACAAATTGGCGTTGCTGGAGCGGTAACAATGCTTTGCGCACGCTGCTGAACAACGGATGCTTTACTGGCTGTGATTAGTCGTCGCTAGCTAGCGCCCAGTGCAAGCCCGATCGCAGGCACTAGCAATCACCGACTCTTATTAGCTACGCCACGCGACTAGCCGTCGGAATCACTGGTTTGCGGGTTCAACAGGCCCGCGCGTAAAGCTGCAGCCTGCTGTTTGATCAGGCGCGTATTCTCAGGCCCCATACGCAGCAGCTGTTTTTGCAAAGGCGATAGCGATTCCAGCTGCGGATCGGCAAATTGATACATCACCGAGTCCTGGGTCAATACGATCGGCGTCTCGATCTCCGGTGTCGCCAGGATGCGGTCAAGCACTCGAATGACCGCGTTGTCGAAGTCTTCCTCGGGCAGCCCTAATTGACCGTAGGCCTGCTCGTACAAGGGCCGCAATAGGTGAAAGCCATCGATTAATGCTGTCGTATTTAGCTCAGAGATCGATTGGGCATAGGTATCATAGCGGGCATAGCCCGCAGGGCTCATTAGCGTCTGGTCACCCTCTTGTACTACCATAAACTCGGCTGAGGGAGGATCGAGCGCCAGCATTTTTCTGACGATCAGGCCACGGCTGAGGCCTTCAATAACCGCTGAACTTTGCAGTATCAGGTTCTGAGGTTGCTGCAGCGAGTCCAAATTTTCTGCCGGCCCCGCAAGCTCGAAAGTCTCTCGCACCAGGACATCGCTGTCTTCTAAAGCAGGCAGTGGAGGCGGGGGCGATGGCGTCGGCAGCAGCGGCTCTGTTTCAGTCACCGCCGCAATCGGCGGCTCGGGTCTGGGTGGAATGTCCTCGGCGGGTGGCAGAGCGGGCTCGGCAACCACTTCTTCCTCGACGACCTGCGGCGCCACCGGAGCTTCTGCTGACCCATCATACAGACTCCGCAGCACCAGGTAGGCCACCATTACAATAATCGCTAGCGCAATTAGCAGCTTTATGGGCGAGCCGCTTTTGACATCGCGCGCTTCTAGGCGATCTTCCTGCGATGCTTTCATGAAGTGCGCTCCTTTTTAGCCTATGACCCAATCCGCATTACAGCGGTGTTCGCATGTGCATAACATTACCATACCTGGCGATATCATTAGCTTATCGACAGCAACCAAGCTCCTTTTATCCCAAGAGATTAGCCGCAATAGATTTTCAGATCGATGATCGCAGGCTAATATACGACTCTCGATCTGCAGCCGAGTAGCGGCAGACATTAAAAACAACAATGCCAAGCGAGAACACGCCGATGATTACTCTGATGAGACCAGCCTATATCCTCCTTTTCCTATTGCTAGCTGCTATGTTTATCAGCTCGCAATCGGCATTTGCTGAGGCGCGAGAGCAGAAAGTCTGGATTGAAGTCTCCAAACCGGAAGGCGGAGAGTGCAAGGTCAGCGCTGTATTCAAGGGCGACCACGACAATTGCAACAACGATGCAGCCAGGGGTCGTGCCGACTGCAGCAGGGACGTTGGCTGTGTCTGTACACGACAAGAGAAGCACGTCACCTGGGAGGTCAAGAACAAGCAGTCTTTCACCATCGCATTTGATCAGGGCAGCATGAATCCCTTCGTGATTAAAGGCAGCGATGAGTGCAGTCTCAAGAGCAACAAGAAAGGTAAGCTACGTTGTACGGTAAAAGGTAAAGATGTGCCAAGAGGTGACTACAAGTACTCTATCGAGGTGCCGGAGTGCCCGATCATTCAATCCCACATCAAAATTTACTAAGTCTTGGGAGATCTGGCTCAAAGTGTCTTCTCAGGCCAGAACACGGATGAGGCTCAAGGCTTGAACGCCTGTGTTTCTGTCGAGGATGACTGGCGCCGTGCGGTCGACATTCTCGATCGGGCCTTTCACGATGATCCGTTGATGAACTGGCTATCGCAGCACCCCGATTTTAGGCGCACATTTTTCACCATTACACTGCCTTTCTTCCTGAAAGATGGCCTGACCTATGTCGAAGAGCGGGGTCGAGGCGCAGCGGCGTGGCTAGGTCCCGAGCGAGAGTTGGAATGGCCCGTAACGACTGCAAACCTGTTGCGCCTTTTTAGGGTTTCTGGCGCGAAAGGCTTTTACCGCTTCGCCAGAGCTGGCCTGACCACGGCCAAGTTCAGGCCCGGCGAGCCTCACTACTATCTGTTTCTACTGGGTGCGCTACCCGAATGTCAGGGACAGGGTGTTGGCAGCACATTGATCTCGCACGTCCTGCGTACATGTGACGACGAAAACCTACCCGCCTACCTTGAAAACTCCAAAAGAGAGAATATTCGCTTCTATCAGGGTCACGGCTTCGAAGTCGTCGATCGCGTCCAAATCGCTCGGCGCGCGCCCCCCGTTTGGCTGATGTGGAGAGAGCCCAATCCCGGTCGGTAGCGAACATTCAGCTGCATAGCGCTTATCGCTTTGGAGGGGCATCATCTCATTCTAAGATTTACACGCGAAGGCGCGTGCCCGCGCCGGCGGTTTTTGGTGAGGCTCACCTCGCGTTGAGATGTGCCTGACCCTAGCTTTCTACAAACGCACGCTCAATGACATACTCGGCGGCCTTACCGTGCCTGGCCTCATGCAGCCCGAGTCCGTCCAGTAGCTCGCAAATCTCTTTAAGCATAGTTGGGCTGCCGCAGATCATAAAGCGGTCTGCGGCCGGATCGATCGGGCCCAGTCCAATATCCTCCTGCAGCTTGCCACTGCGCAACAGGTCCGTCAGGCGCCCGTTGTTACGAAATGGTTCTCGAGTCACGGTCGGGTAGTAGATTAGCTTGTCCTTGACGTCTTGACCCAGGTATTCGTGAGCCGGTAAATGCTCGGTGATCAAATCGCGATAAGCGAGCTCTTCAACTCGACGACAGCCGTGCGTGAGAATGATCTTGTCGTAGTGTTCGTATATTTCTGGGTCGCGGATGATACTTAGGAAGGGTGCTAGGCCAGTTCCAGTGGCGATCAAGTATAGGTTTTTACCCGGCAACAAATTATCCTGAATCAGCGTACCCGTAGCCTTGCTATTGACCAACAACTCGTCGCCGACTTCGATCAGCTGCAGTTTCGATGTCAGTGGTCCGTCGGGCACCTTGATGCTGAAGAACTCCAGTTCATCTTCGTAGTTGGCGCTGGCCAGGCTGTAGGCTCGCATCAGTGGCTTACCCTCATCCTCAATGCCAATCATGGTGAAGTGGCCATTTTTGAATCGAAAGCTCTGATTTCGGGTTGTCTTAAAGCTAAACAGCGTATCCGTCCAATGATGGACCGACGTCACCTGCTCTCGCATGATCGAGGCCATTTGTATTTCTCCTTACTCTAGAAGAGAGAATATACGCGACAAAATTTAATCGTAAAAACAGATTTATTTGATATTATATATCGATTTTATAAATAATGGAGCGAGCATGCGCTACAGCTTGCGACAACTCGAAGTCTTTCTGGCCACCGCACAGCATGAAAATGTGACCCGCGCCGCTAGGGAATTGGCGATGTCTCAGTCTGCTGCCAGCGGCTCATTGAAGGAGCTGGAAGACCAGTTCGCAATTCAACTCTTTGACCGCGTCGGCAAGCGTCTGCAACTCAGCGAATTGGGGCACCAACTGAGACCTCAGGCGGAGAATCTACTGGCCCAGGCCCGATCACTGGAAACAGCACTCGCCGACAAAACGGCTATGGGGCGACTGACAGTGGGAGCCACCATGACTATCGGCAACTACCTCGCTGTCGCTATGATTGCGGAGTTTCGAGATCGCTATCCCGGGGCAGATGTAGCGCTGAATGTTGCCAACACCGAAACCATTGCCGCGCAGGTGGCCGGTTTTGAGCTGGATATGGGCATGATTGAGGGGGAGTTTCAGCATCCAGACCTCCACACCATGCACTGGCGCGTGGACGAGCTGACCGTTTTTGCTGCGCCGGGTCATCCGCTGGCCAATAAAGCGCGCTTATCTGACCCGATGCTGCTGTCGCTGCCCTGGATCCTGCGTGAGCGCGGCTCTGGTACCAGACAAACCTTTGATCGGGCGATGCACGGCCTGATCACAGATTTGGATATCCGAATGGAATTGCAACACACCGAGGCGATAAAGAATGCGGTTGAAGCGGGTTTAGGTGTGGGCTGTCTATCTCGAATCTGTCTATTGGAGGAGTTTAAACAAGGCTCGTTGGTACCCCTGCCTGTGCCGGATCGCGATTTTCGCAGAGAGCTCTACCTCATTACCCACCAGAAGAAATATCAGGGGGTTGCGCTCAAACGCTGGCTAGAGCTCTGCAGTGCAGGCCCTTGATACTATCACCACTGTGTGCTGACAGTGGCGGTTAACGCACCCCGCTCAGCCCCCTAAACCGCAAGCGCTCACGCAACTTTGCGCGCAAATCTATCTCGCCGCCTATATCCCTATCGGCTCGCAAGTCGATTTAGCAAATCCGTGGCGCAATCCGTGTCCCAAGATTAAAGTCGGTGCTTCACACCGTAAGCTCAGTGCGTAGTTGTACTTCTCGGATGAAATTATTAGCTTGTCCGGCGTGCCCAGCGCAAGTTCAGGTAGCGATTGGGTCAGCTAAACAGAGAGTCACTACTGAGGCCGTTGTTTTCCATGATGCTGCGCAGTCGCCTGAGCGCTTCCACCTGAATCTGGCGAACTCGCTCCCGCGTAAGGCCAATCTCTCTACCGACCTCTTCTAGCGTACTGCTTTCATAACCCCTGAGGCCAAATCGACGCGACAGTACTTCCCTTTGCTTGTCGGACAGCTCATCTAGCCAATCGCCGATACTTTCTTTGATGTCGCTATCTTGCAGTAGCGTTGACGGATCGGATTCTCGGGTGTCGGCAATGGTATCCACCACCGATCGGTCGGAGTCTGGACCCACTGGCGTATCCATTGAGGTAACGCGTTCATTCAGACCCAGCAGGCGTTTCACATCGGCTGCGGGCTTGTCCAACATCTCCGCAATTTCCTCCGCGCTGGGCTCATGATCGAGCTTTTGGGTGAGCTCGCGAGCTGCGCGCAAATACACATTGAGCTCCTTGACCACATGAATTGGCAACCGAATGGTGCGCGTTTGGTTCATGATGCCACGCTCAATGGTTTGTCTGATCCACCATGTTGCATAGGTTGAAAATCGGAAGCCGCGCTCGGGATCGAACTTTTCCACTGCCCGAATGAGACCGAGGTTTCCCTCTTCAATGAGATCAAGCAGGGTCAAGCCGCGATTGATATAGCGGCGGGAGATTTTAACGACCAACCGCAAATTGCTCTCTATCATTCTCCGCCGGGCGCTCTCATCACCCTTCAGCGCGAGTCGAGAATAGTGTTTTTCTTCATCTGCCGTGAGCAGTGGTGAGTAGCCTATCTCATTGAGATAAAGCTGGGTGGCATCCAGTGAGGTTTCCACCCGACCAGCTGTTCTCGCTTTGGCCTGATCGAATAGGTCGGTGTCGTCATCCTCGACGCTGGAGGCCAGGGTGGGGTCAGTGACTGGTGAACCATCCACTTCGCCACCATCCTCGATAGCGGCTTCAGCTCGACTGTGCTCTGCGACTGCCGCCTCTAACTTTGAAGCCGAGCCGTTTATGGTGTTACCCGATTTTGAACTCCGTTTCGGACGGGTTGCATCCACTGCCAAGACCCTCTTTGTTTTTCTACTACGAGATTCGGGGAAATCTCGTTGGGGTCGACCAGATTAACTCAGAGATAATGACAATTACAAGTCACCGGCCGGCCTATTTGCTGGGGCCAACTGACCCGTTCGGGGTGCGAGACAGATTCCCTTAGTGGGGCGCCTGCGTTACCGCCGAGGCAAGAGTTTGAGGGGGTCGACGGGCTTTCCCTCTTTGCGAATCTCAAAATGCAGTTTCACCGTATCCGTGCCGGTGCTTCCCTTTTCGGCGATTGTCTGGCCTGCGCCCACCACCTCACCCTCACCGACCAGCAGGCGACTGTTGTGGCCGTAGGCGCTCAAATAGGTCTCGTTGTGTTTGACGATTAGCAGTTCGCCAAACCCGACTATACCCGTGCCAGCGTATACTACCGTACCGTCAGCGACAGCGAATATCGGATCGCCGCGCACGCCGCCTATGTCGATTCCCTTGTGAATACCTGCGGAATAGCGCCGGGTAACTGTGCCCTGGGAGGGCCAGCGCCAGCTACTGACGCGAGCACCGGGTGTAGGCGTTCGCGTAGGCTTACTTATCGTGCCGGTCCCGGTCACAGGAGCTGGCTTCGCTACTACAGCCACCTGCTTAGTTTCGGTAGGCCTGGTATCAGTAGACTTGGTCTCGGCAGCTCTGGATTCTAGCGGTTTCGCGGCCTGCGTCGTTGGCGGGTTTGGCTTCGTGTTGGCTGTTGCGATTTGCGGGGAAACGGAGCGGGCCTGTTGCGCGCCGGATTTTGCTCCATTTTGGTAGACAGGGGATGGTGGACGCC
>JBCCNJ010000029.1:0-39717 GCA_039025905.1 Pseudomonadota bacterium | reverse complement strand
GGCCACCCCAAAAGGTTTCAAAGCAGCGATAAGCGCCGTGGTAGGATACAAACTCGTCCCCGCCCCAGCCGCTTAAAATTACGTTTACGCCGTTTTGGTCAGCCAGTTCTCGGACCTTGTGTTCGTACCACAAATCCACATTATCAAAATCAAGCAGATTGAAACGGTAGAGTATTTCTGAAATGTCTCGCGCTCCAAACGGCGTATAGTGGTGATTTAGCCCAAATTCTGAGGCAAGTAACTCACCAGGCGCCCACTCAGGATCACCTCGCTGGCCGCCATTGGGTGGTGGCAGCCAACTAAAGCTGTGCGTCGATTTACCATAGGTCCGAAGAATAGGGGCGGCGAGAGCGGTAATTGCGGACGAGTCGAGGCCACCGCTCAAATGAACACCAGTGTTTTTGTTCGGATCTATCCGAATATTTACGGCATCCTGTAACAGTTTTAGTAACTCACTCGCGCAGTGCTCCGCACTTTCAAACGTTCTTCGATCGAGCTCTTCCGGACGCCAATAGCATTGGAACCGAATACCACCTTGATCTAAAGTCAGGGTGTTTGCGGGCTTGAGCCTCTTGATATGTTTATGGAATGTGAGTTGACTATCGTACAGTTCCCCTTCGCGAAGAAAGACTGCAATGGATTCAGTGCACAATTCATCAGGAACATGTTCGTCAGCGGCAATAGCGGCAATGTCACTTCCAAAAACAAAGTAACTCTCATCCTCAAAATAGAAAAAAGGGCGAACGCCCATATGATCACGAGCGCAAAACCAAGTTTGTCGTTCGCTATCGTAAATCGCGAGGATGAAGTCACCCAATAGCTTGGGTATCAGCGCTTCACCAAAACTCTGAAACAGTACGAGAAGGAGAGCAGCGTTATCGTCCTCTTCAGAGAGAGCAGTGTCTTGACTAGGCAGGAGCGACTGAAGGAACGGACGATTGTAGATCGCTCCTTCGAAATAGAGGATTAGCGTCTTGTGACAAGCGCTTTCGATGCCATCGAATTGCTCTAAAGCAAAAGAAGTACGGCAGTATTTGATGTACACCTAGTGGCGATTAGGTGCCGAAAACGCAAAAGGGAGGGTCGTCCCCGCAAAAGATAAAGTCAGTAAATCCACCCGTTTCAGGGCCATCGACGAATACGCTGCTTCGCGTCTTATTTAACTTAAGTTTCGATAGCACAGGCGTTTCCCAGACCTTTAGTTCTGCGTCTCGGTTGTTGCTTTTTTTAACAGTCTCTGTCATAACCCTGCGTTATATCTTGTTGTGCAGGCACCACTCCGTCAGCCCTGCGAAGAACCTGCTAATGGTCTCGAGCCACGGCTTGTAAGTCAAGTACTCACACTAGAAAGGCCAGTTAGCCGATATGTCGCGGACTCGCTTATTTGAGAACCAAATAACAAAATGATCTTCTGAGGCAGTCGAAAAAAATTCCGTACAAACTCAATTAATCATCCAGTTTCTGAACACATATGGCGATGTTCTAGGAGACTCAAAGGGTGAGTAACGCTGAACGGCCTCTAGATCTAATCGTGGCGGTGATGCGAGGGACCACTCTTCATTATTCGAGGCGAAATACTATCTCAACCCATTGATCCGCAGTGTCAGATCAATCGAAAACTTGCTTCGTCATTTTGCCCCGGCCGTCGTCTACTTATCAAACACCCACATAGCGCTGCAAACGGATCTCACGTCAGTCTTTTTCTGACAATTACGAATTGAAAATGACGGTGAATCGCCTATTAATCTATTTAACGAAGCTGAGCGCACGCTAAGAATAATCGAAACATAAAGAAAGAAGTGTCATGCGCCATTAATGCAACCGATAGGACTAACTCCTCAGGCCTCTGGTTACTCTAGGGGCTACATTCCCCGAATTCAAGCTTGACCTACATTGAGGATATCCCTACAAGGACTGATGCTGGCAACCATGGGAAACTCTGGACTTGAAGCATCGAACACAGTTGGTAAGTGCAAGTACTTTGCTCATCATCAGCCTCTGCCTCCATTTCCTCCGCCTAGACCAACCCGCAGAAGTCATTTTCGACGAGGTCCACTTCGGCAGCTTCACGGAAGCATACTGCTGCTCGGGCGAATATTTCTTTGATATTCACCCCCCCGTTGGCAAGCTGCTGCCCGCATTGGGGTTGAAGCTTGGGGGCTACGACGGCGGTCAGTCGTTCTCGGGCGTGGGTACACCATTGACTGAGGTTAGCCCCGTCCTGCTTCGATTTGTGCCCGCGCTGGCCGGCAGTTTAATACCGGTTCTGGTGTTTATTCTTCTCTTGCAGCTCGGTACATCGCGATGGGCGGCTCTGCTTGGGGCTTGGGCTGTGTTGTTCGACAATGCGCTTCTGGTACAAACCCGCGTCTTGGGACTAGAAGGCATATTATTGCTCAGCATATTAGCCGCATTGGTCTTAGCATTAGCAGCGAGATCGGCACGCTCTTCGACTGGGTTAGTTCTGCTCAGTATCGCAGCGGGCATATGCGTTGGCATGGCCGTAGGCACAAAATTTACAGGCCTTACGGCGGGCGCGCTGGTTGCAATTGCGTTTTTCATGCCTCTGGATCGACCCTTTAGTATTGCACGCACTGCTGTTATGTGCGGTTGCGCAGCAGCAGGCGCGATGGTGATCTATGTGGGCGCTTGGGTGCTGCATTTTACGCTGCTCGACCAGCCCGGGGGGGGCCATGCTTTTGGCGTCCCCACCGGTGACATGATGAAAGACATCATCGACATCCATCAAAACATGTTCGCGGTCAACACCGGCCTCACGGCCACCCATCCCAACGCCAGCCCATGGTGGAGCTGGCCGTTTATGTGGCGACCTTTGTACTACCACGCGGGACAGGGCAGTTCGATTTACTTTGTGGGCAACCCACTGGTCTGGTGGACAAGCGCGCTAGGTATGCTGGTGATCGTTTGGCTGGGCGCAAGGAAGCTATCCCTAGGTCCAAAGTTCGCTGGTCTCACCTGGAGCCGCTGGAGCTTGCGCTTGTTGCCACTGACCGCTTTCTTTATCGCATACCTACCCTATAGCCTGGTCCCGAGAGTGCTGTTTTTGTACCACTATCTGCCGGTTTTGGTATTCGCCATCTGTTCGATTGCGGTCTGGTTAGACCCGCTCGGCTTAACACGCGAGGGGCGCTACGAAGACCAGGCGGTCGGTGTGCGTTTGCTGTTTTTTATCATCCCCATTGGGTTTTTGCTGATGGCATCCTTTACCTACGGGTTGGTCATGCCGGATCCCATTCTGAACGCGATGCTGAAGTTTGTGCACTGATGAAAAGTGAGTGGCGATTCCGCGTCAACAACGCCGTGTATACGGCCCGAGCGCTTTCACCTCAGCGAAAGTATCTGTTTTTTTAGGCTAAAGAGGTGCCTAGATAAAAAAGTTCTGCCGCGAAATATGGAATATCACATAGGCCGAGGCCACTGCATAGTAGGCAAGCGTGAAGCGCTCATTCGTGGCCGACATCGAGTATCGGAAAACCAGAAAAAGACTCAACGCAACCAGGTAATAGCGTGGCTCTATGAGTGGTAGCGGCACAAATGAGAGTAAGGCAAAAGGAATTAGCATAAGCATTTCGAGCCGGTATGGGCTCGCTATTGCTGCGGTAGCGAAGCTCAAGGCCATCCACGCCATGGGTAGAAAAGCCAGCGTGCGCATCCAGTCAAAATCCGCGGTGTAGTGAAGCCATAAATTGTGCCGATAGAAACCCAGCTCGGGAACGTTGTATGGATGGTTGTGCTGGTAGGTGTATGTGTATGTCACAAAGGCGAGCAAAAGTAGAGGTACTATCCAACGCTGTTGCAATATTAAGCGTTCTATCGCTCCCATCTGCGCGATGTTAAACGGCAAAAACAACACAAAGGCTACAAGCAGACAGAAATACAAGTTGGATATGTTTAGCGAGAGCGAATGTTGCTCCTTATCGCCCATAGCAAAACCATTGTTGGTAATGACGGCCAGCGCAAACACCAACATCACAGCAATAAAGAAGCGCGCTCGGTAGAACAGCTGTCGCATGAAAGATGCGTCAACGCATAGCTTCATGATGCTTCGTAAATCGGGCTGTTTGCATTGGCCATTGATGATCGAAATCGCTATCAGGCCACAGGCAAAAATTACCCAAATGGCATTGGTCTGGCGCATCGCTATCGCTATCAGGCCCAACAGCGCAGCGGCTAGGTAGCGTTCCCGCAGCGTCCGCTCCAGCATAAAAAAAACGAACAATAAGGAGGGTATATCGGTGTAGGTGACGAAGAAAAACGGGAATACCAAGGGCATTAATGCAAACTGCGCCGTGCGAATCGTGGCCTGCGCTGGGTAAAGCGATCGGCAGAGTACAAAAAACCCCAGAATGGCTCCGACTGCAAATATCAAATGCAACATCCGCAAGCCAGAAAGATAAGTCAAACCTGTAAAGTCCGCCGCGGTGCCAACAATCCAATGGTACAGGGGAAACACGGTGACATGCCGAAAGTGCTCATAGCGACCTTCGATAAACCAGTGCATTTGAAACTGATGCACCGCTTCGTCGCCGACCTGAACGTCGAGTTGGGTCATCAACACAAAGCCCAGAATCAGACACAGCAATAAGCCTACCCACAGCAGGACTCGGTAGGGTTCGAGGGGTGGCTCAGGAGAAGGCGTTACGCGCATTCAAACCGTCAGTTGTAAGGTTCAATATTGAGTGCCGGGTGATACAGGAAAAAACCCTAAGTGAGCACAGCATAGCACGCACATACCAGTGGTTTTTGGAACGAATGACCAACCGAACACCAGCTCGCCAATCTGCTAACAAGAACGCAACAGTTGATCAAATCGCTAGGTAGAATCAGATCAAAGGTGATTTAAGCCGTCACATAAACTTCCGCGCTATGTGGAGGGTTTAAGAGTAAGAGGTGCGGACAGATCACGCTATGTCCTCCTAAGTCTCTGGCTTCTAAAAGAGTCCTGCCTCGTATATTTCAGAGTCATAAAATTGCAGGGTTTCAATCGACAAGAAGGAAAGAAGTGAGAGCTGATTAGGCTCAAAGGGACTCTCAAGCGGATCGGTAGAGGAGCCCTTGAGGGATACAAACAAAAGCCGATAGTGGGATTAGTTCAGCGCTGATCTGACAAACTCGCCGCAATCAACTCGATAACCGTCAGTTCAGATAGCGAAGATGACAGCCAGTCGCGCAAAAGTCTGGGCCTAAACTCCATTTAAAATCTGGGCATGAGCTCTAAGTATTGGCGCGTCGTCTTCGTGAACAAGCCAAGGCCAGCAGGCCGACTCCCATCAGCAAGCCACCCGCGGGGGCGGGAATCTGCGCCGGTGGTGCGTTCACTTGCAGTAGATTCCACTCGGTCATCGGCGCTTCTCTGCCCACAGCATGTGTGGCATAAGTTCCCGGAAGCGATTCATCAGGTTCCTCAAGAGAACGCCAGCGACCTGAGAAATAACCGTCACAGCAGCGTTCAAACCCCAGGCCCATCAGTACAAATTCGGTTGCGGCGGGCAGAAATAGCTCGACCACGTCACTATCGGACCAGCGCTTTTTCCACCATATATCCGAGTCCAAATAATCGATCATGAGCGTGTGATCACCCAGCGCGGTCACCAGAAAGCCGCCCAAACCCCAGTCCAGGCCTAGTTGCAGCAAGGAATCATGTTCTGCATAACCCGAGATCATGAACAGGCTACCCAGATTGCGACGAGGCCCACCGCAGGTTTCACGTGAGTTTATCGCGTCAAACTCAGCCAAAGACGTGGTGCATAAGTGCTTGTCTGGGTCGTTGAACGAAGGCAAGAAACCCTCGCTGAAAGCGAGGGCGAGCTTGTCCTCATCTAGCACCCCATCTGGCAGCGTTTTGGCGTTAAAGCGCGTGTTCACAAAAGAGACGTCGATAGAATTCACGATAAGGCTGGCGTGAGCACTGCCAGCGGCGATCAGTAACGCAAAGGCCAATGTCCCTATGGCTTTAAGTTTCATGAGTTCATGCACTCCAAAAATGCCCTACTTCCAGCAGGCGGCTTTCGTTTAATGCAATGAATAGCACGGCTGACGTCAATCACCCACAATGAACGCTAGAGCGGTGTGATAGTGGTCACACCACCACAGATATGGGTGCAAGAACTGTGACCGAAGCCCGCTCAGGTTAGCAAGCGTCCAACCCTGAGTTTGGGTCGGGACGGGTTTATGCTAGCCCCTCAGTGATCAAGCGATCGAAGTACTTTATCGTCTCTTCCAAGCCCTCCCGCAATTTTGTGGAGGGCTCCCAACTAAGTTCAGACCGTGCCAGGCTGATATCGGGCTGGCGCTGTTTCGGATCGTCTTGTGGCAATGGCTCATTAACCAACTTGGATTTTGAGTCAGTCAGCTCGATCACTAGCTCAGCCAGTTCTCGAATCGTGAACTCATCCGGATTCCCCAGATTGACCGGACCGGTAAAACCATCAGCTGTGGCCATGAGTCGGATAAAGCCTTCGATCAGGTCGTCCACATAGCAAAAAGCCCTGGTTTGCTGGCCTTCCCCATAAACGGTAATGGGTTCGTTTTTAAGCGCTTGCACCACAAAATTCGACACCACCCGGCCATCATTGGGATGCATTCGAGGGCCATAGGTGTTGAAGATACGCGCCACTTTAATGTTGAGTCGGTGCTGGCGATGGTAATCAAAAAACAACGTTTCCGCACAGCGCTTGCCCTCGTCATAACAAGCCCGAAACCCCGTTGGATTCACATGGCCCCAGTAGCTTTCTGGCTGTGGGTGTATCTGCGGGTCCCCGTAGACCTCGCTGGTCGAGGCCTGCATGATTTTCGCTTTCACCCGCTTGGCAAGCCCCAGCATATTAATGGCGCCATGCACGCTGGTTTTGGTTGTTTGCACCGGGTCATGCTGATAATGGATAGGGGATGCGGGGCAGGCGAGATTGTAAATTTCATCGACCTCCACGTAGAGCGGAAAGGTCACGTCGTGGCGCATCAGCTCAAATCGAGGATGCTCCAATAGATGCAGCACATTCTCACGCGTGCCTGTAAAGAAGTTATCAACGCAAAGTACATCATACCCGTCGTCCAGTAAGCGCTCGCAAAGATGAGAGCCCAAAAAACCGGAGCCGCCAGTGACAAGCGCTCGCAAGCGCACGGGATTTTTCATTTCAAACCTCCTGAATTGGTTTCCAACTCCTGGAGCCGCTAACCGTTCGACCCATCCTTCAGTTCATGTTATCAGGTATCGTCGCACTACCGTCCAATGCTCGAGATTTTGCGAGTAGAGGTTGTCACTGCATTTCTGAGCAACGATATGCTGCGAATAGGACTCGCGCATCAACTCAACCCACACTAACCACATTGCCAATTTGAGGCTTTGACTGGGGTAAAAAGTAATAGAAGATATCGTTACCGCACCAAAAGTACGCGGTGCCGACTGTAATCGCACACAAATTAAACGATTGTGCGAATTAGTTCACAGTCGCTGCTGCATTCGCAAACAACAAATACGGTATGCTAAGCAACAGTTTTTGTCAGAAAACGCAGAAAAGAGGGACTTATTAGCACATGGCGTCACAACGCAAAACTGATCCAGCTGATTCTCGGTGCTATTTTCGCAGCGATCGTATGATGAAAAACGGTGGTCAGTGGTTCTTTCTAACGCGTGAGGGTACCGTCAAGGGACCATTCACCTGCCAGGCAGATGCCCAGAAATATCTGGACACCTACATTAAAATGGCGACCCACGACATGCTGCCCGAAGGAGCGCACCTCTCTCTGGCAGATTAGGCTGGCGCTGCACGCGCCCGTTCAGACACCGCTACGCGCCTATCGTTTTTGTTAAGCTGAAAAGGCGTGCCGCAATACGATTGTCTCTCGCCGATCCGGGCCCGTCGATACAATATCAATTGGTGCGCCCACAAGATCTTCCAGCTTGGCAATATAAGCCTGCGCCGTTGCGGGTAAGTCCTCCAGCGACTTTGCGCCTAGCGTCGATTCCTGCCATCCCGGCATCTCTTCATAGACAGGCTTTAGGTTTTCGTAGTCTTCGGCGTCAATCGGGTTCGGCACAGGCTTGCCCTGCTTACAGGTATAGCCCACACAGATACGGATGTTTTCCAACCCGTCGAGTACATCCAGCTTGGTCAGACACAAGCCACTAATCGAGTTGATATTGACGGCCGTGCGCAGAGCAACAGCATCAAACCAGCCGCAACGTCTGGCTCTTCCGGTGGTAGCACCAAACTCGTGGCCTTTATCCGCCAGGTGTTTACCCGTGTCATCAAATAGCTCCGTTGGGAAAGGGCCAGAACCCACACGGGTGGTATAGGCCTTGGTGATTCCGAGTACATAATCGAGATAGAGTGGCCCAAAGCCTGAGCCGGTTGCGGTACCGCCGGCGGTGGTGTTGGAACTGGTAACGAAGGGGTAGGTGCCGTGATCGATATCTAACAGTGAGCCCTGGGCACCTTCAAACAAAATATTCGCGTCTGTTTTTCGCCGCTCGTGAAGCTCTAGGGAAACATCCGCCATCATGGGTAACAGTTGTGGCGCTAAGGCAAGCGTGTCTGCCAGTACCTGATCGTAATCCAAAACTGGCATCTCATAATAGTGCTCAAGCGTAAAGTTATGGTACTCCATCACGTCCTTGAGTTTTTGAGCAAAGCGCTCCTTGTCTTGCAGATCACCCAGGCGCAAGCCACGTCGGGCAACTTTATCCTCGTAGGCGGGACCGATGCCTCTACCGGTCGTTCCGATTTTCTTGCCGCCGCGCTTTGCTTCACGCGCCTGATCGAGTGCGACATGGTAGGGCAGTATCAAAGGGCATGCCGCGGAGATCTTCAGACGATCGCGCACCGGAACGCCGCTGCCTTCCAGCTCGGCCATCTCCTTCAAGAGCGCTTCGGGAGATAGCACTACGCCATTGCCGATATAGCACTGTACGTGCTCACGCAAAATCCCAGAGGGAATAAGGTGCAACACCGTGGTCTGGCCATCGATCACCAGCGTATGGCCAGCATTGTGGCCACCTTGAAAGCGTACTACTGCATCGGCCTGATCTGTTAGCAGATCGACAATCTTACCCTTGCCCTCATCACCCCACTGGGTGCCGAGCACGACAACGTTTTTGCTCATGTTTTTAATAGCCCTCTGATCATGGCTTTAGAACCCATCAAGACTGAGATGCGTGGCCGCTCAACTCACTCAAAACCCACTCACCGTCCTGCTTCAGCAACTCGCGGTTACAGCGGGGGTCTGGCTCGGCGCCTAAACAGTTGATTACAACCTCGCCCTCTTCTCGTAATGCCAACACTCTTGCTGCAAGCGCGGGGTCGTCGGAATCGGGGACGCTGATCGCGCCCTGACCATCGGCCGCGGCCGGTACAAGCTCAATCAGGGCTTTCAGGTCGGTTGCAAATCCAGTTGCAGCACGGGAACGACCAAATACCGACCCAACATTGTCGTAGCGACCGCCATTGGCCAGCGCCTGACCATGGCCGGGTACATAAGCCGCAAACACCACCCCCGTGTGGTAGTGATAACCACGCAACTCAGCAAGATCAAAGTAGATATCCAGGTCAGGACGCTGTCGCCGAACATTGGTGGCAATTTCCTGCAATGCGTCCACGGCCGCCAGCGCGTCCGGTGCACGTTCGGCAAACAGCGCTCTGGCATCACTCAGCACGGTATCATCGCCATGCAGGTCAACGAGCGCTAGGATCAGTTCCCGAGAGCTGTCGTCAACACCCAAAAGCGCTTCGCGCAGATCCGGTACAGACTTGCGTTGCAAAGCATCGAATACAGTCTCTTCCTGCTCTTTCTCTAGGCCGGCTCGAGCCAGTACGGCCGAATACACACCGACGTGGCCGAGGTCCAAGGTGATAGCACTGTCGATACCGGCAGCTTCTAGTGTGACTAACATCAACCGAATAATTTCAAGATCAGCAGCCAGGCTGTTGTCACCGTAAAGCTCCGCCCCCAGTTGAATGGGCGAGCGCGATGCCATCAGTGTTTTCGGCCGAGTGTGTAGAGTAGATCCGGCATAGCAGAGCCGACAAATCCCCTCTCGCGCCAGGCTATGGGCATCAATTCTGGCCACCTGCGGTGTGATATCGGCGCGAATGCCCATAGTGCGACCGCTCAATTGATCAGTGAGTTTAAAGGTCAGTAGATCCAAATCATGCCCCAGACCGATCAGCAGGGATTCAGTAAATTCCATCAGTGGCGGGATCACCAGCTGATAGCCCCAACTGCGGTACAAGTCCAGCAGTCGTCTGCGCAAGCGCTCTGCTGTTGCTGCCTGCGCAGGCAGCACTTCCTCGATGCCATCGGGCAACTGCCAGCGATCAACTGATGTCATAACGTCACTCAACCTAAGGCCCCGCTCATGTCACAAAGAGGCCTAATGCACTATGTAAAGCAGCACAACGCCAAACACCATGCTGCCTAAGCCGATGTTGCGGATGATCCTGTCATCCATCTGATCGGCCAGCACAAGCAGTTTGCGAAATCGGTTGGGGCTGATAAAGGGAATCAGGCCTTCAATAATAAAGACCAGCGCAATGGCTACCGCTAACACGTGCCAAAAATCCAAATTGGTTCCCCTGCAAACTGCGAGCACAAAAAAACCGTGGGCCCTGCCCTTTTACATTAAAGGCAGGAGGCCACGGTTGCAGAATACTACCACAGACTATGGGGAAAGCGCCTGTGATTATTGCCACATCACTGCGGCGCTGAAGTGTCTCCTCGAGAGTTCTTCAAGTATCGGAAAAATTCGCTATCGGGCTGAATGAGCAGCATGTCCCCGCCGCCATTGAACGACTGTTGATAGGCCTGCAAGCTGCGGGTGAATGCGTAGAATTCCTGATCCCGATTGAAGGCTTCCGCATAGATCTTGGTCGCTTCGGCATCGCCCTCGCCGCGTATCTGCTCGGCATCCCGATAGGCGTTGGCCGAAATGACGGTCACCTCACGATCTGCCGCCGCGCGGATTCCTTCTGCCAGCTCGCGCCCCTGTGAGCGATGCTCTCGTGCTTCCTTTTCACGCTCGGCATTCATCCGCTCATACACAGAACCCGATACATCGTCAGGCAGGTCAATGCGTTTCACTCGCACATCAACGACCTCAACACCGAGGGACTCTTGCGCGACCTGAGTCAGCTCAGCCGTTAAATCCTCCATCAATTGGTCGCGCTCTCCTGAGACTACCTCTTGAATGGTGCGAATCGCGACCTGGTTTCGAAGACCGTTGTTGATGCGCTGGGCCAGCAGACCCATCGCTCTGGTCATATCGCCACTGGTGGCGGTGTAGAACGTTTCGGTATCCTTAATCTTGAATTTGGCGTAGCTGTCTACCATCAGCGCTTTTTGCTCTTGAGTGAAGAAGCGCTCGGGTTGCGAATCTACGGTGATCAGCCTGCCGTCGAACTTTCGCACATTGTTCACAAAGGGAATCTTAATGTGCAGTCCGGGCTGCAGATCTGGATTCACCACTTCACCAAAACGCAGCAGAACACCGCGCTCTGTCTGTTTGATCACATACAGTGAATTGGCCAGCAGCAACACAACAACGGCCACGAAAATCAGCAGAATCACACTGCGTCCAGACATAGTTATCGCCCTCCTCTGCGTGATGATGAAGCAGCGGCATCGCGGCGCAGCTGCTCGGTCACGGCATTAGTGAGTTCACGGATATTGGAACTGTCGATTGTGACCTGGCGTGGCGATGAGCCGCCAGCATTTCCACCGCCAAGACGATCAAGCGGTAGATACATCATATTGTTTCCGCCTTCGACATCGATCATGACTTTATTGTTGTTGCTCATCACGCTTTGCACAGATTCCAGGTACAGTCTTTCACGGGTGACTTCCGGTGCTCTCTCATACTCCGCGAGCAGTTGCGTAAAGCGCTGAGCCTCACCCTCGGCGTTGGCTATCACCTGCTCTTTATAAGCTAGTGCCTCCTCCAGCACTCGCTGCGCACTACCGCGAGCCTCCGGCACAATACCATTGGCGTATGCCTCGGCTTCGTTCTTCAGACGCTCCTCATCCTCTCGCGCCTTAATCACGTCATCAAATGCTGCCTGCACCTGAGTAGGTGGTTTGGAGTCGTCCACCGTTACCTCGTCCACCAGAATGCCTGTTTGATATAAATTTAGGTATTCTTGCAAACGCTCGGTCACATCAACGGCTATCTGTGCGCGGCCACCGGTGAGCACCTGATTCATACCCATGCCCCCCACCACATGACGCAATGCGCTTTGCGCGGCATGCTGCAGGGAGACGTCCGGCTCACGCACTTGCAAAACGTAGGCATTCGGGTCATCGATGAGATACTGCACCGACATTCTGACCTCGACGATGTTTTCGTCCTGAGTCAGCATGATTTCGCGGAAGCTAACGGGTCGTATCCGGGTGACATTGCGAACGATCACCTCGTCAACCAGAGGCGGATTCCAATGCAAGCCCGGTTGCTTGGTTTCCAAGTACTTACCAAAGCGCAGCACCACAGCGCGCTCACCCTGATCAAGTTGGTAGAAACCCATCAGCGCCCAAACTACGACCGCTACACCGAAAACCACTGCGATCAGTCCACCGGGAATACCGCCACCACCAGAGCTACCGCCACTGCGACCCTTACTGCCACCGAAAATGCCGCCCAGCTTGTCTTGCAGCTTTTTTAAGGCCTCGTCCAGATCAGGCGGCCCCTGGTCTCCACCACCCCAAGGATCCTTGGGTTTGTTGTTGCCGCCACCCGGTTCATTCCAGGCCATATTCAACTCCTACGTAAACCATCATGCAAAAAGGTGTGAGAGTGTACCAAATTTTATCAACTTTGAGTCATCACCCAGGGCGCATCCTATGCTGACTCAATACAGCGGCTCTGGGCCTTTTTTCATCAGCCTATCCCAGTCTGCTCGGGGCAGCCGCACGCTCAAATGCGCCAAGCCATCGTCCGAGTAATCTTCAGACTCTACTGCGCCCAGGCGATAGAGTGCAGCGCGTAAGCCGCCCTGAGTCGGGCTAATGGTCAGCGTTTCGCAGACCATGTCACCTGCGACGATCTCAGCGATCGCCTGCAGCAATAATCCTGCACCCTCGCCTGTCGCAGCACTCAGCCAAACGCGCTCGGGGCGACCGTCAGCATCCCGATCTATACGCGGATTGTGCGCCAATAGGTCAAGTTTGTTGAATACCTGTAATTGCGGAATCTTTTCCGCACCGATCTCTGCCAAAACATCATTCACACGATAGATATTGTCCTCGCGCTGCTCAGCCGCTGCGTCTACGACATGCAGCAATAGGTCGGCATTGATGGTCTCCTCCAAGGTGGCTTTAAACGCCGCAACAAGGTCGTGAGGCAGGTGCGAAATAAAGCCCACGGTGTCCGCCATCACCACCGGGCCCACATTATCGATCTCCAGGCGGCGCAGCGTCGGATCCAAAGTGGCGAACAGTTGGTCCGCAGCGTAGACCTCAGCATTGGTAATGCGATTAAACAGAGTGGATTTACCGGCGTTGGTATAGCCTACCAATGACACTGACGGCAGCTCGGCGCGGCGCCTAGCGCGACGTCCATTGTCACGTTGCTTTCGAACCTTCTCTAGCCGCGACAAAATCGACTTAATACGTGCGCGCAGCAAACGGCGGTCTGTTTCAAGCTGGGTTTCACCTGGCCCTCTGAGCCCGATGCCACCTTTTTGTCGCTCCAGGTGGGTCCAGCCTCGAACCAATCGTGTGCTGATATGCTGCAGTTGCGCCAGCTCGACCTGCAGCTTTCCCTCGTGCGTGCGTGCGCGTTGCGCAAAGATGTCGAGAATCACCCCTGTGCGATCGATTACCCGACACTCGAGTTCCTTTTCCAGGTTTCGTTCCTGGCTGGGGCTCAATGCGTGATTGAACATCACGACGCTGGCTTGGTGTTCGCGCACCGCGCTGGCGATTTCTTCAAGCTTGCCGCTACCGATAAACGTGCGCGCATCAGGTGCAGGGCGCGATCCCATGATGTAAGCCACGGGATCGCCCCCGGCCGACAGCACCAGCTCTTCAAACTCTCGGGGGTCTTCGCGCTCCGCTTCGCTGGCGAGATTGAGATGAACAAGCACGGCGGCTTCACCCGACTCAGGACGATCAAAAAACAATATAGCCTCGGCGAATCACCAGGGGTGGTCGTGGCGATGGCAGCGCCAGATTTTAGAGCCGCATCGCACGACGGGCGTAAGACCTCTTAACTGTCTCCACCGCTTTCCTCGCCCTCAGGCGGGTTTTGCAGTGGCATGCGCACAACGCGCGATGGCACCACCGTTGAAATGGCATGCTTATAGACCATCTGGCTGACGGTGTTTTTCAGTAGCACCACAAACTGATCGAACGACTCGATCTGCCCCTGCAGTTTGATACCGTTTACCAGGTAAATAGAAACTGGAACGCGTTCCTTACGTAAAATGTTCAAGTAAGGGTCTTGTAGCGTGTGCCCTTTTGACATAACTCCTCCTAAAAGACTCAAAATGAGTCGAAAAAATGACAAATGTTACTAACTTCGCACTGTTAATTTTGGTTTCCCTACCGCGAACCGCAACGGAGTTGTTGTTCTCGATTTCGGTCGCCGCCCCAATAGTGCTCAATCAGCATACTACACTGGGACGTTATCAAGATAGCTCAAGGCCCAATGAATGGGCTTTTCTCCGATTAACCCTGCAGAGTCTTCAGACTCTATCGCCTTGGTCAGGTTCCCCTGATCGTCTGTCAGAATCCAGTTTAGATCAGGCCACTTCCTAAGCCAGGTAAGCTGACGCTTCGCCATCTGGCGAGTGGCGGACTCAGCACGCTCTACCGCCTCTGCAAGTGAATATTCGCCCTCTAGGTGACGCCAGAGCTGGTAGTACCCGACGGCCCTTATTGCAGGCAGGTCTCGATGCAGTTCTTTGCGCTCAAACAGTGCTCGAACTTCATCTAGTAGCCCCTGGGCCATCATCTTCTTGAGGCGCAAATTAATACGTTTGTGAAGCGCCGCCCGATCACCGGGACAGATAGCCATCTGGATCACGCGATAGTGCTCTGTAGGCAGCGGCAAGGTAGAGGTTTGTGCCTGCCATTGCGTTAGTGTAGTTCCGCTGCTGCGATAAACTTCCAGCGCCCGGCCAATACGCCGCGAATGGTTGGGATGGATTCGCGCCGCGGCGACCGGATCTACCTCTGCCAACTGCGCATGCAGCTGCGGCCAACCGTGCATTTCCGCCTCAGCCTCAATCTCGCGGCGAATCTCGGGGACGGATGCAGGCACTTCCGACAGCCCTTCAAGAAAGGCTTTAAAGTACAGCATGCTACCTCCCACGAACAGCGGAGTACGGCCGCGGGCGGCGATTTCTGCGGCCAGACGATTGGCGTCCATCGCAAAATCGGCGGCCGAATAAATCTCAAGGGGGTCGCGGACATCGACAAGATGATGGGGGTAGCTCGGTTTGGCGCTGCCGATGTCCAGACCACGGTACACCAGCGCTGAATCGACACTCACCAACTCGCATCCGCGCGCCTCAGCCAGCTCAATCGCCAGGTCTGTTTTTCCGGCTGCAGTCGGACCCATAAGACAAATCAGTGGCGACCGCGCAAGACTCATTGTGGCGTTAGCGCCCGCGCAGGAACAGCTTGTCCAATTCGTCTATGCCCAGTTGTGTCCAGGTCGGTCGCCCGTGATTACACTGGCCTGCGCGTTCGGTCTCTTCCATATCGCGCAGCAGCGCGTTCATTTCTGGAATGGTCAGACGACGATTGGCGCGCACCGAACCGTGGCACGCCATGGTCGATAACAGCTCATCCATGTGGCTCTCGATGCGGTCGGAGCTGCCAAACTCAATCAGATCTGCCAGCACGTCCCGCAGCAGCTGTTCCACGTCCGAGTCGCGCAGGCTGACCGGGATTTGCCTGATAACCAGAGATTCTTCGCCCGCAGCCTCCACCTGCAACCCAAGCCCCTGAAACAAGTCGGCGTGCGCAGCAGCAATCTGCGCTTCGCGACGACTCACCGCCACCGCCTGGGGCACTAGCAGGGGTTGACTGGCGATACCATCATTGGCACGAGAGGCTTTCAGACGTTCGTAAGTGATGCGCTCATGCGCAGCATGCATGTCTACCAGGACGAGTCCCTCGGCGTTTTCTGCGAGGATGTAGATGCCTTTCAACTGCGCCAGGGCATAACCCAAGGGCGGCGCCTCGCCCTCGACCGGCAGCTCATGTTTGGGGTGGAGTGCGCCATACTGACGCAGCTGTTCCATCGCTTGCCCTGGCGCGATAGGTTCAGTTCTGGAATAACCGCTTTGGAATGGCGCGCTTGCACGGGGTGCATCCCAGGCCAGGTTCGCCTGCTGTGTTACCTCGCCGGTGACAGGATTAACAGCCAATGCGGCGCCGAGCTCTCCGGCGATAGGTTCATTTAACGCCCCGTTTGCTGAAGTGCTATCGATATGCACGCCAGCTTCTCCAGGGCGCACATCGGCCAGTGCGCGATGCAGACTACTGAATACAAAATTGTGTACCGCGCGCCCATCACGAAATCGCACCTCATGCTTGGTAGGGTGAACGTTAACGTCGACCTGGGCGGGATCGAGCTCCAGGTACAGCACAAATGCAGGATGACGCCCGTGGTAGAGGACGTCGCGATAAGCCTGCTTAACTGCATGCGCGACCAGGCGGTCTCGGATAATGCGGCCGTTGACAAAAAAGTACTGAAGATCTGCCTGGCTGCGGGAGAACGTAGGTAGCGCAACCCAGCCCCACAGTCGGTACGGTCCCGCAGCGTTATCGATAAATAGCGCTTGCTCCATAAAAGCAGGGCCGCATATCGTCGCGACTCGGCGCTGTTGCTCCATCTCGGACTCGCCCGCCTTGAGCGCATGTATCATGCGGCCGTTGTGGCGCAGAGCGAAGCCGACATCGAAACGCGACAATGCCAGCCGTTTCACCACCTCCTCCAGGTGGTTGAACTCGGTCTTTTCAGTGCGTAGAAATTTCCGCCGTGCGGGCGTATTAAAGAATAAGTCGCGCACCTCGACGGTGGTGCCCTGTGGATGCGGCGCAGGTGAAACCGCTACCGCCATTTCTCTACCTTCAGAAGCCGCCCGACTCCCCTGGCTGGAGTCGCCGTCATGATTGCTCGTTAAGGTTAGGCGCGATACGGAGCCAATACTGGCGAGCGCTTCGCCACGAAAACCGAGGCTGGCGACGCGCTCTAAATCTTCGAGGGAGGTGATTTTGCTGGTCGCGTGTCTCGCTAGCGCCAAGGGCAAGTCATCGGCTGTCATGCCACCACCGTTGTCACGGATACGGATCAACTTGGCGCCACCGGCCTCTATATCGATCTCGACTCGGGTCGCCCCGGCATCCAGGGCATTCTCCAGCACCTCCTTAACGACTGACGCGGGCCGTTCTACGACCTCCCCAGCGGCTATCTGGTTCGCCAGCCTAGGGCTGAGTAACTGTATATTGGACAAGGTTGTCTCTCTGATGGTTTGGTGTCGCCCCTGGTGGGGTAGGGTGCACATTGGCAAGCGTCGCAGCTCAGGTCAAGGTTTAGCTGTGAAACCTCG
Organism: Pseudomonadota bacterium; assembly: GCA_039025905.1. Lineage (GTDB taxonomy): Bacteria > Pseudomonadota > Gammaproteobacteria > Pseudomonadales > Halieaceae > JARRPM01. The sequence goes on along the minus strand of JBCCNJ010000029.1, from coordinate 22,147 downwards.
CGATCATCGGACGGTACGGCGCAAGTTCATAGACTTACAGCACTTACCAAATTGGCGGGGCAGCTTAAGTCGTGGGTATTCTCAAGGTCTGACCGACCAAAATTTTCTCGCCACTGATGCCGTTGTGAATTTTTAAATCGGACAGTGGCACGTTAAAGCGCTGCGCTATCCCTGAGAGTGTATCGCCACGGGCGATCACGTACTGCTGGCCCTGTTGCTGTCGCTGCCAGGCGATCAAGGTGCCGGAAGGTGGATGCGCGAGAAACCATTGGCGTATGCCGGCATGAATGGCTCTCGCCATTTTTTGCTGGTAGCTGCGCGTGGCGAGCTTCTTGGACTCCCCGGGGTTAGAGATGAATCCTGTCTCTACCAGGATGGAGGGTATGTCCGGTGATTTAAGGACAGCAAAGCCCGCCTGCTCGACGTTACGTTTATGCAGCTTTGCGATCTTATCCATATTGCCCAGGACCTTGCTACCCACCTTAAGACTGTTGTCCAGCGTTGACGTCATGGAAAGATCCGCCAGCACACCGGCCAGCACATCGTCCTTATCTTTGAGTGTAACCCCACCGACCAAATCTGAGGCGTTTTCTCGCTGCGCCAAATACTGGGCGGTCGTTGAGGTAGCGCCCTTTCTGGACAGGGCGTAGACCGACGCCCCGAACGCTTCTTTGCGTCTGAAGGCGTCCGCATGAATAGAAACAAACAGATCAGCCTGTCGCTTGCGGGCGAGATCACGCCGACCGCGCAGGCTGACGTAATAGTCTCCGGTGCGAATCATCGTTGGCCGAAAGCCCTTGTCCGCCTTCAGCAGTTTTTCGAGCTCTTTGGCTATAGCGAGCACAACATCTTTCTCGCGCTGGCGGTTAGGACCAATAGCGCCAGGATCCTCCCCCCCGTGGCCAGCATCGATAGCAATAATGATGTCCCGCTTATCACTATGGCGCGCCGTTTTCTTCACTACAGCTTTTTTCTGTGGTGCCTTGTCGTAGAGATCCAGCACCAGACGATCACCTGCCTGATCATTCGCTTTTAAGAAAAAGCTGCGGGGATTGACTGTTGTGCTGAGTTCCAGCACCACGCGTAGATCATCCCCTTCGCGAATACCGGTGCGTATCAGCGCGATGGGAGTGCCATCCAGCTTCAGATCAGCGATGCTTGTTTTTAAGGCAGTGTCCTCAACGTCGATGACAATGCGATCGGGTTTATCCAGCACGATCAAGTTGTGCTCCGCTGGGGCAGTGAGATCGAGCACAACACGTGTGTGATCGGGTGCTCGCCAGAGGCGCACGTCATGCACATCAGCGGACCATAGCTGGTTCGCTGCAAGCATGCTCAGAAAGACCCCAATCCACGTCCTGCCCATGTCGCTTCCGCCAGTTGTGTTGCCAGCTTTTATTTTGCGCCTGCAACTGCCCTAGTGGTTTAAGAAGACGCCTGTAGCTGCCGCAGCACACCTTGCCCCAGGTGTGAATCGGCCATTAAGTGCAAGCGTCTGCCATTGCCCTCACGTTCTATGGTAATCCTTATGTCAGCGGGGGGCAAAGCACCCAGGCCACGCTCAGGCCATTCAACCAGGCATAGCGCCTGTTCATTGAAGTAGTCCCAAATACCAATAAACTCCAATTCCTCCGGAGAACCCAGGCGATAGAGGTCAAAGTGGTAGAGCTTTAGCTCCGCTCCCGTGCTTGGCGAACGCAGAGAATAAGGCTCCACCAGAGTGTAGGTGGGGCTTTTAACAGCGCCCTGGTGGCCAAAGCCTTGCACAATGCCGCGAGCGAGCGTGGTCTTGCCCATGCCCAAGTCACCGCTAAGATAAACGACCAAGCCACCCTCAATAGCCGCGGCAATACGTGCGCCGCTGGCAACCATAGCAGCCTCATCCTCAGGCTGTAGTTTAAGTGCCTGCATGTTTACTGTAGGAGTTGTCGCATCACGGGCATGAGGTCGCTGGCCAGTAGGCCGCGCTGCCCCTGCTCCGCCGCAGCATCACCCGCGGCGCCGTGCAAACAAGCCGCCAGCGCCGTGGCGTACAGAGGCTCGTGGTGCTGAGCAAGCAGGGAGCCAATAACGCCGCTCAACACATCGCCCATACCACCGCTTGCCATGCCCGGATTGCCGTAATCGCTCAATAACAACTTCTCGCCATCGGTAATCAGAGTGCCACTGCCCTTCAACAACACAACGCCGCCGTAACTGTGCTGTAGGCGGCGCACGGCGTCGAAACGATCTATCTGCACCTCGGGATTACTGCACCCGAGCAAGCGGGCGGCTTCACCGGGATGTGGCGTTAATACCCAGTTGCTGCGGTGACGCTCAGCAGCCGCTACGCCATTGGCCAGCATGTTAAGGCCATCGGCGTCCAAGACCATGGGTTTATTACTGGCTGTCGCGGCTTGCAGCAACTGTTCCGACCAGGGCGACTGCCCTAGGCCCGGCCCAACCACTAAAACATCTGCGCTCTCGATCAGGGCTGCTAGATCCTGCCCTGATCGCACAGGGACAGGCATAGCCTCCGGAGTGCGAGCCACAATGGCGCTGATATGCTCCGCCTGCGTCGCCACCTTCACTAAGCCAGCACCACAGCGCAGCGCTGCTTCGGCCGCCAGCGCAACCGCGCCTGCCATACCCTTATCGCCACCGACGATGAGAACCGTACCATAGCTGCCCTTGTGCGCGGTGGCAGGTCGCGGTGGCAGCTGTTCCAGCAGATACTCCAGCTCCAGTCTTACACTGTCACAATCCACCTGCGCATAAACCTCGGGTGGAACACCCAAATCCACGAATTCAATGGCACCGGTATAGTCCGCTGCGCAATAGGTAAACAGTCCGCGCTTAAGACCAATAAACGTGATAGTGAGATCTGCTCTAACCGCCGCACCCAACACCCTACCCGTGTCAGAGCACAGTCCTGAGGGAATATCGACCGCCAAGACCGGTGCACCGGCGCTATTGATAGCGCTAATCGCGCTTTTGTATGCGTCTCGAACCTCGCCACCGACACCAGTGCCGAGCATGGCATCTACGATAACGCCAACGCCCATGAGTGGCGTGCTGCTAAAAGGTGCTATCGCTACGCCGTTCGCCAGAGCTTGATCGCGAGCCTGCAAGGCATCGCCGCTGACTTTGTTGGGATCACCAATTTGTAGCACTGTGACATCAATACCGCGTTTTTGCGCCAAATCAGCAATCAAATAACCATCGCCACCGTTATTGCCGGTACCACACAACACCTGAATCCTCTCGGGGTCTGGCCAGGCACCCAGCAAGGCCTCAAACGCTGAGGTTGCGGCACGGGACATTAGTACAATGCCGGGAATGCCATGATCCTGAATGGCCGTGCGATCCAGCTCGCGCGTCTGCGCGGCTGTATAGAGCAGCTCTGTACCCAGGGCAGGCAAGTTAGGATTCTCCGATCTCGGTGTCGACATGGGTTTTGTGAGTTAGTAACAAATGCAATATTCGCTCTCCGCTTCTGGCAAAATTATACCCCTAACTGCTTAGGTCACGGCGGCTTAAATTGCTACCCGAACTATCAACAGACAATTCGATCGAGATGCTCGACCAACTTCGTAAGTGGTCTAGTGAGCTGGGTTTTAGCCAACTTGGGGTTACAGATGTCGATTTAAGTGAACACGAGGCCTATCTACAAAAGTGGCTGGATGCGGGCTACCACGGCAGCATGGATTACATGGCTCGCCACGGCACCAAGCGCTCCCGACCCGAGGAGCTGGTGCCAGGTACCTGCCGGGTGATTACGGTGCGCATGGACTATCTGGCAGACGACACACATCCTCAAGACGTACTGGACTCGCCAGACAAAGCTTACATATCGCGTTATGCGCTGGGTCGCGACTATCACAAACTGCTGCGCAAGCGCCTGGCGCAGCTCGCCGAAAAAATCGGGGCCTTGGCCGGCGGAGGGCGCTATCGTGCCTTTGTGGACAGCGCACCGGTGCTGGAACGCGCCTTGGCAGAACACGCCGGCATGGGCTGGATCGCGAAGAACACCATGCTCATTAATTCAGAGGCGGGCTCGTGGTTTTTTCTGGGGGAGATCTACACAGACCTGCCGCTGCCGACCACAGGCGCACAAACTACCAAGCACTGCGGCAGCTGCACCGCCTGCCTCGAAATCTGCCCTACCCAGGCCTTCAATGGGCCGTATTCGCTGGATGCCCGCAAGTGCATTTCTTACCTTACTATCGAGCATAAAGGCAGTATTGATCCAGAGCTGCGGCCGCTGATGGGCAATCGCGTTTTTGGCTGCGATGACTGCCAGCTGGTCTGCCCATGGAACAAATTTGCCCAGCCCACCGCTGAGGGAGATTTCAAACCGCGCCACGGTTTGCAGGATGCAGGCCTAGTGGATCTGTTTCTGTGGGACGAAGAAACCTTTCTCGCACGCACTGAAGGGTCGGCCATACGCCGTATCGGTTACGAACGTTGGCTGCGCAACCTGGCCATAGGCTTGGGTAACGCGCCGACATCAGATCGCGTGATCAAGGCTTTGCTGGCGCGCCAAGACTTTCCCTCTGAGCTAGTGCGCGAACACGTGGCATGGGCACTGGCGCAGCACCGCCAGACTTCGCAAACGGCAACAGCTGAAGATTGATCACAGCTTCAGGTCAAGAAAGTGATCCCGGTAATAGCGCATCTCTTCTATGGATTCACGGATATCATCCAGCGCCAGATGAGTCGCTTGTTTGTTTAAGGTGGCGCCCAGATCGGGTCGCCAGCGTTGCATCAGTATCTTCAAGGTACTGACGTCCAAATTGCGGTAGTGGAAATAACGCTCTAACTCAGGCATATGGCGGGCCATAAAGCGCCGATCCTGGCAGATGCTGTTGCCGCACATCGGAGACGCACCGGCAGGGACCCACTGGGCGAAGAAAGCCAGGGTTTTTTCCGTCGCGCTATGCTCATCGTCTAAACTGGCACGCACGCGCGCGACCAGACCTGACTGTGTGTGATGAGTGGTATTCCACTCATCCATGGCTTCGAGTACCGCGTCGTCCTGATGCAATGCAATGACAGGGCCCTCTGCAAGCGTATTGAGATCGCTATCCGTAACGATGGTCGCAATTTCGATGACCACGTCGCGCTCTGGGTTCAGACCCGTCATTTCCATGTCGACCCAGATCAGATTGCTGGCACTTGCCATGGGAAATCGCTCCTGCCCAACAGTTTGCCCAGAGTGTAGCAAATTGCCTCGACAGCGGTATGTACTCCCCCAATAATGCGGCTATGTCGAAACGAAAACTGACCCGCCAGCAGGCCTGGCGCATCGAGAAAATTCAACAGGAGCGCAGTAAACGCGCCGAGAGACGCGATGCGCAAGCCCAGTCTTCACTCGCCAGTGGCGAGTTGGGTCCAGAGCGCCAGGGATTGGTCACTGCCCACTTCGGCACCCAAGTTGAAGTGGAATCGGACTCGGGTGCACGCCACCGCTGTCATATGCGAGCTAACCTGGAGGGCCTGGTCACAGGTGATAGAGTGGTATGGTGCGAGGGTAATCCCACTGGTGTGATTGTCGCCCAGCAAGCACGTGATAGCGCACTGTCGCGACCCGACGGCTACGGCAGCATTAAAACGATAGCCGCCAATATCGATCAGATTATTATTGTGGTAGCACCGAAACCCGAACCCCATGCAGCGATGATCGATCGCTATCTCGTCGCGGCAGAAAATGTGGGCATTGCACCCGTAATACTGCTCAATAAAACGGATCTGCTGGAGACCGATGAGGCGCTGCGATTAAAGATGCAGGAGCTTCTGGCACTCTATCCAACACTGGGATACGAGGTGATTCACGCCTCCACCAAAACGGGCGGCATGAGTGAGTTATTCGCAGCACTCAGCGCCCGCACAAGCGCGTTTGTCGGCCAGTCGGGTGTCGGCAAGTCTTCCCTGGTCAATTCGCTACTGCCAGAGGCCGACCTGGCCGTCGGTGAGCTATCTGAAACCCATGGCAAAGGCACGCATACGACGACGACAGCCAGGCTATTTCACCTTCCCTGTGGCGGCATGCTAATCGACTCTCCGGGCATTCGAGAATTCGGCTTGTGGCATATGAGCCGGCAGCAAATCGAACAGGGTTTCCGTGAATTCCGGCCCTTCCTGGGTAAATGCAAATTCCGTGACTGCCAACACCTGCATGAGCCGGGCTGCGCAATTTTGGCCGCATTGGCAGCGGGCGCTATCAGCCAGAGAAGAATGGACAGTTTTCGCCACATCGTTAATGGCTTGGAGGAAAGCCAGCAATAATTCGATGACTATCGAACCCGCATGGAATTCTGCTTGCTGATTCCTCAGGCCTTAGTAAAAGCTCCCAAGGATTCACCCAGGCGAGTGCTAGAACCAGCAGCTAATTGGGAATCCAGTACCACGCTCGCAGCGGGAAAAAGCAGTATTACGGTGGAGCCCAACATGAAACGACCCATTTCTTCTCCCTTCTCGAGCGCCACTGTCGTCGGCGCTGCAGCGTAATCCGTCACCGTGGGAGCGCTAGTACGCGGCGCCACCTGCCCCGACCAGACCGTAGCAATACCCGCCACTACCATGGCTCCGACCAGTACCATCGCCATCGGGCCCGCCGCAGTTTCGAAATAGCACACCAAACGTTCATTGCGCGCGAACAGCCGAGGCACATGCTCTGCCGTTGTTTGATTAACAGAAAACAGCTTACCGGGGATGTAACTGGTCGCGGTGAGGCGGCCAGCTATAGGCATATGCACACGGTGATAGTCTCTGGGAGACAGATAAATCGTGGTAAAAATACCGTCTCTGAATTGCTCTGCCCGTTCGGCATCACCTCCCAACAGCTCTAGTGTTGAAAAAGTGCGTCCCTTTGCCTGGAAAATTCGACCGAATTCGATCGGACCCAGCTGGCTAATCGCACCATCTGCGGGCAAAACGATATCCGCCTCTGAAATTGGTCTTACGCCATCTTGCAGCGGACGGGTGAAAAAATCGTTAAATGTCGGGTAACTTGCAGGATCTGGCTGGGCTGCTTCAGACATGTCAACGCCAAACTGCCTGACAAAAACCCGGATAAGGGCGTTCTTTAACCAAACCGGCCGACGTATATTTGCAAAGCCGCCCGTAAATCGCGACAACAAATGCTGCGGCAAAATATGCTGAATAAAGATGAAAATCCTGTCCATACGCCGTAGTGTAACGTTATTGGGTTAACACCAAGTAGATTGAACTCGTGAAGATTTGGCTGCTGACACTGCTTTTGACCGCGCCAGCTCTCGCAGAAAGCGATGAGAAGAAGGCTGAATCCCCTGTGGATTCGGACTCGACGCTGGAGTCCGTCGACAGTTCGAACACCTCTGAAAACAGCCGAAACTGGCTGGACTCGACCCACGACTACGCAAACCAGCGCGCTTATCAACTCGCCCAGTGGATGGACGATTATTTCGGCGCACCGAACTACGACCTTGAATCCGCCGAGTCACTGGTACGCGTGGACTTCAAAACCGAGTGGGATGAAGAGAACGGCACCAAAGAAAAAATAAAGCTTCGCGGCAAGCTCAATCTACCGAAAGTATCAAAGCGTCTGGATCTGGTGTTTAGTGATGACTCAGGCGATGAGCTAGATAGCGATCAGGACTTACAGGAAGATAATAACGACGTAGGCCTGGTGTATGAGGTGACCGAGGGCAAGCACGATCGCTTTGATCTCACCATGGGGTTGCGCTGGAATCGTCTGCGACCCGGCGTACGCTATCGCTATCAGGGCGGTCTCTGGGACAATAGCAACTACCGGTTCACACAACGGTTCCAGTGGGATAACGACAACGGTGCATTTTCCACCTCACAAATCGAGTTCAACCACGGCTTGAGTGAAAACCGGATATTACGTTGGAACAACCGCGCCATTTACGGCGAAGAGACCGATGGCGTGGAATGGCTTTCCAGAGTGGCCATGTTGCAACGCGCTCGCTCTAAAATTGCCGGTCATCGAGTAGCCATGGCTTACTACGCCTCCGTAAAAGGGCTCACCGACCCGGAGTCCTATATCAAGAACTACCGTGTGGGCGTGCTTTACCGCCGCTCTATCTACCGGCGTTATTTATTCCTCGAAGTGGAGCCGGCTTACAACTACCGCAAAAAAGAGCCCGACGAGAATCGACAGTTTGCCTGGAGCATTGGGGTGACTCTCGAGGTGGCCTTGGAGAGCGGCCGCAACAAGCGAGATCGCGCGGCCGCCGAGGATAAGACGGATAAAGATCGCGCCGCCGCCCAAGCCAGGCGAAGACTTCCCCATGAAACCGGCGCTCCCTATCGTGAGGTAGCGACAGCCGGACCTCCCTGGTAGCTCAAAGCCTTAGAGATTCTCCTCCGCAAAGGCCGCAAGCCTGGATCGCACAATGCCATTCACATGCATTACCCCTGCATGTGGATACTGCTTACTCTTCTCCACCAGATAGGTGAGTCCTGACGTCAATGGAGAGATGTACTTGTTGTCGATTTGCGCAAGGTTGCCCAGCACTACAATCTTGGAATCGGCACCTACCCGACTGATTACCGACTTCAGCTGGAACTGGGTTAGACCCTGGGCCTCGTCGATCACGATATAGGCATTGTTAAACGAACGACCGCGCATGAAGTTGAGTGACTTAAACTGAATATTAGCCCGCTCCTTAACGTAGCTGATGCTGCCATGACAGGACTCATCAGTGCCGTGCAGTATCTCCAGGTTGTCGTCAAAAGCGGCCAACCATGGCGCCATCTTCTCTTCCTCTGTGCCGGGTAAAAATCCAATTTCCTCTGCGATAGGGGGTGTGGACCGAGCGACGATCAGCTTGGAATAGCGCTTCTGCTCCAAAATGGCATGGACACCGTAGGCCAGCGCCAAAAGCGTTTTGCCGGATCCAGCGGGGCCAGTCATCACCGTCATGTCGACGTTTTCATCCGCCAGCAGTGACATGGCCATCGCCTGCTCGAGATTCCTGGGCACCAGCCCCCAAAATCGCCGGTTCATCAAATTGTCGCGACTATCGCAGCGTAGGTAGACATAGTTTTTATCGACTCGTCGTACGAACGCCATGAACTGTTGATCGTCATAAAAAAACATATTGGGGTAGGCCTGGGGCAGTGATCGCCGAGGAATACGATGCAGCGTGCAGTCGCCTTCACGCAGGGTATCGACTTCACTGATGGTGGACCAAAAATCCCCCTCAATATGTTCATAGCCCTTCGCCAATAGATCAATATCATCCAATACTCTATCGCGGCGATAGTCCTCAACATGCACGAGGCCCGAGCCCTTGGCTTTGATGCGCATATTGATGTCTTTGGTCACCAGGCACACAAAGCCGTTTGGCTGTTCTGCCTGCAAGCGCAAGGCCACATTAATGATGCGGTTGTCGTTGGTATGAGCTTGGGTGTCGTTCAGGTAAGGAACATTGGTGTCGTCATTTAGCTGTTGATCTGGGTAGATGGCCAGTGTTCCCAGCGCACAGTCTTCGGGGCAACTGCCAGGCACTTCCACGCCCGCCTGAATCTGCTGGGGGGTAGCGCTGTCGACCACCTTATCAATCATTTGAATGGCAATCCGCGCTTCGCGACTCACCGTTTTGTCATGTCGATCTTTAATATGGTCGAGCTCTTCCAACACCGTCATAGGTATCACCACGTGGTGTTGTTTAAACGCTGTAACGGCTGTGGGGTCGTGCAGTAGGACGTTCGTGTCCAATACGTAAGTCTTTCGAATAACGGGTTTAAGATAGGTTTGTTCTACGCGCAGGGTTGAACCTGAGTCCATAGAGTATTCCTCGTAGAGTATCGCTAGAAAAGGGTGTATTGAAATTACTCTGATCCGACTTCCCTAGTCGGCGTTGCGGTGGCGGAAGAATCAGCATGCGCTGACAGCGAAGTGAAGTAGACAGTGCGCGTTTGAACCCCTGCGGCACGGTGGCAGCGCTGAAGCGCTTATTGTACGACGCGTCGTCAGAGGACAACCGCTCCCCTGTCAGCGTCCGGAAGTCAATCAATGGCTCTTCCCGACGGGGTTATATTTACCGCTCAGCGACGATTATCAAACCCTGCTTGTCTTCATGTCAATGGCAAGCGGCAATTTGCCATACTGATGTACCCGCTCAAGAACCTCGCACTGACACCGCAGGTGAATTCCGCTAGGATAACCGGTTCCTGTGTAAGAAATATTAAGTAGCCCTGCATGCTCAATCAGGACTCACTGTCGCAACTAAAAGGCCTCAAGTCTCAGATGGAGGCGCAAAAAGAGCGCGCCGAGGCGGTGGTGAAGGGAACTCAAAACCGATATGGCTTCGCCGTGCTGGATGATGGTAGAGAAATCTTCATCCCGCCCGATGAAATGCTAAAGGTCTTTCCGGATGATCGCGTCCGAGTCTGTATACGTCCTGCCCGAGATAACAAAACCGTTGCGGACGTAGAAAAGCTGGTCGCAAGCCCGCTAGCTGATTTCACAGGACGCTGTGTACGCAAGGGTAAGGCTGTTTTTGTGCAACCGGACCTGGATCAACTCAACCGCTGGCTTTTTATTCCACCGCACGCACGCAACGGCGTAAAGGAGGGCGACTATGTGCGCTGTGCCATCTTGCGCCACCCCATCCGCGATGGAAAGCCTCAGGCGAAAGTGCTCAATATCCTCGGCAACGACAAGACGCCCGGCATCGAAAATCTCTACTGCATGGCCAAGTATGGCCTCAGTAGCGAATGGAGCGGCGCGACCAAGAAAACAGTGAAAACACTTTTAGCCGAATGTAAGCCGCTGGAGACAGGCAAGCGCCGCGATCTGACCGATCTGGAATTTATCTCAATCGATACCGTAAAGACCCAGGACATCGACGACGCCCTTTATGCAGAGATCAGCACTGAGGGCTGGACCTTGTTCATCGCCATCGCCGACCCTACCGCCTACATTGAGGTCGGCAGTGAGCTGCATCGTGAGATCGAGGCGCGAGGCGCCTCTGTCTATTTTCATGGTGATGTTGTACCCATGATGCCTGACGAGCTATCTCAAGATACCTGTGCGCTTTCGGAAGGTCACGATCGGCCGGCGTTGGTGTGTAAGGTTGCGATCAGCGATAGTGGTGTTGTCGGCGATTTCGAATTCATCGAGGCCACAGTGCGTTCTCGAGGTAAGCTCTCCTACTACGGCGTGGATCGCTATCTGAACGGCCAGGCCGATGAGTTAATGAGTCACGCCACGCCACTCGAAGCGCTCTATCAGGTCTTTCGCGCGCTGCGAAAAAATCGTGAAGAGACCGGTCTGGTCATGGAAGACAGGCAGGAATTCCGCTGGATACTCAACGACGAAAAACATATTGAGAGCATCGAGCCATTTGAAAAATTGTTATCTCAAAAGCTCGTGGAAGAGTGCATGATCGCAGCCAACCGCTGCGCCGCTCGCTTCCTCAGTGCGAGCATCGCCAACGGCCCCTTTGTCATTCATCCGGGATTTCGGCCAAAGCGCTTGGACGAGGCTCGTAAATTCCTGGCGATGCATGCCGCACCCGTCGCGGATGTGGACCCGAGTTCCCTTGAGGGGTATCGAGAGGTGATGCGCTATCTTTCACAAGACGATCACCCCATGCCACTGCGTGCGATGATTAATCGACTGCTGACCCGTGCCAGCCTCAGTACTGAGCCCGGGTTACACATGGGCATGGCCCTTGAAAACTATGCCAACTGCACTTCGCCTTTGCGCAAGTATGTGGACTTTCTAGTACATCTTCAAATCAAGGCCATTCTCAACGGGCAACCGGCAAACCACGTTACTCAGGAGCGTTTGGACGCGTTGTCAGAGCAACTGCAAGCGACACGCGACGCAACACAGGAAGCAGAGCGATGGCTGGCAGCTAATTATCTGGCTCGTCTGGTCAAAACTAAGGCCGACCTTACGTTTCAGGCTCAGATTAGCCACGTCAATAGCAGTGGGTTCTCCGTGCGCCTTCAGGACAGCGGATTGGATGGACTGGTTGATTTGCGAAAAGACCCCGAGAAGTTCAGCTACGATAAATGGACTGCCAGTCTCACCAGCACAAGCCGACGATTTCAGCTTCATCAGTCGGTGGAAATTCGTTTTTCGGGAGCCGACTCATCAGCCGGTTACAGAGCCGATTTTGCTCTTACAGATGGGTGCGGATTGAAGCCTGCGAAGGCAAGGCCGTTAACACCTGCGAGTGATACTGCGGCTGCAGCATCGCCCGATGTTCATGTCCAGGAAGATAAGGAAACGACCGGGGTTGCGGAACACACACCGCGAGACGGCAAAAGCGAGTCGGGCTAGGACAATCGATATCCAACAGAAGAAGAAGTTGCAGCAACGCTCCTAGGAGACTGCCCCAAGCAACTTTGCACCTTTGATACCAAGTCGATCATCTCTTCTACCCCCAAAGCCCGCAGGTAGATGCCCATATCTCTGTAGCTGTCAAAAACCACAGAACTGTCCACCAGTCGTAATGCCTGGACAATCAATGTCTCATCTGAGGTGAAGGTATCGTCTTCCCCAAAAATGAGCTTTGTGAAGGTGTCGACAATGGTCAGTTCGCTGACCGGCTCGACTGCTTGAACAGTATGCACACCCTTCATCGCCTGTTACCTCGTTACATCGCGCCGGGCGAAAATACCCGCGACTAGACTGGGTGTATGGAGTATGGCGGATTCTGGCTAGCATACTGGTGAGATTTTCGTCAAAAAGTCACAAAAAGACCTAAAAAGGTGCTCGCTTGACCCTAATTGGGGCAGCGAAGCTCGCGTCAGAGCGATTTCAAGGTCATGCGGATATGTCTGCAGCAGAACAAGGATTAGAACGCGGCATTACCGGGTGTTCTCGGGAAAGGTATTGCGTCGCGCACGTTCTCCATGCCGGTGACATAGTTCAACAAGCGCTCGAATCCCAAGCCAAAGCCAGCATGCGGAACGGATCCATAGCGCCGCAAGTCCCGATACCACCACAGCTCTTCTTTTAGATTGTCGTCAATGCGTGAGTCCAGGACATCCAGACGTTCTTCCCGCTGACTGCCACCGATGATTTCACCAATACCCGGAGCCAATACATCCATGGCGGCAACCGTCTTGCCGTCATCATTCAGCCGCATATAAAAGGCTTTAATTTCCTTCGGATAGTTCATCACAACCACTGGCCCACCGACGTGGGATTCACAGAGATAGCGCTCATGTTCGGAGGCGAGGTCTGCTCCCCAGGCGACGGGGAACTCAAAACGTTGGCCGCTTTTCTGCAAAATCTCGATCGCCTCACCGTAGTCAATGCGTTCAAAGCGAGCATCGGCCACGCTTTGCAACCGGGCTAACACGGTCTGGTCAATATGCTGTTGAAAAAACGCCATATCGTCCTCACGCTCCTCTAGCACGCGGGTAACCACGTGTTTTAGCAGCGCTTCGGCCAGATCGGCATCCTGCTCAAGGTCCGCAAAGGCAATCTCGGGTTCAACCATCCAGAACTCGGCAAGGTGCCGACTGGTGTTAGAGTTTTCGGCCCTGAAGGTGGGTCCGAAGGTATAGACCTTACTCATAGCCAAGCAGTAGGACTCAACCTCAAGTTGGCCAGAGACAGTCAGGAACGCCTCCGAACCAAAAAAGTCCTGGCTGAAATCCACCACACCTTCGGGTGTCATGGGCACGTTCGCCAGATCCAGGGTACTCACTCGGAACAGTTCACCAGCTCCCTCGCAATCGCTTGATGTCACGATTGGCGTATTGATCCAATGAAAGCCATGATCGTGAAAATAGTTATGTATGGCGTTAGCCAAAGTCGTTCGCACCCGGGTAATCGCGCCAATCGTATTAGTGCGGGGCCGCAAATGGGCCTGTGTGCGAAGATATTCAAAGCTATGTCGCTTCTTGGCGATAGGATAGGTCTCAGCATCCTCGACCCACCCCACCACGCTCACCGCATCGGCATGAATTTCCAGGCTCTGACCTTTGCCTTGCGATTCCACCAGCGTGCCGCTCACCTGGACCGCGCAGCCGGTAGACAGCTTCAACACCTCACTCTCGTAATTTCCCAGCTCAGAGGGCACAACCGCTTGCAGCGCACCAAAGCAAGACCCATCGTGGACCGCCAAAAACGAAATGCCCGCTTTGGAATCCCGTTTGCTGCGCAGCCAACCGCGCACGTTTACCCGTTGACCCACGGGTATCGCCCCTGCGAGCACCTCTTTCACAGAACTGCAATCGAACATGGTAAGGGGTTGATCCTGTCTGTTGATATTGAACTAGCGCGCTATACGCGTGATTTTCGTGCCTTCCATTGTCAGGTTATACATTAACCCTTCATTGGAAAAAATGAATCCGACTACCGGTTCACTTATAGTACTGGTGTCGATACTGCCGCCTGCACCCAATTTGATCAAGGCTACGCTGCTGTCGACGCCCACCCGCCAGCCGCGACTATTCTGAAATTTTCGCAACGCGTCTTTGGTCATAAACAGGATGACCTCAGACTTCACCTGCGCGCCCGCCTGCAATCCAAAAGAGGCGCCCGCCGTGACAAAGTAGGAATTGGGCATACCCTTTACCAGCAGCGAGCCCTCTCCGTACTGGCCTCCCACACCAAAGCCCAGCTTAACCACATCTGGAAACACCAGTACCCCAGCGGCATTGTCGAGCAAGTCGCTAGCTTCAGGAGCGTGCTGGCGCAGTGCCTGCAGCGCTTGCTGGCTGCCAGAGTCGATTTTCTCCTTGCTATCTGCGCTGGCATTACACGCGATCAATGCAAGACTTCCAGCAAGCAGTAGCCTCAGGAGATATCTGTTGAGCCCCATAAACATGTCAACCTCTCCGCCCCTACGCCTATTATTGAAATTCAAGCACCGGCGATGTAGTTGTCGCCACCGCCAGTTTACAGCAACAGCTCTCGTGTAATCCGTAACCCCACAGACAGTTGCTTTCACTTCCCCGACCAGACGCTCGACGAACGCTTGTGAGGTGTGCTCAATCTCGCTTTAATGATGCCAAAAGCCAACGGCGCTGCCACTGGAAATTAAATGAAATCCAAAGAAATAAGCCAAATGGAGCGAGGGAGCTATATCAGTTTTGCCACGCGCAAGCGTTCCGGCGAGTTTGTAGCGACGCCCGTTTGGTTCGCCCCCCATGAAGATAGCTATTTCGTGTTTTCGGCTGGGGCAGCAGGCAAGGTTAAACGATTGCGTAATTTTAGTGAGTGCCAGATCGCGTCCTGCACCGTGTCTGGACGGGTTACCGGCGATTGGTTCGACACTCATGCTTATCTGCTTTCTGAAGGTGTGGAAGAACAACAAGCACTAGCGGCATTGCGCAAAAAATACGGCTGGCAAATGTTCATCGGCGATGTGTTCGGCAAGCTAACCGGAAAAATGGAAGAGCGCGCATATATCCGTATCGACAAACCGGCGTAAACACCAAACTCAGCTGCTTCGACTCAGCTGCCTTCCTGCCAGACTTCTCTTTCGCTGTTCTTCTCGGATTCTGGCCATTTCGATTTCATAAAACGAAACATCTGTCTGCCGAGTAGCCAAGTCTAATGCCTGCCGCATGTTGCTCAAGGCACCTTCTAAGTCATTGAGACGGTAGTACACCACCCCCCTGGCATAGAGCAAACTACTATCGCCGGGCATGAGCCGCACCGCTTCATCGTAGCGTTCAAGCGCTAGCTTGAGATCTCCTTCAGAGGTCGCCTGATCACCGAGCCAGGCGTGATAGTAAGGGTTAGTCCTTCGGTGATAATCAATCTTATCTAGCCAAAAGGCGCGCTCCTCCAATCGCCCTTCCAAGCCATAGAGGATCGCCAGGTTTGTCATGGCGGAATGCGCTCGACTATCGAGCGACAAGGCTTGCATATAGCTCGCCTCAGCGTCACGGTGCTGATCGTTGGCCCGATACAGTGCACCCAGATTGACCCAAAGCACGGATAAGTCCGAGGCTCGTTCAAGCGCACTGATCAGATATATCCACGCGGTCTCCAGATCACCCTCCGCCAACGCTGCCATCGCGATATTGTTGTAATACAGCGCTTCTGCTTCCGCATCTGACAACACTCTGGTGCCGGTTATACGCCGGGATGGGGTCGGATCTATATCAACCGTAAAACTAGCGCCATCACTCATTTGCACATTCACGTTGACATGCAGGCCGACCTGCACTCGATCGCTAGTCCGACTCCATTGGGGTCGGACTTCCTGCCACTGGTAGTTGGCATTCAGCCCGGCTTCCCTGGCCAGCGCCACAAATAGGTTGGCGAAAGCTAAACAGTTTGCGGTACCGCGATGAAAGGTCTCGATAGCGGAGCCCTCAGCAAACGGGGCATATTGAACATCCAATATGGCTGGTGATGTCACAGCCCGACTGAGCGTCAGCAGCTTGACGCGAGGATTGTAGACAGTATCGGCATAGCTTCGGACAAAATCTCGCATGCCATCATCGACGGCTAATAAATCGAGGTCAGGTACGCTACTGGATACATCGTGGGCATAGAGGTTGTTTTGGGGCAATTGCAATGGAGCCAGGTTTTCGGTTGCTGGCACAAAGACTGGATAACTGGCACAACCCAACAGCATGACTGTCAGCAGCACCGCGACAACACCGCCACCAACTAACTGGGGGGGAACACGTGGGCATCTGCTGTGGCATCCAATACCGATCATAGAAACTCCCTCCCTTGAGTATAACGCACTATGTTGGGGCAGGAAGTAAGAGGCTTGATCTGGGTCAACGCCAGCCCCAGGGACCCGTGCGAGAATCTCTAATTGAACAGGTCGAGGAAAAAGGAGAAAGCGTTATGACTCAGCATATTCTAGCCGCAGATACGCTGGCCGATCGACAGATAATGCGTCAGCTGGGGTTCGTAATCGGTTGCTTTATTGTCGCCACCGCTGGTTTGGCGGTATCAGTCGCTATTATTATGGGTTGAAGAGACTTAGGCCGCTGTGTGCAAACCGCATTCCCGGCCGTCCTGAACTTTGGTCGGATCGAAGTAATGTTTACAGGTGGGCAGCTTGTGTACCGCCATATAGTCTTCGACGTCATCTTCTGACCAGTAAAAAATCGGCGCAACTTTGATGATCCCGCGATTGTCCAGAGAGACTATGTCCAGCGTCTTGCGCAAATCTGTTTCCTCACGTCGAATACCGGTTAACCAGATCTCAGGGGCGAAATCGGCGAGCGCACGATCAAAGGGCTCTAATTTGACCTGACGGGTAAATTCGGCGTGCCGTTCCTCCTCATCGATCGTTGGGATTCCGCCCATGATGGCATTGCGACGCTCACTCGTAATCTGTGGTGAGTAAACATGAATGTTAAGGTCTAGATCGCGTATTAATCGCTCAGCTACCACATAGGTATCACGCAGGTTGTACCCTGTGTCGACCCAGATTGTCGGCAACGTCTTGTCCACCTGACTCACCAGATGCAGCATAACGGCGGCGTTGCGACCCATGCTGGTTGTTGCGATCGTGGGTTGACCCAAATCGAGCGACCAGCGGACAACCTCCAGGGGACTGGCGTGCTTTAATGCCGCATTCGCGCTTTGGATATCCAGGTCCACGGTAGGTCGCAATCGCTTTTGTCGAAATGATGGAGCAAAGCACTTTATAGAACATAAAAGCCGCATACAAATAACTAACTTTTATATGGTTATTCTCGCGTGACTGACGTCTGTGACGAGGTCGGTGCTGTCACAAAACGCCAGTTTTTCTGGCATCGTGTTGCAATTGCAGACTAAGCGAGAGGTCAGAATACTCTATGCGACCGTTCAATAGGCAGGACCAGGACCATGCACAATGCACTGAGTGATCGACTTGGTATCGACTACCCCATTTTTGCCTTCACGCACTGCCGAGATGTGGTTGTCGCCGTCAGCAAAGCGGGCGGTATCGGTGTATTGGGAGCAGTGGGTTTCAGCCCCGAGCAGCTAAAGGAGGAACTGGATTGGATCGACAGCCACATCGGCGATAAGCCCTATGGCGTTGATGTTGTCATTCCCCAAAAATACGAGGGTATGGGTGAAATGGACGCGGCTCAAATGGAAGCCGAGCTGTGGAAAATGGTCCCACGGGAACATATGGATTTCGCCCAGAAATTGCTGGCGGACGCCGGTGTACCTCCCTGGCCAGATGGCAGCCAGAGTATGGGACTAATGGGCTGGACAGATGCAACGGCTACGCCCTTATTGGAGGAGGCGCTGCGACGACCCCAGTGCGCAATGATCGCGAATGCGCTAGGCACCCCGCCAGCGGACAAGATAGCCATGGTTAAAGATTCCGGTCGCTTAATCGGTGCGCTGTGCGGACGCGTCAAGCAGGCCGTCGCCCATAAGGAAGCGGGATTGGACTTTGTCGTGGCACAAGGCGGTGAGGGAGGTGGGCACACCGGCCGAGTTGGCTCCATCGTCTTGTGGCCGCAAATTGTAGATGCCATTGGCGACACACCCATGCTAGCAGCAGGGGGTATCGGCAACGGCCGCCAGATCGCCGCAGCAATGGCCATGGGGGCCGCGGGCGTTTGGACTGGTTCCTTGTGGTTGACGGTGGAGGAGGCGCACGCTCAACCGGCACAGCGAGCCTCTTTGCTAGAAGCCAGCAGTGAAGACACTGTGATCTCGCGCTCCTGGACAGGTAAAACCTGCCGCATGCTGCGCAATGACTGGACGGACGCCTGGGAGCGCGCGGATACACCCGAGCCATTGGGTATGCCCTTGCAAGGCATGGTCAGCTCGGACGGTATGCGCCGCACACACTCCTATGCTGGGGTTGGCGATTGTCAAAAGGTTGCCTTCAACCCCTGTGGGCAGGTGATTGGTCAGATTAATGAGGTGGAATCGGCGCGCCAGGTGGTATACCGATTGTTAAGCGAGTATGTCGACGCGGTCGGCCACGCTGGCAGAATGCTGCCAGAGAGCTAACCGATATTAGAAGAGATCTGAAGCTAGGCCGCGACGCGCGACGCTGTTTTCTCCAACTCTTCGTGCAGGTCTAAGAACTGCCCAGTCAGTTTATGGCTCGGAGCCAAGTCTATCAGCGGGCGATGATCGCGATGGGATTCCTTCATTTTCACAGAGGTGGTGAGATAGGTACTCAGCACGGGGTAGCCTTCGCCTTCCAGTTCCGCGACCAACTCTCCGGGCAGGCGTGCCTGTGAGTTGAACTGATTGATTACTATCCCCTCGACATCGAGATCGGGATTGTGGTCTTCCTGCAGTTCGGCAATGTTATCCATCAGTGAATAAAGGCTTTGCCTTGCAAAGCTATCGCAGTCAAAGGGGATCAGAACTGAATCAGCGGCAATCAGCGCAGACTTGGAAAAGAAATTAAAATTCGGCGGTGTATCCACGTAGATGCGATCGTATTCACCGTCTAGCTTCTGCAGGGCATCGCGCAATTTGTAGATCTTGTAGCGCGACTCCAACTCCTTCTCGAGTACCGTCAGCACGGGGCTGGAGGGCATCAAATACAGGTTCTCGTATGGCGTTTCCCAGACGAATGAATCTGGATTACGCGCCATTTTGCGCGGCCCGACAGTTTGCTTGAAGAGCCCAGCGACACCCTGCGCCTCCGCCGGAAACGCCTCGGCGTCGATCTCGCCCACAAGGTAGTGCGTGGTATTGCCCTGCACGTCCAGGTCGATGACCAGGGTACGATATCCAGTGGCTGCACTAATTGCCGCCAGGTTGCAGGTAATGCTGGTCTTGCCGACCCCGCCTTTCTGATTAAATACAACGCGCTTCATAAGTGCTGGACCATCGTTTGAAGGAAGTTGACGAGAGCTTGCTAGTGTAAATAATGGCGACCGGCAATGTAAGCGCCGTGGTCGAATTCGCACAGAATTTTTTGTTACACCCAGCGGGTCAAGCTGTCGCGCACGCTTCTAAGAGAGACGATCAGGAGCCGATTTCGGCACTAGGCCCTGAGAACTCACGAGCCCAAACACCAGTAGACATGCCATACTGAACATCTCTTTGGAGGGGCTGAACCACCACGCATACTGAATGATACCAACCACGGATCGAGACATAGAAGAAATACACGAGTTCTGGTTCAGCTCGCTGGATGCGATTGGCCTCTGCTCAGCAGAGCAACACAGCCGATGGTTTACGGCCGATGATAAAAGCGACGACTTCATTCGCAAGCGCTTTGGCGCGCTGGTCGAGGACGCGCTGTCAGATGACCTGTCGCACTGGCGTGACAGCGACAAAGGGCTGGTCGCCCTGGTACTGCTATTGGACCAATTTACCCGCAACATCTATCGCCACACGGCTCAGGCTTTTTCGGGTGACGAAGCGGCCTTGGCGCTCGCCAACTACGCTCTTGAGACCGGTCGGTGCCTCGAACTGCCGACTATCCACCGGGTGTTTTTGCTCCTGCCGTTGGAGCACAGCGAAGATCTAGATCTCCAGGACGAATGCGTCAGTCAGTTTCTTGAGCTAGAGCGGCAGTACCCCGATGAGCGCGTCAGTCGCTTCGCTCAGTTCGCCAGAGCACACCGCGACGTGATTGCGCAGTTTGGTCGCTTCCCACATCGCAACCATCTTTTGGGTAGGGAATCCACAGCGGCTGAGCAGCAGTATCTGCAGCAGCACAAGGGGTTTTAAACACGATCTGAGCGCGCCAGGTCAACGCTAAGCGCTTTGCCTGAGGCCGAGAATAACCGCTATGCTTGCGCTCATACCGCACTGCTTGAGACAGCCATGATTGATTCACAGCTAAACGTACAACTTTTGCTCACTGGCAATGAGATCATGAGTGGCGATACCGTTGATTCGAACTCTGCCTTGATCGCCCGCCGGCTTGCCGAGTTGTCCATAGGCGTCCATCGCAAAGTCACGGTGGGTGACGATATTGAACTGTTAGAGGCGGAACTAAGCGCGATGGCCGCAAGCGCAGATCTCGTCATTGTTAACGGTGGATTGGGCCCCACAATTGATGACCTCACCGCCGAAGTTTTGGCAAACGTGGCAGGCGTGGCTATCGAGGAGCACCCGGAGGCAAAAGCCCATCTCTTACAGTGGTGCAGCAGGCGTGGTTTGACACCGAATGCCGCGAACATGAAACAAGCGATGCTACCTGCGGGTTGCACCCTCGTGCCCAACCCCATTGGCAGTGCAGTAGGCTTCGAGCTGATGGTAGGCACTTGTCGAGTGGTCTGTACACCTGGTGTCCCCGGTGAGCTCGCACGTATGCTGGATAGCATTATCGGGGACCTCGCGATGCGCCTGGACCGACCGGTAGAGCGAAGCATATTGCGCCTTCAAACCTTTGGCCTGGGCGAGTCCAGCGCGCAGCAATTTATCAGCGATGGCGTGCCCGATTGGCCGCAAGAAGTCGAACTCGGGTTTAGGGCAGGGGCGCCGCAAATGGAGGTGAAACTGACGGTCAGCTCTAAGGCAGCGCTGCCTGCACGGCAGTACTGTCGGGATCAACTCGAACGCCTTTTCGGCGATCACATCATCGGCGAGGACGATACGCTGCTCGCCGCAAGAGTGCTTGAGCTATTGCGTGAGCAGAACGTCACGCTTACCACCGCAGAATCCTGCACAGGCGGACTGATCGCATCGATGCTGACGCGAATACCAGGTTCATCCAGCGGCTTTCACGCAGGCTTTGTCACCTACGCCAACGACATCAAACGCGACGTGCTCGGCGTTGATCCCGCGATACTAGATCGCGACGGCGCGGTAAGCGAGCCCGTCGTCAAGCAAATGGCCCTGGGCGCGATGCAACGCGCAGAGGCGGATTACGCCATAGCGGTTTCCGGTATCGCCGGCCCAGACGGTGGTACAGCGGAGAAGCCGGTGGGCACGGTCTGGCTCGCCTGGGGTAGTCGCGATCAGCTGAAAACCTGCCGCCTCATCTGGCCGGTCGAGCGTACCTTATTTCAGACGATGGTGGCTGCTGCCGGCTTGGACATGATCCGGCGGATGCTGCTGGGCATCGATTCCGAGCCGCGCTACTTCAGTCAAAGACGGGGCTGAGTTAAACCTCATCCCAAGATCTAAAACTCAGTGACCGGTTTTCTGGTCGTTGCGCTACCCAATTGCCCTGAACCTGGGGGTTTGGTGGTGTCGCCCAACGACCAGAAAACCGGTCACTGAGTTTTAGATCTTGGGCTGAGGTTTAACTCAGCCCCGTCTTTGACTGAAGTAGCGCGGCTCGGAATCGAT
>JBCCNJ010000028.1:0-40513 GCA_039025905.1 Pseudomonadota bacterium | reverse complement strand
TGCTCCTTCACTGCCGTGAAACTACGCCTATTGATGTTCACGATAATAGGTCCTCTCAATCGCCGTCAGAAAAGTTAATGCCCAACACCACATCCAGGCTGTCGGGTATTTCGCGCTTATAGTTTCCGTCCAGAAACCCCATGGTGATCTCCAACATATCTGGATCCCGGTCCGCCAGGGCCTGTCGGACCTGGGCGATGCTATCTCGCACATCGGCTATCTCATTTTGATTTCCCGAGACAGCCATCACATCAAAAATACTGTTGCTGGTATCTGCCCGGCCCTCCAAAAACAATTCCACCTCGTCTATCGACGCTGAGACGGCGTCCCAAATGTGGCCCGAGACCTGCCCTGCAACCAGCACAACTGACCTCGCCTGCACATAGTCGAGGTACTCTTGACCGGCTATCAGCAATGCGCTCATCGGCTCGGTGCCGTCCTCGTCTACCTGGCCGTCCAAAAACAAGGTGCGATACGATAGTTCTGATCCCGTGAATGCCGTGAGCCAGCCCTGCTCTACGTAGCTAGCCTGGCCCAGCACCTGAGCCGTTAAGCCCGTTAAGATCTGGCACTTGCGAAGCTGAGACGTAAACTCCGCCAACACCTGTGACGTGTCTGTGCTGTGTTCCGGTGTGCTGGTTTCAAAAATTACCGATTCAAGAGCCAGCAGACCTACCCGCTGAAAGGTTTTGTTGGCAAAGTAACTGTCGTCCAGTTCTCTCGTGCTGGTTAAATCGTTGGACACCTCGCTACGAACGGTCTCCAAATAGTCAGTCCCTCTCAGGCGCAGAGAATCGATAAAAGTGAATGCGGGGAAAACGATGTTGTCGTCCAGCGGACCAAAATTGTAGAGAGATAGCCGATACCACTGCTCAAACAGGGATCGCCAGTTAGCCTGCAAGGTGCGCAAGCCTTCAAGATCTGGGTTCGAACAGAACGCCTCCGCGTTGTCATCAAAGCGCTGGGCATCTTCCAAAAAGCCCACTACCGCGGGCAGGATAGCGACATCAACCGCCTGTGTGAGCGCCGCTTCCAGCGTGGCGATTGGATTGACGGGCGGCGGTGTGGGCGCTGGCGGCGCGCCATCGTCTCCGCCGCCTCCCCCAGATCCGCCGCCGGCCCCGCCATCAACGCAGGCCGTAAGGCTAAACAGCAGGCCGAACGTGAATGCCAATATTCTGTTTGTTTGCATGGATATCCCGATATTGGCCTTGAGGGCGGTAAGTGACACGGATTCTCAGCCTGCTCTTGTCACCAAGAGGTGGTTGTCCCAACGGCGTTCTGTTAGACGAAACCGCTGATCGCGTCGCTCTGTGATTGTGGCGGTATCCAGCAGTCGGATCTCGCCGAAAGAGTTGCTTAAAACAAAGGCGCCCTGCTCTTGGCTGACCGCGATGCCACAAACATCCCGCATCGAGTGATAACCAACGCAGTCACCGCTATCAATATGCCAAAACGCGGCCAGATTTCCCCGCGGGCTGGTGAAGCCCGCCACTCGACTGCGGTTACATACCGCCACGCTGCCGACATAATCCCGAAACCGATCCAGCACGACCTCAGGCTGTTTAAATGGCTGCAACGCTTGCCCCGGATGCTGAACGCCTGCTAGCGCAACAATTCGATTGTGCACTGCCGCATCGCGCTGAAACTGCATTGCATAGACAAGCACGCCATCGCTGGTTACGTCTAAGTGTCGAATGCTCGATTTCGTATCCGCCGGCCGATATTGTGCGCGCACACTGCCGTTCGACATATCCAGATAGCTCAGATTGGACTGCATCGTTCCCAGGTTGAGTGCTTTTCTACCCGACTCAGGGCGCGTCAGAATGCCGCCATTCGCCACGACCAGCAGGTCGCTGTCTGGCATCATCCTGAGATCATGCGGACCAATACCGTTACTGGAAAAGACCTCGAGCTGTGCGTAATCGTTGGCATCTCGGACAACGATTTTGCCCTGGCCAGAGACGTTGTCGCCTTCGGTGCTAAACAGGTATCGTCCATCGGCGCTGGCACAGGCGTGGCCAGAGAAATGATGTCCCGGGATACTTGCAAAACGCGAGACAAGCTCACCGCGCGCCAGGTCAATTTCTAGCGTCACAGTACCGGGTCGGCGCGAGATGATGAGCACTGAATTATTGCGAGTGGGATGCTGCAGTGCGGCATGGCCTCGAAAGGGTATGGCTGTGGTATCGTGGCTGCCACCATTTGCAGTCACCCAACCCAGAGCATAGTGATCTGTTTCGGCTCCGCTGGCTGACACCCATCTCTCACCCGTGGAATTTAGCTCTCTTGACAGCAGTACTCCGCCGCCCACGCTTGCCAACAAGGCTGTGCCTCCCAGAGCGAGCAACTGTCTTCTGCGCAATCGTGGCGAGCTGCGGCGCGCTGCAACAACCTCGTTGCCAGGTTTCGGGCTAGGCGACATGTTTAAGCAGGCTCACAGTGACTCCACAAAGGCAATCAGTGCCAGGCGGTCTTCTTTCGTTAGAGTAACGAACTCGCTACGTGCAGCTTCTCCCTCGCCGCCATGCCACAAGATGGCTTCTTCGACCGAGCGCGCGCGTCCGTCGTGCAGCAGTGTATTCACGCCGTTGACTCTGGCGCTCAGCCCGATACCCCATAGCGGCGGTGTACGCCACTCCCGCCCGTTTGCCAAATAGTCTGGGCGACCGTCCGCAAGCTCTGGACCCATGTCATGCAGCAATAAATCCGTATAGGGCCAGATGGTCTGCTCACCCAGGTGCGCCAGCTCTGCTGACTGCGGCGCGGTTTTAAAGGAGGGATGATGGCAGGCTGCACAGCCGCTATCGTGAAAGACTATTCGGCCGCGCGTCGCCTGGGCTGTTTGCGCACGCCCAACCGGAACACCAATATTGCGCACAAAGCCCACGGTTAAGTTGAGTAAGTGCTCGGGCAGTTCAAAGCCCTCTGAATTATTGCCCGTGGGGGTTCGCTGACACCGAGGTTGCATACCGGTACAGGGTTGATCGGGAAAAACGGGGTTGCTAATCCCGACGTCTCCCTGGAATGCGCCGGCGGTCGTGATACGCAGATTGGCCCTGTTCGCTTTCCAACCAAAGCGGCCGGGAACCAACACCTCCCGTTCGAAATCCCATACCAAATTCACTCTGCCACTAATGCCATCGCCATTGCGATCGTGTTCGTCACTTAGGACGTCAATATCGGCCTGATCTATCGCTTCCAACAGGCCCATACCCGCGATGGCGGGTGCAGCGCGCAGACTCGTTAGCAGGTTATCTGTCAAAGGACCGTAGCCGAGCTCATCAATTCGCGTTCTGGGCGCGCGCAGGGTCACGGATTCGCCATCTGCATAGGTGAAGATGTGCTCTTCCCAATCAATGAAGATTCGGGCCTCCGGCGGTGCCTCAGGATTCGTTGCAGGGTCCTTAGGTGGAACGCGACCGCGTAGCTGATGTGATAGGGCAACGGACTGCCCCTGGAACTGCTCGCCATAGATGCTATCGGGTTTCGATCCGATAGCGGGGTCAGCTTCACCGGGAACACTGACACGCAAGATCGCGGCAAAGATTGGTTCATCGCTGGTATCGGGAATCCGCCCGCGGCCACCGTTCACGTGGCAAGCCAGACAGGTTCTCGCGTTATAGACGGGACCGAGCCCATCCCTGGCGTCAGTGCCGGTGGGCGCTTTTATCCAAGGCTGATTGGCCAGGGCTTTGCCGGCGTGAAACTGCGGGCGCTGATGCTCCGGAAGATTAGCAGCCGGAAGTTCGAACGACGCAAACGGTTGAAAACGCACACTGCCAGTACCCCCCGGGAATTGCTTGGACTCAGCCATTGCAGTGTCAAGCGCTTCACTGCGCGCATCGATGAGATGAACAGCCAGGGTACTGCTCACCCAGCAGCTCACCAGTATGATCACGCCAGGCAGAAGGCCTATCCGTGGACTGGGCTTTACGTCAGTTCGTTTCTTTTTCTTTACCAACATACATCGCACAAAACCCAACTGGCCGTGAAGCAACTACTCCACGAACAGTTGGGCTAGTTCAAGCGGCTGCGGCGACTAACCGCAGTCGGTATCGGGATTGGTGGTATCGCAACCCGATGCATCGTCATCCACAACCTGCACCTCAATTGCCAGCAATTCCGCGAGCTCCGCAATGCTACTGGACTGCTGGTTGAGAGAGATAATAGTTTTGAAGATGGGATTATCTGAATTGCGATTATCATCCATGATCAATACGTCGAATGGCGATCCATTACGGGCGGCCGCGTCCAACTCGTTGTAATTGTCCTCCGTGACTTGTAAGCGCGCGTCTAGCTCAGCGATGACCGCATCGAGCGACTCCAGATTCACATCGGCCGCATAGTCATCGAAGCCGTAGCCGTTTACTGCTCTGGTCGTTTCATCAGCAACACCGTCAAGGTCGCTATCGTAACCTGCATAGTCACCGTAAAAGCTGTTGGCGATGCCCAGTGCGTTTAACACTACATCACGGTGGGTGTTATCGGCGAAGCACGAGTGCTCGTCTTCCTGAGAATTGGAGCTGTAAGCGATTTGCATGCGTTCACCCGCCAGTTCACCTTCAGACAGCGTACCCATTCCAGTGAGGATCTCAGTGACGCGCTGAATCGCCTCTTGCGTATCGGCAAACGACGTAAATTGATCGCGATAAGTCCCTTCTACACCATCTAGCCAACCATCGCGCACGGATTCTAGATCTGCGATCAGCTTCTCAACCACCACCTGCATGTAGAGGATGCGGCGTTCGCCCAACGCGTCTTCGGTAAAATCAGACAAGGGCCGCTGACCACCTGCAGCTAAGTTACTCGCTCCCTGGGTTTTCACGGCCTCATCGCGATCGTCACCGTTGGTGACCATCGCCATATCGTTCAGGTCCTGACCCCAGAGCATAAATTCGATCGCATGGTATCCGGCGATGACATCACGCTCATCTTCTGCAGTCGCGGTATTGGAGATCAGATCGGTATCGATGGTGATCGACGTGTCAGCGATGATATTGAGCGTCTCGATGGTGCCATCTACCTCGCCGCCATCGTTTACACCGACGCTATTTTCAGTGGCTCCAACCTGATCGAAGCCAAAATCGGGATCGGCCGCAATGACATAATCAATAAGCGCTTCAGCAAGCGGCCAGGCATTGATATCGCCTTCGGGACCATCCTCGTCTGCATAGTTGGTGGAATCGATCGGGCTTAGGCGAAAGCGATAAACTTCCGTTTGACCGTAAGGTTCACGAGCAACCAACCAGGCAAGCTTGGCAGCGTCGAGTGTTTCCTGACTGGGATCAGCCGCAAACGCATTGATCGCGTCTTGCAAGGCCATCGCGGTATCAATCGAATCACTATACGCGGCAAGTGCGATGTCAGCATTGGTTTCCAGTAACGCAGTGATCCCAGTGGCCTCGAACGGTGAGAATAGTGGTTCCACAAAAAACTCTTCTGAGTCCGACTCTAGAAACTGTGTGACGAGTTCGGTCAGATCATCGTTCACCCCATCCAGACCGACAGTCGTCAAACGACAGGGAGCGGTCGAGGTCGCGCAGAATCCGGTGGTGCTCCAACCTATAAACTCAAAGCCCTCTTCCGGTACTGCGGTGAAGGTTTCTTCGAAATCGAAGTTAGTGACATCAATCGAACACTCTTCGCCCGAGGCACAATCGAAATCGCCCGAAGCGCTAGTGACGGACCCCCCGTCCGGTACTTTAACGACGACCTTACAGCCGACGAGAAACAAAGATGCTGCCAACGCGGCTGCAAAAGTGAATTTATTCATCAGTGTCTTCCTCCTGAAGATCTACTTGCGTCCGTAACAATAATGATTCCTATTTACATATGCAATATATTTACATACTGCATCGATTATTATTTACCGCTACATTTTTGGTTACACTTACGCACTGAGGCCTAATTTGGCTGCCATTTAAAGGACACTAGCTGCGCTCGCCGAGCATACTGTTCGAACCCGCAAGAGGAGTTCACAGCTGCACCATGAGCAGGCGGCTATAGATAGCAAACGGACATGTATCGGTTTTTTCGCAGCGGCAAAGCTATATCACGCGTGATTTGCCTCTACCTGTTGCTGATTGCAGCGGGCTGCAGCAGCGATGGGAATGACTCTAGCGGAGCCTCTACACCACTTCCCCCCGAGCCATCGCCGCAGCCTACTCCCACTCCTACTGTGTTCGGATCTATCGCTGAGCTAGGCGAGCAACTGTACTTTGATAAAAGTCTTTCGCTGAATCGAACGCAGTCCTGTGCCACATGCCATGATCCCGAACAAGCATTTACCGACGGCAGGCTTGATGATGACGGCCTCCCATCGGCTTTTTCCCTGGGCGACGACGGTTTTTCGCGTGCCAGTCGCAACGCGCCTACCGCTGCCTATGCGGCTCTTGCACCGCCATTTGAGTTTGGCACGCACCCTAGATTCAATAGCCAGCAGCCCGACTATGTCGGCTTTATGGGTGGACAGTTTCTAGACGGAAGAGCAAACAGCCTGGAGGAACAAGCCAAAGGGCCGCCTATTGGTGCGCTGGAGATGGGCATGCCGGACAGGGGCAGCGTGATCGAACGCCTGCTGGAAAACCCCGATTATGTTGCCTCGTTCAAAGCCCTCTACAGCGACGCTATCTTTGATGACGTTGATGAAGCCTACGATGCCATGGCAGAGAGCATTGCGGCATTTGAACGCACACCGTTCTTTTCTAGTTTCGATTCTCGCTACGACAAATCTCTCTCCGGTGAATTTCTGTATGACCCCGCCAGCAAAGCGGCTCTGGGTAGGGCGCTGTTTTTCTCGCAACAATTTACCAACTGCGCAACCTGTCACCAATTGCAGCCGAATGGAAATCGGCGCGAGACATTCACCAACTATGAGTACCACAATATCGGCACACCCGTGAATGAGGCGGCCAGACTCGCTGCAAACATCCCACTGGACGATTTGGATCAAGGACTACTCGCTAACCCACTGGTGGACGATCCTGCGGAAATCGGTAAGTACAAAGTACCAACCCTGCGCAATGTCGCGGTCACCAGCCCTTACATGAATAATGGCGTTTTTCGCAGACTCGATACGGTGATTCGTTTTTACGATCAGTTCCTGACAGGTTCCGACAACCTCATCAATCCGGAAACGGGAGCACCCTGGCGTGAGCCTCCTTTTCCAGAGACGGTGGCGCTGACCGAACTGAGCGACGGACGCAAACTCAGTGAGCAGGATGTTGAGGGGTTGGTGTGCTTTTTGCGTACCCTAACGGACGAACGCTATGAGCACCTAATCGAAGAAAACGGCATCGTCTGTGACTAGGGTGCAGTTTTTAGGCTGATCACTAACCAGCAAGCTCGTCGCGCAGTTGCACCAGCTGTTTGCGATCAAACCGAACCGGCAGCGTTGCACCGGGGTCTAACTCCATTTCGCTCGGTACCAGACATTGCACAGTCTGCCGATCTGGCAGCGCTAGTTCGTATCGATAGCAGGCGCCTTGGAACTCGCAGCCTAGGATAGATAGCTGCAGATCACTCTCTGGCGTGTAGATAACATGCTCAGGCCGGATGAGCAGCCGCACCCTCTTAAGCTCCGATGGGTCTTGCGCAGCCAGTTCGGTCAACCCCAAATGCGCTTCTAACAGACTATGTTCGCCCAGGCTAAGTTCGATGATGGCGCCCTGGCCGATAAAACGCGCTACAAATGCATTCAACGGTTGTCTATAAACGGCCGATGGTGAGCCCGACTGCACGATTCTCCCCTCTTTGATCAACGCGATTTGATCCGCCATGGCCAGCGCTTCTCGCTGATTGTGTGTGACCAGAATGGCCGTCACTGAATTCGCTTTCAGCAAATCGCGGACCTCGCGCGCCAGCTGTTCGCGCAATTCCGTGTCTAGGCTAGAGAAGGGTTCGTCCATGAGCAATATTTCCGGCTCGGGTGCCAGCGCTCTCGCCAGTGCGACACGCTGCTGCTGCCCGCCTGAGAGTTCGTGCGGGTAGCGGTCTCCTTGCGCCTCGAGATCAACCAGCTTTTGCATTTGAGTAATTCTCGCGGAGCGATTGCGGCGATCGAGACCTTGCAGGCCAAAACCAATATTCTGGCTCACTGTAAGATGAGGAAACAATGCGAAGTCCTGAAATACCATTCCCACACGACGCGATTCTGGCGCTAATGTCATGCCCTGATTACTGATGATCTTCTCGTGCAATTTTATTTGACCCGCAAACAGCGGCTCAAAGCCAGCGATGGCCCGCAGCAGCGTCGTTTTGCCACAGCCAGAAGGCCCCAATAGACAGCCTATCTCTCCCGTCTCAAGGGCAAATGACACCTCTCTCGCCGCCGTATATTGCCCATAGCGAACAGAAACTTGATCAAGCTCTAATTGCTTAGCCATGCTGCCCACGCCCGATTGTAAAGCCACGACTGAGTAGGATGACCGGCACAAGGCCAATCACAACGATGGTCAGTGCAGGAAGTGCGGCGTCTGTGAGACGTTCATCAGAGGCGAGCTCATAGGTTCTTACGGCGAGTGTATTAAAATTAAAGGGCCTCAAAATTAGCGTTGCTGGCAACTCCTTCAGCACGTCGACAAAAACCAACAGTAAAGCAGTCAACACACTGCCTCGCAGCAAGGGTACGTGTACGTCGCGCAGCACACCGCGCGGTGAACGACCCAGCGATCTCGCGGCATCGTCCAGCGCTGGCGTGATCTTCGAAAGGCCCGACTCAACGGTGTACATCGAGACGGTTAAGAATCGAACAAGGTAGGCGAATATCAGGGCGGCTAGCGAGCCACTTAACAACAAACCGCCGGACGAACCCATCGCAACTTGCAGAACGTTGTTCAGCTGATTGTCCGCCCAGGCCAGGGTAATCAAAACGCCTACTGCGATTACCGTACCCGGAACTGCGTAGCCAATTGATGCAGTTGCTACTGTTAAGGTGGCCAGACGACCGGGGCGAAGCCGCACTGCATAGGCGAGTGAGAGGGCAACCAGCAACGCGCACAGACTCGCAATGGCTGCCAGCAGAAACGAATTCCCAACCAGTGAGAGGAATGCCTGAGCGTCCACACTATCGGTGCTGCGCAAAACCCATAGCGCAAGCTGTGCGGCGGGCAAGGCGAATCCCGCAATGAGAACAGCACTGGCCAAAGCGCAGCAGAACCCTGCTCGCCAGCCCACTAAAGACACCCGCAGCTGGGCGGCCCGAGCATTCTGTGCGTTGAAGCGCATGGCGCCACGCGATAGGCGTTCCAATACCACCACGGAGACGACGAATAACAGTAAAAATGCAGCCAGCTGGGCTGCCGTCGTCAACTCGCCAAAACCATACCAGGTACGAAAGATACCGGTAGTAAACACACTGATACCGAAATAATCCACAGTGCCATAGTCAGCCAGTGTCTCCATGAGTGCCAGACTAACCCCAGCGATAATGGCAGGACGGGCCATCGGCAGTGCGACCGTCAATACAGTACGCCAGGGTCCGTGCCCGAGATTTCGACTCGCCTCCAGTAAGGCCACGGACCGCTCTGCAAAGGCGACCCGAGCCAGCAAATAGACGTAGGGATAAAAAACCAGTGAGAGCATACAGATTGCGCCACCCAGTGAGCGAATCTCTGGGAACCAATAGTCCCCATACTGCCAGCCGAACGTCTCCCGCATATAGCTCTGCAGTGGACCCGAGAAATCGAGCATGCCGGTATACGTGTAAGCGATTATGTAGGCTGGCATCGCCATCGGAAGTACTAGCGCCCAGCCGAAAAAACGACGGCCGGGAAAATCGCATGTCGCCGTCAGCCAGGCTGTGGTGACGCCAAGAAGCGACGTGCCGATGGCGACACCCATCATCAACAGTAGCGAGTTGACAACATAGTCCGTGATGACATGATCAAGAAGATGTCGCCACAGGTCACTAAAGGGTTGGAACAAGCTGGAGATGATGACCAGCACAGGCGCAGCGATGATACCAGCAGCAATAACCAGCGCGGACTGCCATAGGAAATGTCTCAGGCGTGCGCTTTGACTGCCTCCTTGTTTTACAGGCGGCGTGTCCGCTACTTCCAACCTGCTCTATCCATCGCCATTACCGCCTGAGGATTAAGGCGCCCCAATTCGACGGCGTCAACCTCATCAGCCTTAAACTCACCCCAGGATTGCAGTAAGTCACTCGGCTCAACGTCATCGCGTACAGGGTACTCATTGTTTGCTTCAGCATACCATTGCTGGCTTTCTTCTCGGGTTAGAAACTCAATCAATGCGATGGCCTCTGCGGTGTTTTTACTTGAGGCCGTGACGCCTGCACCACTGATATTGATATGTGTGCCGCGGTCATCCTGGTTGGGCCAGAATATGGCAACACGCTCAGCGGCTTGGCGCTGTTGCGGATCCTCAGAATTAATCATACCGCCGAGATAGTAGCTATTAACGATGGCAACGTCACAACGACCACTGGCAACTGCGGCGATTTGATCTCGGTCACCGCCTTGAGGTGGACGCGCAAAGTTCGGTACGAATTCGGCGAGCCACGTATCCACAGCGTCTTGCCCCTCGGTGGACAGCATGCCCGCAACCAGTGATTGGTTGTAGATATTTGTAGAGGAGCGGATGCAGACGCGATTTTTCCAATCCGGGCCTGCCAGCGCTTCATAGGTGCTCAACTCAGCGGGATCGACGCGATCGGGTGCGTAGACAATACCTCGGGCCCGCTTGGACAAGCCGAACCAGAGATTGTCAGGACTACGCAAATTGGCTGGCACGGCCGCCGCCAGCGTTTCCGATTCGATGGGCTGCAAAACACCCGCTTCCTGTGCACGGTAGAGTCTACCCGCGTCGATAGTGATGAGCACATCCGCTGGAGAGTTGGCACCCTCTTTTTGCAACCGGGTAAGCAGTGCATCGCCCTTTGACGTCACCAGGTTTACTGCAATGCCGGTCTCTACCGTAAACTCATCCAACAGGGGTTTAATCAATGCCTCCTGGCGGGCGGAGTAGACGTTGACCTCTTGATCGGCATGGCTTGATATCGCGAACCCGCCGACGAGCAGCATGCAAAGGGGTATAGTTTTCAATCTATCGAGAAAAAGTCGAATTAGCATAATGGGTTTCTCCTACAGCTCTAAAGCGAATGCTAATTATTCTCATTAGAAGCTGCCGTGCAAGTATTTTCAAAAGTAACAGCAACGACTAATTGCCGCAGCTCTTAGCCGACTCGACACTGAAAGGGATAGTGCAAGGGGCGTATCTTGCCTGTCCTAGGCAGGCAACGGAGCCAATATCTTAAGCCCGGGATCGGGATCGGAATTGCTTTCACCGATGGGAAGTGCCACTTTAATCAGGGTGCTTTTGCAGGCACAAAATCTGACCCTCGCAGTTTCAGACCCATACAGCTTAGGGGCGATTTACGCTGCTACGACACACATTCACAGACCCGAAGTGCATGCCTCTTGTGACGCGTCGCTAACTCAATAACGCTGCGAATAAAAATCGATGGCTAATTGGTCATAGCGGTGAGGGAGGGATTGATCATAACACCTTGGTAGGTGTTATGACCCCTACGGGGCTTCGCCACCTGCGGTGGCTCGTTGCAAAACGCTCCTTTGGTCGCGTTTTGTCGAACGGGGCTCTCTTCCTAATCCCCCTGACCATAAACATATTAAAAAGGGCCGCCCTAGGGCAGCCCTTTTTGATTTGTGGCGGTGAGGGAGGGATTCGAACCCTCGATACGTTTCCGTATACACACTTTCCAGGCGTGCGCCTTCGACCACTCGGCCACCTCACCAATGCGGGCCGGGATGATACCACAAGACGCTAAATGTGATAGAGCGCTCTATAAGATCGCTAAGCGACGTTGGCCTACTGTCGATTCAGCCTAGGCAGCGGCTTTGCAGCCGGGTCGGTGCTCCTGAAAGGGTTGATATCGAGACCTCCACGGCGTGTGTAGCAAGCCTGGATTTGCAGATGCTCAGCTTCTGTGGTTTCTGCAATATCGCGAAACATGCGCTCCACGCACTGCTCATGGTATTCCTGATGTTTGCGGAAAGAAATGAAGTATCCGAGCAGTGAGGAGTGTGTTATTGCCCTGCCCCGATATTTGAGCCAAACGCTCGCCCAATCAGGTTGACCTGTCACCGGGCATAGCGAGCGCAGGAGATGGGTATATAAGGCCTCTTCAATCACCTCATTGCCAGCCGTAGTCAGTAAATCGACTGATGGCTCATCCGCAATCGTATCCGGTTTCAGATCATCGATGGGGTTGCCCTGAAGGCCTGTGCCAGCGAGTGCGGAATCATCAACTGCGAAAAGCTCGATTATCGGCGTCACACCGAGAATCTTTGATAGATCCGCCTCTATCACCTGCCTGAGTTCGCTGGGGCTTTTAAAGGAAGTGCTATTCAGGGAATTCAAGTACAGCTTAAAGGACTTCGATTCCACCATGTTGGGTGAGTCAGCCGGGATCGAAAATCGGCCGACCTTGCAAACCGGTTTGCCTTTTGGATCCAGCCAGGACATTTCATAGGCGTGCCAAACGTCGACTCCACTAAAGGGCAGTGCCTCCCCGAGGTCAATCCTGGACCGGCCATCCGCTCTAGGAATAGGAAATAACAGCTGTGGAGCGTACTCGTCTACAACGGGTGTCTGCTTCCCTAGCAGTAATTCTGCTGAGTCTTTATCAGTCATCGATTCGCTATTGGCGCAAGCGCGTGCTGTTGTTGAGCAGATACATAGAATAGGCAAACGCCGCTGCTGTAAAAACCGCAATCATAGTTATTGCAAAGCTTAGGCTTACGTCTGACACGCCAAGCACTCCGTAGCGGAAAGCGTTAACAACATAGACAAGCGGGTTCAGCTTGGAAACACCCGCCCAAAAATCAGGCAGTAAATCCATGGAGTAAAAAACGCCGCCCAAATAGATCAAGGGCGTCAGCACGAAGGTGGGAACAATCGATATATCATCAAAGTTCTTTGCGAACACAGCATTAATGAATCCCGCCAAGGCGAACAAAACAGATGTCATCAATACGACCAGGATAACAATCGAATAGCTATGGATGCTCAGGCGAGAGAAGAACAATGAAACAAGCGTCACGATGATGGCGACAAGAATCCCACGGGAGACGCCACCGAGCACATAACCCATCAGTATCACGTAGTTTGGCGTTGGCGATACCAGCAGTTCTTCGACGCTGTGATTAAACTTGGAGCCGAAGAATGAAGACACGACGTTGGAATATGAATTGGTGACAATCGCCATCATAATCAAGCCGGGCACGACAAATTCCATATAGGAGAAGCCATCCATTTGGCCAATGCGGGAGCCAATGAGTGTGCCGAATATAACGAAGTACAGAGACATCGTGATTGCCGAGGGCAATAAGGTCTGAGTCCAAATTCGCGTATAGCGCCTGATCTCCTTTCTCAAAATCGTGAGAAAGGCGAGCCATTGTTCCCGTGGACTCACGCCGCGCCCTGCACCAGACTGACAAACATTTCTTCTAAGCGGTTGGCGCGGTTGCGCATACTCCTTATGTGGATACCCTGGCGATTAAGTGCGTCGAATACCTGATTGATTAATTGGCCCTGTTCTACCGCTACTTCTAGCGTATGAGAATCGAGTCTGTTTATCTCGAAGCCCTCGATCTCAACTGAATCGGGAGCATCTTCAACACAGTCGAGTATAAAAACTTCTCTGTGTAGTCTTCTCAATAATGCTTTGATCGAACTGTGTTCTACGATCTCGCCGTGATTGATGATGGCAATATGCCGGCAAAGCGCTTCTGCTTCCTCTAGATAGTGGGTGGTGAGAATGATGGTCGTGCCTTCACGGTTTATTTTTTTGAGGAAGTCCCACATGGCTCGCCGCATTTCAATGTCGACCCCGGCAGTAGGCTCGTCGAGAATAAGAAGGCGTGGCTCGTGCACCAGGGCACGAGCAATCATCAAGCGGCGCTTCATGCCACCAGAGAGCATGAAGGCCTGGGTATCTCGCTTGTCCCAAAGCTCTAATTCTCTGAGGTACTTTTCTGCACGCTCTCTACTCAACTGCGGAGTGAGACCGTAGTAACCCGCCTGGTTAAACAAAATATCGAATACCTTTTCGAACTGATTGAAATTGAACTCCTGCGGTACGATGCCAATGTTTCGCTTCGCGGCGGGAAAATTCTCGTCGATATCCACGTCGAATACAGAAACCGTGCCCGAGGTTTTGGCGACTAGCGAGCAGATGATGCCTATGGTCGTTGACTTCCCAGCGCCATTGGGCCCTAGCATTGCAAAAAAATCGCCCTCCTCTACTTCTAAACTAATGCCTTTGAGCGCTTCAAAACCATCAGTGTAAACTTTGCGGAGATCGTTGATTTTGAGAGCTGTTATCATGAGTAAAGAAGAGCGGGCCTTGTTTTTGATGTTAACAGGCTATTGTACCCGCAATCTGTGAGGCAAACGACACAGACAATGAATGACGAACAGTATCGAGATCACAACATAGCGCTTTTTAAATCGTTCTCCGATACCTTTTGCCAACGCACCCGGACGCTGGCGGAAGACGATAGATTGCGAATGCTTGCGCTCGAATTTCAGTCCCTGGCCCAAAATGCCCGCGATCAGCTTTACGATCAAGGCGCTGCCCTAACCGTGAGACTGTTCACGACACATCCAGATTTTGCTCCCACCTACCCACGTGAACTGTTGTGGTTTTTTGGTGGAGACTGCCTGCACTTTATGCCGGATGAAGAAATCGGTATTTATCAACAGTTAGAGGAGCAGCGCTTGCAAAGCGCTGCCCGCAGCGAACTGTTCGATTTTCAAGCGGCGCGCGCTAAGCTCCTGAACTTACAGTAAATTTTCAGCCCAATGCCCCTCTCGGGGCTTGACGACCATGCGCACTCTACCTACAATGCGCGCCTCTTGACCGAGACTAATGCGTCCCCTTCGTCTAGTGGCCTAGGACACTGCCCTTTCACGGCGGTAACAGGGGTTCGAACCCCCTAGGGGACGCCACTCGTCAATACGCGGGAATAGCTCAGTTGGTAGAGCGCAACCTTGCTAAGGTTGGGCCGGGGCGCGCAGCTGGGGCGCGCAGCCTCGACGGTTCCGGCGACCACGGCGGTGGATAAGCGCGAACATGTGCGGGAATAGCTCAGTTGGTAGAGCGCAACCTTGCCAAGGTTGAGGTCGCCGGTTCGAACCCGGTTTCCCGCTCCATCCTTACTCGATGCAATGAAGGCTAAGCAGTTCGAAGTGGCCCGCCACCCCGGCCGTTTCACGCTCCAACTCTTATCGTTAGAGCAAAGCGCTGCGACGAAGGCTTAGGAGTTCGAAGTGGCCCACCACCCCGGCCGTTTCACACTCCATCCTGACGTAATCGTCTAGTGATCACAGCTTGATCGACGGACTCCGGTTTTGTGGCACTAGACTGTCGACGTCGGGGTACATCAGGGTCGGTAGACACTCAAACTCATCACGCAGGTAGTAGGCCTGCGTGTCCAGGCCATTGATCTTCACCGACTGGCTCAGTGACATTTGGTTTCAGGACATCCTCTATGGATGGATAACTCTCGAATACGTACTAAAAAGTGAAATGGGGCTAACACAATAAAGTCGGCTTTCAATTGTGGCAAAAATTGGTCTCTTGACCGTCTGGTGTGCAACACGTCTTGATTCCAGCATGCCCGTTCTGGTGGTTGCCTTGGAAGTAGCATGTGCACGAAAACGTCGTAGTTGTGAAGCTGCGATGAGCGCAATCTGCGACAAATAAATCATTTGAACTGCACATGCTCTGGTTTTGATAGATTTCGAGTCCAGGAGCGCATTGGATTGTGAGTGTTGGTGCATCACTATGAACCGGTATTTCTGTGAACTGACAAAAGCCGTCGCAGGCATTCCAGTCATCAGAATAAACAGGCTGAGGTTGCACGCCTAACGCAATGAGACCCATGCTAAGAATTGCGAAGAAGCGCTTCACTCTTTTCAGCGAAAAATACGTCGAATCACATTCCATTTTAACGATTATTTCTCCCAACTTTTCTCTGTTGAAGATCTGATCTGATGCCGTGAAGTCAGGGAGCACTTTTCCCAAACGCCGAGAGATTCGGCAACCGAACTGATTAGCTCCATCAGTGTGCTACCAAAATCGTAACCGATAAGTCAAGTATTTGCGAGAAGTTCGGCTCGGGCGATGGATGGGTTTCGTGGCTCGCGGCCGTTTCCCGCTCCAATTTCCTCTCCCTTAACCCAATCTAACAAATCCACCTGTGCGTTGAGGGTCCAGGCGTTGGAAGTGATCCGCCAATCCAATCATTTCCGGCCTAAAGTTTTGGCCCTTACAAAAAGCTCTCCAACGCCCTACCTTTAACCCGGTTCTTGAATCGATATGCAGCGAAAACGACCTGGCCGACTTTAGATGCGGGATGCTTAGCATCTTCCAAAAAAGCGGGCCGCGAAGCGAGCTTTAGGTAGTACTCATACAAATTGGCAAAACGCGACACCGGAAAGCCAATACGCTGTAAGCGCTGGACATTAACAAACCATGCAATATCGACTATGGATATGCGATCGCCGACCAAAAAGGCCTGCACAGCCAGGGTGTTATCAAGATCGGTCAGTGCCGCACTTATTCGGCTGCAGGCAGCGGCTATGTGTTCAGCGGCGTTAGCCGTTCGAAGTCTCTCGCGCCACCAGCGCACTTCTGTATCGCGCTCTTCATCGGGGGTGCCATTACCTTCTTGTTGAGCGATCTGTTGCTCTGTTTTCATTCGCAGCGGCCCAAACTCCATCGTCAGCAAGCGCAGGTCTCGGTGTAGAGAATGCTCTTTCTCTAGCAAAATGGCCGCAGAAGATGCATTAGCGTCATTATTATCAAACAGAAAACTGCTGCCCGGCGGTGCGTAGCGATCATCGAGGTAGGCGATAATGTCGTTACTCTCTACGTGTACGACACCGTCATCGATCAATACAGGCACCACGCCGCGGGGGTTGATGCCCAGGAACCAGGCACTCGCGTTTTCGTGTTTCAGCAGGTTGATGTTATGGGCAGTCCAATCCAGACTCAATTCTCTTAGCAGTAGGCGTACCTTCTGCGAACAAGTCGAGCCTTGGAAGTGCAGCAGGTGCAAGCCTTTCCATTGCCTAACCTCTTCAGTAGTCACTTTTTCATCATCGATAATCATTGATTCTTCCCTGGGAGTCGTGATCAAAAAGCATATTTCAGGCGTACGCCATAGCGCCTGCCGTCGCCGGCCGATGCAATAATTTCGGTGTCTCGCCGCGTCCGCTGGCTGTAATAGTCTTTGTCAGTCAGGTTTTGAACAAAGGCGGACAGGGTCCATGTCGCGTCGTTAGAAGACAGCGCTACGGTGGCAGCACCAAGCGCGTAAGATTCCTGCGCTGTTGCGGGGTCTTCATTGACATCGAAGTTGTAGTCATCCACCCAGACCCAATCTGTGCCCATATAGAGCTGCCACTGTGGGCTGATATCCAGACGATAATCCAGAGAGAACATCACCGTATGCTCGGGGCTGACCGGCAGTACATTGCCGCTAAAGTCCTCTCCGTCTGGACCTTCGTAATCAGCATATTCAGCGTGTAGATAGGCATAGGCAAGACGGGTGGAGAAGCCCGCGGGTAGCAGCCAGGTCATGTCCAACTCTACTCCGTAGATGTCACTGCTTGCCGCATTGTCGGTGAACGCCACGGGGATACCACCGCTGATCTCGCTATCAACCCGCTGGACCTGTAGGTCATCGTATTCGTAATAGAAAGCCGAAGCGTTGAGGCGCAAGGTGCTATCTAGCCAATCTGATTTAATGCCCGTTTCATACGCCGATAATTCCTCAGGATCGAACAGCTGTCTGGCTAGCGCTTCATTGATGGCGGTAAATTGTGTACCGCCTGCTTTATAACCTTCGTTATATGAGAGGTAGAGCAAAAGGTCGTCCTTGGGTTGCCAGGTGAATGCGACCTTTGGATCAAACGAAGTCCAGCTTTTACTGTCTTCGTAAACATAAGGCTCCAGTACCGCAGGCAGTCCTGGATTGCTGGTGCTGGACGTTAACTCGAAGTCTTTTTCGTCGTAGGAATACCTTCCACCGACCGTCATCGACAGATCTTGGGATAACCAAAACGTGTACTCACCGAAAATCGCCCAGCTCGTGGTATCTATGTCGCCAGTGCCGGAATCAAAAACGTCAGGGTCGTTAGTGAATAGGTGCTGTAGCGACTGCTCATCCCACAAAAACGCGTATGCGCTGTCGGCTGAGTCACTGTAGAAGAACACCCCCATAAGGTAATCCTCGCCGACGAGTCGAAACTCTTGGGAGTAGGTGTCAGACTCCGTCTCTGAATTGGAGATACCAACACTGGCATAACTGGAATCGAAGTCTTCGCCGATCTTATCTTGCGTGGTCTGGAAACTGCTGACCGATATCAAGCTCACCGCAGCGAACTCCTTCTCCAACTTTAGATTGGTCATAAACCATTTACCTGTGAAGTTGCCATCTTCTGATATGGGGTATTCGCGCAGGTTATCGTTCACGATGAAGGTTTCCGCAGGCGAGCCAAACAGCGGCGTGATCACACCGTCATCACTAATCGCGGTATTTTTCTGCAACATGGCCGTCTGCTCTCTTCTAGAATAATTCAGGCCCAATAAGGCGCTGAAGGTATCGCTGGCTTCCCAACTGGTCTGCAGACGCGATACAACGGTTTCCATGTCGTTACTATTGCCGGTTAGGATATTTTCTTGCATGCCACCGTCTTTTACGCCACCTACCGCTAAACGCATATCGACATTTTGCGCGACCGGACCGGAAATTGCTCCACGCAACAAATAGCTGTCCTCGTTACCCGCTCCACCCTCTAGAAATCCTTCTGTTTCTGCGGTGGGCCTTCTATTGGTCACATTAATCGCACCAGCAGCGGTGTTGCGTCCCAGGATGGTACCCTGTGGCCCTTTAAGCACTTCGACGCGTTCCACATCCAGGAAACCCAAATCAGCCGAGCTGAATCGCGGGATATACACTTCGTCAACAAAGATGCCGACTGATCCCTCTGAACCGATATCAAATTTACGGCTACCGACACCGCGAATGCGAACAAAAGTACGGGAGGCATCCTGCTGAGGTATTCGGAGTCCCGGGGTATAGTTTTCCAGGCCTTTCGCAGACAGCACATTTTTTTCTTCCAGGGCGTCACCGCTCATCGTAGTGATCGCGATGGGAATATCCTGCATTCCTGCCTCACGCTTTGTGGCCGTGACTACAACCTCTTCTAGCGCTCGAGCCTGAACTTCGACGCCAATACCGTTGGCAACAAAAAGTGCTGCCACAGTGCTTATGAGTCTACTTAGTTTAGCTGGCATCCTGATCTCCTTATTATCTTTAAACTGGTGTGGTCACTTGCTACTGTCATTACTGTAAACACACCAATAAATCTCGTTTATCTACTCAATCTCGGTCCAAGGTGGTCTATCTTCCTCTCCACCAAAGAAATCTGGGTCGGTAATTAGCGTCCACAAAGCCAGGTTGATGGGCTCTGCTCTCGGCGCGGAATCGATAGCAGCCACGAGGCGATCGACTCGTGCAGGGTGAAGGGTCGCGACATCAAGGGTTTCGCTGGGATCAGCTTCAAGGTTGTACAATTGCGTGGAGCCGTCGGTCCCCATCACGAGCTTCCATGGAAAGCTCACCATGGCTTCGCCATCTAGTCCTATAACGTGATAGTCAGACACGCGTGAATCAGCTCCCTCGGCTAAGGAATACCAGCGATCTCCTCCCGCTAAATCGCTTCCATCGGCGGAAATTCCTGAAGCGGAAAGTAACGTTGGTAGTACATCAAGGGCACTGACTACACCGTTGTACCTTGCTGGCGGCAGTGTTCCCGGCCATGAAACGACAGCAGGCACCCGAATCCCACCTTCATAGACAGACTGCTTTCCGGCTCGCAGGGGTGCGTTATCCCCGGCGCCGTGCAACATATTGACTCGCACGAACTCAAGTATTTGCAGCGGCAATTCCTCATCACCGTACAACTCATCGAGGTAGGCCATCACGCGCTTAATCCCCTCCGGCGCAAAGCTGGGGTTGAGACCGCCGTTATCACTGAGAAACCAGATCAGCGTGTCTTTGCTGATTCCCTGATCACTCACGCTTTGCATCACTGTGCCAATTGCCGCGTCCATTTCAGTCACCATGGCCGCATGCAATTGTCGATCACGGTTGGATAGCGCACTGTATTGCGCTAAAGACGCCTCCGGCGCCTCACCAGGAAGATGAGGTGCATTGAACGCAAGATAGAGAAAGAAAGGTCGCGCTTTGTCTCGTTTTTCGATCAGTCGGACGGCCTCGTCGCGCATCAAATGGGTAGTGTAGCCCTGCTCCCTGAGCGTCTTGCCATTGCGCTGCCAGTCCAGCCCACCTCCGTTGACGTGATCCCAGTAGCCAATGCCTCCAGTAACATGGCCGTAGAAATGATCAAAGCCGCGCGCATTGGGCCGAAATCGTGGTGCTCTAAACCCCAGGTGCCACTTTCCCACCATAAACGTCTGATAGCCTGCACTTTGAAAAAATTGCGGCAAAAAGCGATGCGATTCTGGAACTCCCGCAGGCTGCTGTTTAGAAAAGGGTGATATCACGCCAAGCGATATCGCAGATTGACCCGTCATCAGTTCACTACGTGTAGGACTACATGAGGGCTGTACATAAAAGCGCTCGAGTTGCACACCGTCATTCGCTAGCTGATCGAGATGAGGTGTACGAATGTCACTGCCGTTAAAGCCGACATCGTTCCAGCCGAGATCATCGGCGACTATCAAAATGACATTGGGGCGAGAGTTATCGGCAGAGAGCTTAGGTGATAGAAGAACCAAGTAAAGCCCGATGAGGGCTATTGCTAAGCAGGCGAAGATATTGGCATACGCAGACACAACGCACTTGATGTCCATGCCAGCAGTGCTTCTATCCGCTCCGCTGACGGTACGATTCTTCAACAGCCTAAATAAGTCCGTCATAGGAGCCGCCGTCTAGCTGTAGATTTTGACCACAGATATAGCTGGCCTGGGCGCTGCACAAAAACGCGCAGGCATCGCCGAATTCTTGAGGCTGGCCGAAACGACCTGCAGTGACACGCGACTTTAATCGCTCGCGCGCGTCTCCGTAGCTGATTCCTGTAAGTGCAACGATCAGCTCTGCGTTGTCATGCTGGCGCCCGGTGTCAAACATTTCCGGTAGTAGATTGTTGATGGTCACATTGCTGGCAACGGTATCCCTGGAGACGGCTTTGGAGAGTGCGGTCAGTGCAGTACGGGTAGCGCTAGAGATGCACATGATGGGGTTGGGCGCTTTAACCATCGCTGAGGTGATATTGACGATACGTCCGAAGCGACGCTCACGCATACCGCTCAACACGGCTTGCATCAGAAAAATGGGCGCCATCATGTTTGCTTCAATCGCGGCCTGCCAGTCCTCGGCTGAACTCTCTGGAAAACCCACCGGATTCGGACCACCGTTGTTGTTAATCAGAATGTCCGGTGCGGGGCAGGCTTCGAGTAAGGCATCGCGCCCCGCCGCTGAAGACACATCCGCCAGCACGGCCGTGACTTCGCCGCCAGATTCTGCAATCTCCCGCCGGCATTTCTGTAGCGCCTCTTCCGTCCTACCATTGATAAATACATGCACACCCTCGCGGGCCAGCGACATCGCACAGGCCTTTCCAAGACCGCGGCTTGATGCACAAACAATGGCTTTTCTATTGCTGATACCTAAGTCCATACTGGCGTCCTTCGTTTCCTTAGAGACCGATATTTAAGCGGCAATACCCGCTTCGGCGATAGACAAGAGTGTATTTTTCAACGCTTCTGACGTGGGTAACAGAGCGGCAATGTGGCCATCCGGTCGAACAAGAACCGATGCACTGCCCAGCCCCAGCGCCTGCAACGCTGTTGCATCCGCGTGAAAGTCTTCTGAGGCGCGACGCATTTGCCAATGCGCGGGTAGTGATGCCGGGTCGACGTCTGATGACGCAGGTACTAGTAGCGTAAATTGGCC
Source organism: Pseudomonadota bacterium (assembly GCA_039025905.1). Lineage (GTDB taxonomy): Bacteria > Pseudomonadota > Gammaproteobacteria > Pseudomonadales > Halieaceae > JARRPM01. Next base: position 18,479 of record JBCCNJ010000028.1, on the reverse strand, counting down.
AGCGCTGATTAGGTCGTGGCTTGAGATTCTCTCGCCCTTAGCGTTCACCCATACGTGTGGAAGACGCGCACCCGGCTGAGCACATTGCAGTTCGCGGGTAAAAGGGTCTGGCGCCTCAGTTCGCCCGTAATGAGCGCCTAGGTGTAGCGCAAGACCGTCAAAGTGAACACGCTGGTCCTCTATGCTAGCCTGCAGGCTGTCCCATTGTGATGTATCCGCTTGCAGCGCTTGCAGCGAAGGTTGCTCACCCGGCGCTGCGAACACGCCGGCGTGAGTGAATACGTCTAACATTTTCATCGCGTTTTCTAAACTGAACGCTGCGTTGTGATTTGCGACTGGTCGACGCTCACTATCGTAAGAATCAAGTAGTGCCTCACCCGCCCAGCCAGTAAGCACACCGGCTATTTTCCAGGCGAGATTATGTGCATCCCCCACACCGGTGTTTAGCCCCAGTCCCCCACTGGGCGGGTAGCGATGCGCAGCGTCCCCTACCAAAAAAACTCGTCCGCTGCGATAGCTACTTGCGACTTCGGAGGTCAGTTCCCAATCACGAATGCTGACGATCTCTAAAGCGATGTCGGGACTACCGATTGCACCTTTAGTCAGGCGCAGACAGACTTCTTCCGACAGGCTGAGCGGGTCTGTGGTAGCCGGGTCGTATGGAAACATGAAGGTCCAGTTGTTACGCATGTTATAGGCGATGAAAGTCCCTGGATACGACTGGTGGAGCACCCAGTACAAGATGGCGGGTTTGTGTTGCACTAGCGCACTCAAGTCTGCTCGAAAGTGAATGTTTTTAAACTTCTGAATGACGCCAGGCCCTTCCATCTCAATGTTTTGACTCTCTCTAACAGCACTATTGGCACCATCTGCGGCGATGAGATAGTCGCTATGGACAGCAATTCGCTGTGAGCCTCCTGTCACAATGAGGGAATCCACGGCAGCGTTGTTCTGTGAGCAGCTATTCCATTGCCATTCCCGCTCGACCCGAATATTAGGGTCAGCCTGAACCGCGGCATAAAGCACCGCCTCTGCATCGGGTTGCGCTATGTTGAATAGTGGATGCGCTGTAGGCACCGTCTCGGTCGCGTTCATTCGTTCATAGGGCACGACACCAAATTCCCCGCCGCTGAGCGTATCGACCCACCTTACCCAGCCGCTCTCTTCATCGGGTGTAGCCAACTCACGCAGATGTGCGAGATCAATTCCCAACGATGAAAAAATCTCCAGGGTGCGACAGTTGAGAGCGTGGGCCCGCGGGGCGTCTGAAATTTCACTGTGACGATCGATAAGCAGTGAACGGATGCCAAATTGGCTTAGGCAAAGGGCCGTCGTCATCCCAGATGGACCGCAGCCGACGATCAAAACAGTTGTCTGTAATTGTTCATCAACCTGGCTATCTTGCATCGTACTTCTCCTGTTTTGCTTTTCTAATAGATCTGGGAGTTAGCTCCCAACGATATTCGTCGCTGCCACCACAAGTAGAATCGACAGCACACTAAATCCAAATAGGTTGGTATCGACCAGGACAGTTCGACCGGGGAATGAGAATTTGAAAGGTTTTATGCCGTTAGGGTCTGCTAAGGAGCCTTCAAACAGTTTCATACAGGCCAGCGTTACATAGAACGAGCCGAGAATAATCGCCACGAACACCACAGCGAGTTTCAACTGTAGATCATACTGCGTAAACGGAATCCACAGCAGCGCGAGCAAAACAATCGAGTTGCTGCTGTTGGTTATCACCTGCCAGACAACGTGAAAACGCGCATGGCCTGGCCATAACGGATTTGTTGCGTGAGTGGAATTGAAATCCGCTTTTGCAGGTCCGATACACAGCGCAATAGCGATCAGAGTCAAGATCAGCCGCGCAACTGTATTTTGATCAAACAGGCTTTCCATTTCTTATCTCCTCTGTTTCGCAGCGCATCTTAAATCACTCTTTCTAAAATTGCAACGCGTTGTATTTTTATTTTTATTGAAGCTATAATCGAACCAAATCAACTTGGGTGACACTTTGGAAAAGAGATGGGACTTTCGATTATTCGGTACTGCGAAGAAAACAAGCCAACGCCGCGTTGGGGACGAATCACCAACGATTTGATATTCGAATTGCCGTGGCCGGCGTCAAGTCTGCACGATATTCTTGCAAACAAACCAGAGTGGGTGGCTAGCGCATTGGCATGTAGTGAGGACTCAGGTCTGACCGTTTCCGATGTCAGACTTTTGAGCCCTTTGACGTCGGACGCGACATTGATTTGCCAAGGCCTTAACTATGCACAACATCAAGAAGAGGTTGGCCTCAGCGAAGGCGCTGTATCGAATGAGGGTAATCTCATTTTTGTAAAATCCAGTGCTTCAATGTGTGGTGCAAAGGATGACATTGAAAAGCCACCAGAATGCGAACTATTGGACTACGAAGCTGAACTGGGTTTGGTGATAGGCAGAGACATCGACGCCCCGATAGACTTATCTGCAGAGGAATTGGGGGACTATGTGGCTGGCTTTGTTATCTGTAATGATGTTTCGTCGCGTGACCAGCAGATGGGTGCGCCTGGCATGCAGTGGTTTAAAGGCAAGAGCTATCGCACTTTCTGTCCTACCGGCCCTATTCTCTACCTCTTGGAGGATGGAGAGCTGAATCAGCTGTACGATATGACGATATCCTTGCGGGTCAACGGTACGCTGCGTCAGCGCGCAAGCACCAGTCAACTTATTCACAAGCCGCACGACACCCTGAGCTACCTATCGCGGTTTTCAAATATGCGCCCAGGGGATTGCTTACTCACCGGCACACCGGGAGGCGTGGCCTTTGAGATGGACGTTAAGACCGGCCTCGCTATTTTGACTAACATGCGCAGAGACCGTCGGCGCACTGAAAAGCTGAGACAGGCACAGCGTAAGCGCTCCGAATATCTCAAACCCAACGACGTGGTTGAAATTGAAATTGCGAGCGCAGACGGAACAATCTCACTCGGACGGCAGCGCAATACAGTGAAAGCGGCATGATCTGGATTGCGGCTCAATCCTTGTGTTTGGACGGGCCTTGGCCGTTTAAACGGCATTGCGGCACGCAAATGCTGATCGTATGATTTTCTTATATCAGGCGACAACAAAGATCCACAACAACCTGCCCAATGGCAGCACTAGAACTTAGGCTAAGGAGCGATGACTATCCTCACGCAACGGGAACAAAACAAGCTGGAAAAACGCACTCGCATCATTAATGCGGCGATTCGCATTATCCATAAAGATGGCATCGACGCTTTAACTATGCGGCACCTGGCGGATGAGGCTGGGGTCAGCTCTAGAACGCCCTACAACTTATTTAGCTCAAAGACAGACATCCTGTTCGCGATCATGATGCAGACCACGGAACCACTAGGCAATTTGGAGCAGGACTCTCAGCGTGATCTAGCAGTCGCGAAACTGTTTCAGCGTCTTGAAGCACTGGGTGCGCTCGATGAGGAAGCAGAGCCGTTCTACAGAAGCATTCATTGGTCCATCATGCGATCAGATGACCTGGCGGCGAAACGGCACGCTCGCGAAATGCTCGAAAACGTGGTTGCCGGGCACATTAGTACGATCTCTGAGCTAGGCGAACTGAAACCGGAATGCGACTTTCAATTTCTGACCCAGCATCTGGCTATTCTGCTCGCCGCTATTGTCGGCATGTGGGCAGACTCGCAGCTCACACTGGAACAAACACTGGATCACACCCGCGAAGCTTGGATTAGCGCCCTGCTACCTCAGACACGAGGAAAAGCTTTGCGCTATCTACAGAACATGCGGCAGGCAACGGCTAGATAAGCGTCCTATTCCGTTTTTTGTAGCTTCACGGAAAGGCTGTTGACGCAGTAGCGCAGGCCGGTAGGGGGTGGACCATCGTTGAACACGTGCCCAATATGGGCCCCGCAACTTTTACACATGATCTCCGTACGAATCATACCGTGGCTGGTGTCCCGCTCTTCTTGAATGACCCCTTCTGAAGCGGGCTGAAAAAAACTTGGCCAGCCGCAGCCTGCGTCAAACTTTGTGTCTGACATAAACAGCGGGTCACCGCAGCATCGACAGTTGTAGACCCCGATGTCCTTTGTGTCCCAGTACTCGCCTGTAAACGGTCTTTCCGTGCCCTTCTCACGGCAAACGTGATATTCCTCAGGTGTGAGCTTGTCGCGCCAGTACTCATCACTCTTCATGAAGCAATGCCTCGCTAGAACGAAAAGGAGGCATAGCGTACACTAGCTTTAGGTAATGGACTACAGGCTTTTTCGCTGTATGGCAGATATCCACATCGATGATTTTTATCGCGACGTCGCCATTATCTTCCTCCGCCTTTACAGTGTTTTCCCACGCAAGACGACGCTCTATGTGGAAGATATTTGCGGCCCTGATGAGCCCGATGAATTTGGCCTACACCATCCACGCTTTCAGGCCGGTTTCAGCGCGATGGTCTGGCTGGCAGAGCAGGACTATATCGCGTTTGAGGAGACCATTCGGTCAGAGGCGCTCGATCAGGTCACTCTGACACGCAAGTCTTTTTTGCTGCTCTCAGCAATCGACAATTCTGTCCATGATGAGGCCGATGAAAGGCCTCCCAGCGTGAAAGAATATAGCGGCACTCGAATCACAAGCCTGCGTCAAGCGCTCCACAGCGGATCGAGTATTCACTTGCATCACAGCGTCAGTGAATTGCTGGCGCACCCTCCCATCGGCGACGCATAGCGCTAGACGGATCGGGTTGTAGCTGCGCTTAGGCGAAAGTCACCCTGTTCTCAGTGCACAATGTGCAGGCGGAGACTGTCACGCTGTTTCGAGAAGGTTCAAACACTTTTATTTAACAGGGTTACCCCGAGACTGCTTGCAACGCGCCGAGTCTCTTCACTCAGACTTTGCTCTGCCAAAAGCTCGCTACCCAAAAGCTCTCGGCGCTCCGGGTAGGTCCCTCTAAGCTGATCAAACCCTGCAGCGTCAGACCCAGCAGACAGTGCTGCGCGCAAGGCCACATCATCGCTGCGGATGGTATAGCGCTGACCGATCAGTGTTCGGATGACCTCGGCGGTAGACAGATTGCCACTCAACTGCAATGGCGGTGGGTCAGCTATCGCGCTGCCTGGCTCCACCCAGGGGCGATGCAAGTGCGCCCAGAGCGCTTGAAACAGCATTCGCGTGCCCAATAGTTTGCCATCTGTGCTGTATCCCGCTATGTGCGGCGTGCCGATGACCACCGCTTCTAATAATTCACGATCAATAGCCGGCTCCCCCTCCCATACATCAAGCACCACCAATGGGGCGCTTTTACTTTGCAAACGCCGTTTCAACGCCTTGTTATCGACCACAGCACCTCTACTAGCATTAATTAGAAGGCAATCGCCGGAAATGGCGCTCAGCTCGTGGTCCGACAGTAGGTGCCGGCTGGGCCATGGTTGTTTTGAGGTTAGCTCGGCATGTACGCTAATAACTGTGCACTCAAGTATCTCTGCTAAAGATGCGGCAAGATTAACTTCGGAGGCAGACACCCACGGATCATAAATTACACAATCGATACCCAGCGCTCGCATGCGTCTCTCAAGGGCTCGGCCGATGACGCCATAACCCACAATGCCCAGCCTTTCACCATCGAGGAGTCGCTCAAGGTAGTTCTCGACATCGGCGATCGCAGCAATCACATACTCTACAACCGAGTTAGCGTTTGACCCAGGAGCATGGGCGAAGGCAATGTCATGCTGGTTTAAATATTGCCGATCGATATGTTCAAAGCCACTGGTTGCCGTGCCTACGAAATTGACAGATGCGTCCTCGAGCAGGCGCTCATTGACCTCCGTAACAGATCGCACCAGCAGCACATTAACACTCTGCAGTTGCTCAGGAGATAGCGCCCTACCCTCGAAGCGGCGCACGCTGGCGCCTGAGCCCGCAAAGTGTTCAACGGCTGGTATATTGCTATCTGCGAGAATGCAGAGCCTGGTCGCAGTGGTGCTATCAATACTCATCCTTCGAGCATAGCCAGAGTCAAGTCCAGGTCGCCAATGTGCTGCCCCGTCTCAAACTCGTTTGAGAGTGCCTCGTAATACATCAATCCACGGTTGGGCAGCCCTGTCCTTTGCCATTGCCGCGCCTGTTTCTGCACTTGTCGTTTGAATTGGCTGGTGTCATAGACACCACCCTCGAAACTCAGATTGTCTACGCTGACATTGAATTGAAAACCACAGGCCAGGGAAAACAACCATTCCAGTGCCTGAGGCTTGACTTCAACCCGTTCGAAGGCCTTTTGTTGTTGAGCATCACGACCATCAGGGGCGTACCAGTAGCCAAAATCCAGCTGTCGTCGACGCGTTTCACCGGCGATGCACCAGTGCGCAATCTCATGCAGTGCACTGGCGAAGAAATCCTCACGGTAATGTAACAGGTGGCACTCACCGCTGTCTTTCGCGGGTTGATATAACGGCTCGGCAGCACCGCCCACGAGCTGCGTTTGCCAGTTGCGCAAAAAGCACTGAGAAAACACCCGCTCTAATCGCTTTGCACTAAAGCCGTTTCCGACACAATCAGACAGTGTTTCTCTGTTCACGTTTAGGCTTTGCTTGGGCGCTATGGCCACCTTACGTACCCTTGCGAAGCAGGTATCGATAACGGCCTTCAGACTCATCCTGCTCGATCAGCTCATGACCAAGAAAGCGACAGAATTTCGGAATATCCCGGGTAGTCGATGGGTCGGTGGCAATAACAAGCAGCGTTTCGCCTGATGCCATATCACGCACTTGCTTGTGCAACAGCATGACCGGTTCCGGGCAATAAAGCCCGGTCGCATCCAATACTCGGTCGGCAGCAGCTTTATCGAACATAGTCAGGATTGTAACAGTTCTTGTGCGCGTTCAAGGGGCACGATGTCCCAGTGCTCACCGCTTGTTTCGTAGAGAATAACCAGTTCACGACGCTCGAGCAGTGCGCGAAGCTGATCCACCTTTGTCGCAAGCGGGACCTCAGTTTCACCGTAGTCGGTTCCGTCCCGACTGGCATACTCTTCCAGCAGCGCCTGTAGTAAACGGCTCTGCAGATATTTCAACGGTACCTCTACAAACTCTGTCACTAGCGCAGACCGATTGAACGCAGGTGCAAACAATACCTCGCCAGACATCCCTTTACTCTAGGATGTGCACAACCCCTCGTGAAGTGCTGGCGGAGGCGCTACTATATGCGGGCGCATCGAAGTGGAGATTAACCGTGCAACCAGCCTATATTGTAACGTTTATTGGAGACGACCGCCCCGGCCTGGTTGAATCACTGTCTGAGGTGATTGAACAACGAGGTGGCAATTGGTTGGAGAGTCGTCTTTCGCAGCTAGGAGGTAAGTTCGCTGGACTCGTGCTGGTTAGCCTTCCGGAAGAACACGCAGCCGCACTGGAAAAGGAACTCAAGAGCCTCTCGGCAAGTGGTCTGAGTGTTCGGGTGACGCCTGCAGGCATGCAGTCGGATACTTATCGTGGCAGACACATCAAGCTCACCCTGATCGGTCCCGACCGCTCTGGCATCGTTCGGCAGATATCCAAAGCACTCGCACAAAGCGGCGTGAATGTAATAGAGATGGAAAGCACGGTGGAGAGCGCGCCTATGAGCGCTGAGTTACTTTTTAAAGCGCGTATCGATGCGGAGATTCCGGAGCATTTCAGCCTCCATGATCTGGACGAGCAGCTCGATGTCATCGCCAACACTATGACCCTCGATATAGAGCTGGATTACGATAACTAACAACAAGCCCCGTACCATGGCTAAGGTTACTGGCGTCTAGAATCATTTGGAAATAGCCAGATCGTCATTCTCTTTCGCTATTTGCCAGTCCGCCATGGATGTTCTGCCGTGCTCATACCCATCCGCTATACTGAGTAGCTATGGACAAACAATGGGAAAACGACCAGGCGCTATTTCATAAGGTCTGTGATCTTTCCTCCGGGGAACAAGCGGTCTTTCTGAACAAACTCCCTGCGGCGCAGCGCGACCGATTGCAGGAACTCCTAAAACGTGATCGCGACACCGCGCCAACACCGCTCCATAATGTAGAGGATGGGGCCCAGCGCCTGTTGACTCCCAGGCGCGAGAAAATTGGTCCATACAGAATTATTGAGCGTGTCGGCAGTGGCGGCATGGGCACTGTGTACAAGGCGCAGCGGGCTACTGACTTCGATCAACTCGTCGCTATTAAGCTTATGCCCACGGTCTTCGAACGCCCGGAGCTAGTCGAACGCTTTCGAGCCGAGCGTCAGATCCTGGCCAACCTGGATCACCCATTCATAGCGCGCCTTCTCGACGGTGGCACGACCGAAGAGGGTCTGCCCTATCTGGTGATGGAGTATGTGGAAGGCATTCCGATTGATGAGTACTGCCGCGCACACGAGCTCACAACTGTAGCGAAGCTGCAGCTTTTTCTGAATGTGTGCAGTGCCATCACCTACGCACACCAAAACTTGATTATTCACCGCGACATCAAACCCGCCAACATCCTCATTTCAAAAGAAGGTGCGGTTAAGCTTCTCGACTTTGGAGTCGCCAAGCTCACCGAGTCCCAGGGGCGGGAAACACGGACGCTGGACGTGATGATGACGCCCAATTTTGCAAGCCCTGAACAGTTCAAGCGCGAAGCACTCTCTACGACAAGCGACGTGTATGCGCTGGGCATCCTACTGTATAAGCTGGTTACCGAGAGCTTGCCCTATACGCTGGAAGACACCGGTCCTAGCCTCGTCGAACGCAGGATTTGCGACGAAATGCCCCCGCCCCCCTCTGCAGTTTCCACTGTCTCATCTAGAGATATCGATGCCATTGTCATGAAAGCGCTACGCAAGGAGCCAGAGCGACGTTATGCCACCGTCAATGAGCTCTCTGCTGATATTCAGCGTTATCTCGACGGCTATCCCGTTAAGGCCGCACCGGATTCACTCAGCTATCGCAGCATGAAGTTCCTGCGCCGCAACAAGGGACGGCTACTGGCCACTGGTTCCGCTACCTTCGCCTTGTTGATCGCGCTTGGCATTGCACTCAACAGCCGGCAAGAGGCGGTAACCGCCCAACTAATCGCGCAAAAAAAGTCAGAGGTGACACAGCAGGCCGCTCAATTTCTTGGTTCCGTATTTTCCCAGGCCAGCCCATTTCGACATGGAGGCGCCGTACCTTCAGTACAGGCCCTTTTAGAAGGTTCCATCAGTGACATCGACAATGCGTTCGCCACGGAGCCCGTCTTGCAGGCTATGTTGTACACCGAAGTCGCTGTCGCGATGGCGGAACTGAGTATGACTGAGGAGGCGCAGCGCACCGCAGGACTGGCCCTCAACGCCTTGGAGCGTCCGTCGGAAGACGAGCAAAGTTACGTATCCGTACGTCTGCAAACGCTGTTGCGACTGAGCGGCATGCCCTGGGTCATCACCGACTTCGGGCAAGCGATGGATATGATAGACAAAGCACGGGCAACAGCACTCTCCCAGCCATCACCGGACCCTTTTCAACTGGCCCTAATTGAATTGCGTCAGTCTAGATTGGAATATGAGTGGGACCGTCCTGATGCGGGTCTGGCGGCTGTTGAACGTGTTTTGGCCCACGCGCCTCTTGAGATCGATGCCCCAGCGGTCTTTGCAGAGGCGCTCTCTCACAAAGGTAAAATTATCGCAGCGCGCCACCGGGATGTAGAGTCAGGTCTTGCACTGATGCGCAGAGCGCTCGAAGTCAAAACGACTGCTCTCGGCGAATTACATCCATCCATCTTATGGGAGTTGGACAACTATGCGACGCATATCCAGCGAGTGCCTGAAAATGCGCTCGAAATTGCTAACATCGCAGAACGGCAACAGCGCATCATAGATCATAATTTCGGCGGCGATAGCGTCTGGTCAGCCTTTCCTCTTTGGACGCGAGGCGCCGCTGCAGCGGCCTCCGGAGACTGGGCCAGTGCCGAAACATCCTTTGATAAATTTGTTTCCATTGGGCTGGAGCAGGGCTACAGCGGTATGTTTTTGGTCTACAGTTCGCGAGATAGTGGCTGGTCAGCCTTAAAGCAGCGCAAATTTATGAAAGCGGAACAGGATTTCCAGCGAATGCTAGACTACGCTCAAGCAGCTTTCGGTACTTCGCACTGGGCCATCAGCGATGCACATCTGTATCTGTCCGCGCTGAAACGACTGCAGGGAGACCACGCCAGTAGCTACGAACACCTTGGGGCGAGTCTGGCAAACATCGATAGGTACTTCGATGGTCATGAACGCAGCGATGTGGAGTTCGCGTACCTGAGAGAAAGTGCTCAGGCCCTCGCTATGATTTCAGAACATAACGCGCAGTTCTAATGCGCGGCGCTACCCAAACCGGCAATGCACCTTCAACATATTGCCTAAGCGAACTGCAACGCGAGAACCGTACCCTGCATATGTCTGCACACGGGCCGTTTTCACCTTAAACCTTACTGCTGCGCCACTTGCGCAATAAGATCCAAACAAAAGCGATCACAGCAGCAAGCGTAATAATCATCAACATCACCAAGCCTGTAACCAGCCCCAGTTGCAGCATCGTTTCCGTAGGGATATCGAATTGCTCTACCGCCACCCAGATCAAAAGGGCCAAAGCCGAGCAACCCAGTAAAATTGAGCGAATGAAACGTCGGCTTTGCTTACTCACTCTAAGTACAGCTAGTCGTTGGAGGCGTCTGGTTTTGAGGCTGGAATCGCGGGTGTCGCACATTCGACATCCATATTTTGAGCGCGGTGTCTCAGCACATGATCCATCAAGACCATGGCGAGCATGGCTTCCGCTATCGGTGTGGCGCGTATACCCACGCAGGGATCGTGCCTGCCGTGAGTCGCCATATCCATTGCCTGTCCGTCGGTATCAATGGTAGCGCCCGGCTGACGAATGCTGGAGGTGGGTTTGAGAGCAATACTGACGCAAACATCCTGACCGCTGCTTATACCACCCAAAACGCCACCCGCGTTGTTTCCCATAAATCCCTCAGGACTCAATAGATCTCGATGCTCGCTTCCATGCTGGGAAACCGAGTCGAAGCCGGAGCCCAGTTCGACACCCTTGACTGCATTGATTCCCATCAAGGCGTGGGCAATATCGGCGTCAAGTCGGTCAAACACGGGTTCTCCCAGTCCGGGCATGACCCCGCTGGCCACAATATTGATGCGTGCTCCAATAGAGTCTCCGCGCTTGTTTAACGCGGCCATGAACGTTTCCATTTCGGCCACTTTACCCGGGTCTGGGCAGAAAAATGGATTGGTCTCTACCACATCCCAGTCCAGTACTTCTGTTCTGATAGGGCCCAATTGCGATAGATACCCACGAACCAAAATGCCGTAGCGTTCCGCCAAATATTTTTTCGCGATCGCACCTGCCGCCACGCGCATTGCTGTTTCTCTTGCTGATGAACGGCCTCCGCCCCGATAGTCACGAAATCCATATTTTTGCGTGTAGGTATAGTCCGCATGCGCGGGTCTAAAGGTGTTTTTGATATTGCTGTAGTCTTTTGAACGTTGATCGGTGTTTTCAATCAACATACCGATAGGCGTCCCTGTTGTGACACCCTCAAACACACCTGACAGAATTTTGACCTCATCATCTTCACGGCGCTGGGTTGTGAATCGCGATGTGCCCGGCTTGCGTCTATTCAGGTCCGGTTGCAAGTCCGCCGCGCTGAGCTCCAGACCCGGGGGGCAGCCATCGACCACGCAACCCAGCGCTGGACCGTGACTCTCGCCAAAGCTCGTAACGGTAAATAGTTTTCCAATGCTATTGCCAGACATAGTGAAATTCTGCGCCTCAATTGGCGCTTATTATATAAGTATCAGCCTGTACTTGCCTTGTATTCCTGCAGCTCCGTGGCGGTGAGTGCGAAAACCCCGTGTCCCCCTTGCTCAAGCTCCAGCCAGGTAAATGGCAGTTGTGGATAGGCGTGGTCAAGGGCCAGCCAACTATTGCCCACTTCAACGACCAGCAGACCATGAGGTGTCAGATAACGAGCCGCCTCATCAAGTATGCGCCGGGTCAGGTCCAAGCCGTCTGCACCGGACGCTAACGCGAGGGCCGGCTCGTGATGATACTCTGCCGGCATGGACGCGAGGTCTTCCCTATTTACGTAGGGGGGATTACTCAAAATGATGTCATAACGTTGATCGGTCAGGGCGGAAAAGACATCAGACTGCAGGATAGACACCCTGCCCTGTACGCCAAGCGACTCAGCATTCTCTTCTGCTAGCGCGAGGGCGCTGCCTTCAATATCGAGCAGGTCGACATGCAAATCAGGGAAATAGTGGACGCTGGCCAAACCAAGGCAGCCGCCACCACAGCATAGGTCGAGCAAGCGCTTCGGTGGCGGACCGCTGTACCAGGGTTCAAAGTCATTGAGGATAAGCTCTGCGAGCGGAGAGCGCGGGATAATCGCGCGCCGATCACAAATAAACTCAAGGCCTGCAAACCAGGCTCGCCCCATCAAATAGGGTAGCGGCGTACGATCATTGATGCGTTTTTCTAGCAATCCCTCGATGCGCGCTCGAATCTCGCCGTCGATGGCCTGCGCCAACACCTCGTCACTGGAATCAATTGCAAGGCCCGCCGCGTGCAGCACAAGCTGTACAGATTCATCCCATGGGCTGTCAGTACCATGTCCGTAAAATACGTCGCTCTCGGCAAGCGCCTGGTTACAGCAGTCCAAGGCTTGACCGATCGTTGCGGCGGCGTCGAGTCGCTTAACATCAGAAGTCATGGGCTGGAGTGAAGCGGCAAAGGGAATCGTTGACAGCTACTGGACATACCCTAAACGTCTAGCAATTGATACTAATGGAGGTCAACGGCGCGCAGAATCCGGCTCGTTACTATCGTTTCTTGATGAGACGCCAGATAACTGCCTAAGGCTCATCCTGCTCATCCCCTACCCTAAGTAATTCCATGTGCAGATATTGTCGGTCAGCGGTGCGCGCCGAGGCGTACATCATGAGTAGATATTGAGGGCTCTGCCCCAGGCTGAATACGCGATAGCTCTGCAAGTCTTCGCGCCCATAGAGTATTGGCTGTCGAAACACTCGATTGGCCCACTGCACACCTTTGCCGCAGCCCCTACCGTCACAACTGAACAAAAGCGCTGGGTCTTGCAGTGAATCTATTTTTGATTCCAGGTCGTCCATGACTTCACGCGAGGTAAAGCCGTCCTTGATTTGCCAGGTGTATCGCGTCAGTAAACCATCCACGCGTCGGCTATCCTTAAAGCGCCAGGCGCCACCGACTTTTTGAATTGCACCAAGGCCAACCTCATGGTCAAGTACCTCTGACTCACTAAAATCAAGCTGCTCCGCATGGGGAAAGTTGTTCAGCTCCTGCAGGAGTTCAGGCGGAGACATCTCCTGTGCTACCGCGCTGAACGACAGCACGATGAGAAAACTCCATAATCCCAGCAACAGTTGATTCGTGTAGCTCATACTTCTCCCAATCTGATCAAACTCTGAACGCAGCAAACACTCAGACTATCAAGATATCAGCCCCCATCGGTTTATCAAACAGTCGTTAGGCTTGACTAGCCTGGGCTTAAGCGTTAGCACGAGCACTCGATACCGCGTTACAGCTATATATACGTCGAGCAGAAACAAAAGGGTTATTCAGGTGCCTCTGCGAACGACGACTGCGCATGGGGTCTTTAAGTTTGGGCTGAGTATCGTTGCGCGTGCCACTGACGCACCGTCTAGCGAACTGCCAAGGTTCTAGCGCGAAACACCATACTCAGGGGGCGCTGCCCAAAACACCAATTCTCCGGATAGCTTTGCGACCACCTCAAACTGACAAGCGCATAGCGCTCCTGGCACTAATGAAGGTGGTTGATCGTCTGGACCAAGATAATAGCGTGCCAGCTCCGACACCAATGGTTGGTGTGACACCAGCGCAACGTGCGCGAGCTCCAGTTGCGCGGCCTGCAAGTTCACGAGAAGCCGATCTACGGCGGAGGTGCTGCTACCAGGTCGGAGCGCGAGTTCCTCCTGCTGCTTCGCTTTTTCGAACACTGTACCAATCAGCCTGGCAGTTTGTGTTGTCCTCAACCAAGGGCTAAACAAAATCAGTTCAGGGGGCGCAACACCATGCAACTTGTAAGCTGTAGCCGCTTTGCCTGCACCTAGAGTGATATCTTGTTCTCCACGCGAGGTCAGCTCGCGCTGCCTGTCGCTGCTGGCTCGCCCCGCCTCACCGTGTCGCCAAATGCTGATAAACATTAATCAACCTATGAAAGAACAGGGCCTCGGTGACCGGCTGCAAGGCATCGTCGCCGCGATGGCCGCATGTCAGCTCTGTTTCGCGAATGAATCCAGACTACGCGGCACTCATCTGTAACAACAGACGATTCATGCGAGCAACATAGGCCGCTGGGTCTTCGAGCTGCCCGCCTTCTGCCAGGTGCGCCTGTTCAAACACGATAGTGCCGAGATCCTCGAAACGATCTTCGTCCGGCTCCTGGTCTAACATCTTTACCAATGGATGTGCTGGATTAATCTCTAGGATCGGCTTGCTCTCGGGCACCGCCTGTCCGGCTGCTTCCATGATGCGGCGCATTTGCGCCCCCATGTCTTGCTCACCAACGACCAGACAAGCCGCTGAATCTGTGAGTCGAGTCGTAGGCCGCACCTCGGCGACACGATCTGTAAGCAAGGTCTTGAGACGTTCTACTAACGCTTCAGACTCCTTAGCCAACTCCTCTTGCTGCTTTTTCTCTTCTTCCGAATCCGTATCCAGATCCAATGCACCGCGCGCCACATCCTGGAACTGCTTGCCATCGAAATCCTGTAAGTGGTTCATCAGCCAGTCGTCAACGCGATCAGAGAGCAACAGTACCTCAATGCCTTTCTTGCGAAAGACTTCGAGATGGGGGCTGTGCTTTGCGGTATTGAAGTTTTCAGCTACCACATAGTAGATCTTGTCCTGCTGTTCCTGCATACGCGATACATACTCTTCAAGCGATTGGTCCTGCGTCTCTGCGTCAGTGTGAGTGGTACTAAAGCGCAGTAACTTTGAAATCTTTTCCTTGTTGGCAAAGTCTTCAGCCGGGCCCTCCTTTAAGACCTGGCCAAACTCGCCCCAAAATGTCGAGTAGTCATCGCCTTTTGCCATCTTGCCCAACATATCTAGTACGCGCTTTGTCAGGGCACTGCGCATGGAATCTACGGCCGGATCCTGCTGCAAAATCTCCCTGGAGACGTTGAGGGATAGGTCGTTGGAATCCACCACCCCTTTTACAAAACGCAGATACAGCGGTAAAAACTGTTCTGCATCGTCCATGATAAAAGTGCGCTGAACGTAAAGCTTCAGGCCCCGATTCATGTCCCTATTCCACAGGTCAAAAGGCGCCTTTTGGGGCAGGTAAAGCAGACTCGTGTACTCCAGTTTGCCTTCTACCTTATTGTGCGACCAGGTTAAGGGATCCTCGAAATCGTGAGAGACATGCTTATAAAACTCTTGATACTCGTCGTCGCTAACATCGCTACGGCTGCGCGTCCAGAGAGCAGTGGCCGCATTGATCGCCTCGTACTCGACTTCGCTCTCCGGCTTTTCCTCCTCCCCCTCATCTGCTGGTGCTGGAGGCTTGGCCATTTTGACCGGAACGGAAATGTGATCAGAGTACTTTTTGATGACTGAGCGTACCCGCCAGTCATCGGCAAAATCCTGACTGTCGGCTTTCAAAAAGAGCGTAATAGACGTACCGCGATCCGCTTTTGGCTTGGCTTCAATCGAAAACTCGGCTTCCCCGTGGGACTCCCAAAGTACGCCATTCTCCTCTGGGTCGCCTGCTTTGCGTGTGTGGACTTCTACCCGCTCGGCCACAATAAATGCTGAGTAAAAACCGACGCCAAACTGACCGATCAACTGGGAGTCCTTTTGCTGATCACCGGTTAGATTCTCAAGAAAGGCCGCCGTACCTGATTTAGCGATGGTACCGAGATTATCAATGACCTCCTGGCGATTCATTCCAATGCCGTTATCACTGATGGTAATGGCGTGCTCATCATCGGTTTTGCGCACGTCCACCTGAATCTCATAATCGCTCCCACCCGCCAGTAGATCGCCATCACTCAGTGCTGCAAAGCGTAGCTTGTCGATCGCGTCGCTAGCATTGGATATCAGCTCTCGAAGAAAAATCTCTTTGTTGCTGTAAAGTGAGTGGATCATCAGATGAAGCAGCTGCTTGGCTTCAGTCTGAAATCCCAACGTTTCCTTATCGATGTCTGCGGTCATAGGTTCCTCGTGTGGGGTGTTGTCACCGGCTTCCTGCGGTGACGTTGGGGCGCTAGCGACGAATTTCAAGCCCAATCCATGCCAATTCGCTAAACAATCGAGCAATCATCCCCACTTATATGCAAATAATTGCAATAAGTAGTCTGAGATGCTCCAAGTGCATGAGAATCAGGAATGTATGTGCGGGTTGCGGACTGAAGCCGCAAGGGAAGGTATGACTTTGTCATTGCTGGCCAGCGAGGGGCCTGACCCCTCGCGACGCAGCAACCATCGGCTATAGTTGCGGTCCTGCAGCCTGCAGGGCACGCCCTTCATCATTGTTACTGAAAAGCTGAAAGTTTTCGACGAATTGTGCGGCTAGGTCCACGGCTTTCTTGTGCCACAGAGAGGGCTCTGCATAGGTGTGTCTGGGATCAAGAATGCCGCTGTCGCAACTAGGCAAAGCCTTTGGAATGGCCAGGTTAAAAATAGGCAGCATTTCGGTTTCGGCTTCTTCGATAGAGCCATCAAGAATGGCATCGATGATCGCGCGCGTATCCTTTATCGAGATCCGTTTTCCCGTACCGTTCCATCCGGTATTGACCAAATACGCCTTGGCGCCAGCTTCGTCCATGCGCGCAACGAGCGTTTCACCGTAAACCGTTGGATGCAGGCTGAGGAAGGCTTTGCCGAAGCACGCTGAAAATGTGGGTGCCGGCTCGGTTATGCCACGCTCCGTGCCTGCCAGCTTAGCGGTGAACCCAGAGAGAAAGTGATACTTTGTTTGCTCTCGGTCTAGTATCGAAACCGGCGGTAAGACGCCAAACGCATCGGCGGTGAGAAATATCACCTTGGTGGGGTGACCGGCGCGCGAAACGGGTTTTACAATGTTCTGGATGTGATACAGAGGGTAGGACACGCGGGTATTTTCTGTAATAGAGCGATCCGCGTAGTCGATCTTACCGCCGTCATCAACTACCACGTTCTCCAATAGGGCATCGCGAGAGATGGCCGCGTAAATGTCCGGTTCACTCTCCGAGTCGAGGTCTATGGTCTTTGCGTAGCAACCACCTTCAAAATTGAATACACCATCATCATCCCAACCATGTTCATCGTCGCCAATCAGCCGCCTTTTAGGGTCGGTAGAGAGCGTCGTTTTGCCGGTGCCCGATAGCCCAAAAAAGACCGCTACATCGCCATCCTCCCCAACGTTTGCCGAACAGTGCATCGAAGCGATGCCTTTGAGGGGCAGAAAGTAATTCATCATGGAGAACATGCCTTTTTTCATTTCTCCGCCGTACCAGGTACCCGCAATAATCTGCATCTTCTCTGTGAGATTAAAGACGGTAAAGACTTCTGAATTGAGACCGTGAGAGGCCCAGTCGGGATCCGTCGTTTTGGAAGCGTTCAGCACCACAAAATCTGGTTCGCCGTAGTCTGCCAATTCTTCCTGTGACGGGCGGATAAACATGTTAGTCACAAAATGTGCTTGCCAGGCGACTTCCATGACAAAACGCACTTTTAAGCGAGTGTTTTTGTTAGCTCCACAGAACGTGTCTACGACAAACAGCCTTTGACCAGACAGACGGTCGGTCACCAGACCTTTTAGGATCGACCAATTCTCCGGCGAAATAGGTTTATTGTCGTTGGGCGATTCCGGGGAGTTCCACCAAAAGTTATCTCTGCTGGCATCGTCCAGTACGATGAATTTGTCCTTGGGCGAACGGCCGGTGAATATACCGGTATGTACCGCCACAGCACCGCTGTCGGTGACTATGCCTTTTTCGTACCCCTCCAGCCCGGCTTTGGTTTCCTCTGCGAACAACTGTTCAAAGGAAGGGTTGTGTATCACCTCAACGGCGTCACCGATGCCGTACCCCGATAAATCCAGATTATCAGTCATGTTATTGTCCCGTTTTACCGCTGTGGTACTCATTTGTGCTCTCTTCTTGTGACAAGGGTTCGCAATCGCGAACCCTTGTTGTTTTCAGTTACTGTGGCAGCTACCAGCCCGTAATCTCGGACAAACCTGACGCGATGTCAGCGAGACTGCGCACGGTTTTGACGCCGGCATCTTCCAGTGCTGCAAATTTTTCATCGGCCGTACCCTTGCCACCGGAGATAATTGCCCCCGCATGGCCCATACGTTTTCCTTTGGGTGCTGTTACACCAGCAATGTAGGATACCACCGGTTTGCTGACATTATCTTTGATGTAGTTCGCAGATTCTTCTTCTGCGGTGCCTCCGATCTCGCC
>JBCCNJ010000027.1:0-40623 GCA_039025905.1 Pseudomonadota bacterium | reverse complement strand
TAATCCTTGTCGCCAATATTTTCGACGCTAGCCTCCAGGATAATGCTAGCGAGGAAAGCGGGTTGCCAGCTCGCGTAGATGTCGAACACTGCGTAGTCGTCGCGTTCCTCAATCAGTTCGATATTGCCTGTGTCGTCGTTAAATTCGTTGCGCTCGTAACTGTCCGCAAGCTGGATACGCGTGCCTATGGCGGTTCCATACTCGGGCAGCTTGAAGCGCAGATCCAAATCGAGACGATCGGGCGTTAGCGTGCCCAGGTCAGATCCGTCGACTTTGTTTTCGCCGTTGACTGTGCTGTAGGTGACACGGGAGTAGAAGTAGTAACTGTTGTAGGTGCCTTCCACCTCGACACCATCGAGGTCCGCATCGGCCACATTTTCGCTGAAGCTGGTCCCTGCCGAGCAGGGAAACAAGGTAGGCGGGAAGCAGGTGACATCAAAAGCAAAATCGACTCCGATATCGATTAGGTTTTTAACATCGCTTTCCCAATAAGAGCCCTTTAACGCTATCCGATCACCTCCAGTAAACACATCGGCGAAATCAAAGCCGAGCCCGGCTTCGATTGTCTCAGATTCTTCGGGGACCAGGTTTGGGTTGGGAACAAACTCGTTGGGTACAAACACACCAGCCCCACTCAAGATCGGATGAGGTACTTGAAAGTGGGTGCCATCTAGATACAGCTCATTGATCGACGGCGCCCGAAATCCCTCGGCATAGTTCGCAAATACACGCAGCCATTGTACGGGGCCGTAGCTGACACCAAAGCGCAGAGACGTCTCGTCGTTCTGGTTGTCCTGGGCGCTTACGCTATCGGATTTGCTCTCAAAATCATCGTAGCGAACACCCGGTACTAGCAGCACATCGCCGGGCAGACCGAGCGGTTGCTCAAAGGTGGATTCTAGCTGAGCGAAAGCGCCAAAAAAATTAGCTTCGCCATCGGGCACCCCGTTGCGCAAGCCATCTTCATTGTTGCTGTCCCTTCCTTTTTGCTTATCCTCGTACCAGTCGCCGCCAACGGTGAAGCGATGCGTGGATTCGCCCAGGGAGAAGCTTGACACATTGCGCAGCGTTACGCCGTTGGTATCAATGTTGCGGATGGTTTGCCGAGAAGAGGCGAGTTCAGACTCTTTGACTTCCGTCTCTGTGTTGTACGCGGTTAGGGAAGCGTTGACCCACGGGTTATCACTTGGGTTGAAAGATAGACCCAGGCGGTAGGTGTCAGTTTCAACGTCCTTGTTGACCAACGCGTTTAGGGTTGGATCATCAGCACCCACGCCCTGCCCATTGTTGGGCTCCTTTACATCGTTTTCGAAGTGCAGCCAGGAGCCTTCTAGCTTGATCGTTTCCGTCAACTGGTACTCCGCTTTGAGCAAGCCACTTAGCAGGTCATCATCCGATGGCAGCGTATCCCCCGATCCCAGCTTGATATCATCAGAGTCGCGTAGATTAATGCTTCCAATTAAATCCAGTCCATCCTCCAGATAGTACCCTGTTGCGGTCGCGAACGTTTCTTCATTGACATCCTGATAACCGCCACGCAGGCGAATGCCGCCACCTTCATCAGTATCGAGTAAGTCAGCGGCATCGACCGTATCGAAAGCCATCACACCACCAACAGCGCCCGATCCGTAAAGCGCTGAAGCCGGTCCACGCAGAACTTCTGCACGTCCGATTAGCTCTGGTTCCAAAAAGAAGCGCCCATCGTGCGCAGAAATAAACGACTGGCGCGCACCGTCAATCAGAATTAGCACGTTTTCACCCCCCCGCCCGCGAATGCTCGGCGTCTCGCCTGTGCGTCTGGGTCCACCCGAGAACTCCAGGCCGGGCACGTCACGCAGCAGGTCAGACACATTCGAGGGAAGAAACAGATCGATCTCTTCGCGACCGCGTACGCTTACCTGGCCTGGGTAATCAAATACCGGCATGGGATTACTTGTCGCAGAGACGGTCACTTCTTCCATCTGGACATATCTATCTTCGTCCTGGGCATGCGCAACGAGGGGGAGGGGTAGAAGGAAACACGAAACGAGCTTCAGGGAAGGTTTGGACATAGCACCACCTGCGAATTCAAATGATAATCATTATTATTCTCATAAATCAGAGACCGCATGTCCAGCGTGAATATTTGGGTCTCTATGTGGGATCTAATGGGCCGTCTGGTGAAACACCGCTAGGAAGATCGGTTGGCCAGCAAAGACGGAATCGACTGGACCTGGCTTTGATGCAGGATCGGGTATCTCTCTTGCCCTGCGACAGGTGGCAACTATGTGTTGGCAGCTTGAGGGTTGAGCTACTAAAACGCAGCCACAACTTTGCCAACAATCTTGCTGCTTTGAAAAGGGATGCCGCAGTAACGCGAGCGCGTCGCTTCGTTGTCGCTGCTCAAGACTAGATGGCGTTCGTCGATGACCTCGCGAACGCGTTTAACGATATAGGTGTCGTCAGCGACATTGGCGACGACGGGCATCCCCTGTTTGAGCCAGCGCGACGGCAGCTTAAGGGTGAGTACCCGGCTGCCGTCAGCATAGGTTGGATACATGCTCTCACCGCGAACTCTGAAGAGTTTGAGCATGATGCCGCCTTAATCAGGAAGCGGCTTCGAAAACGCCCTGTACGATCTCGAGTTTGGGCTCGTAGGGAACTTTGACTTTTTGCACCGCGACGCCTTTGGTTGTCCAGTAGATCTCGGCAAAGCGATTGACCAAGTCGACCAGCTTGCGACCGCTATCGGGGTCCACGCCCTGCTTGCAGGCAGATGCTTGCAGTAGAATGCTGTGAGTCAACTCGTGGATCTCGGGATACTTTTCGATCTGCGGCGCTTTAAAGTAATCACCCCAAATGATGACCACCTCGGCCTTCACTTCTTTGGCGTGCTTTTCCTTTTCGGCTGCGAGGCGCGCAACCTTGGCCTGGGCAGCGGCATCCCCTAGTCCGGCATCGGCAGCTTCCTTGAGGAGATCGAGGAATCGACAAACCGAGAGTGCTGCCTGCTGTGCAGTCGCCGGGTCGTAGATGCCACATGGAATGTCACAGTGAGCATGTGCATCAGGTATATCTTTAAACCAACGCATTATCTTTCCTCCCTTGTTGCGCGATCCCGACTGAGCGGGTTTTGGGTTCGCTGCTGATACACTGCGCGCTTTTGGCGACTTCCGCCAAAACCGAGCTTGACGACGGCCACGGCCGCTATAATGCCGATCGTCATCAGCCCCGCGACCACGCCCACTAGCGTGCCTTGAGAGACTTCGTGCAGGTGTCCGTGGTGAGCCCATGCACCTTGCTGCGCCAACAGCAGTGATGCGCCCATGAGTGTGCCAACTGCGTATTTCATTGTTTTATCCTTACTTGACGTCAAGTGTTGACCGGCCCGAGAGCTACACGGGCCGAGAGAAATAGCTTCCACTTCATTATTGACAAAAATAACGGCAAGTAGCAAGTCAAACGAAGTGCCTTGCGAGGGACTCCGTTCTGCGCGCTAGTAGGGGTCCTGCCTTCACTCCAGGATGAGGCGTTCCATGTCTGTGAGTTCTGGGCCGCCGCCGCGGGCTCCGCTGCCTGAGGCGACCCAGATACTATCGTTTAAAAGGGCAGCGCCGGTGCCGTGCCGCCCGCGCAACAGGCTGGGTGCAGTGCTCCATGTTCCGGAATTCGTGTCGAGCCGGTCAACTTCCTGGTAGGCGTCTTGGGTGGCGCCGCTCTCACCGCCGATGACATAGATGCTGTCATCGGCGACCACGGCAGCAATACCCGCCCTTGGGTTAGGAAGAGGTCGAGGTAGTGTAGACCAGGTATCGCTAGCGATATCGTAGACATCGACCTCCGGCACAACCGCGCCGAAGGGATTGTCAGGCGCGAGCGATAATCGCCCACCGAGAAAATAGAGCTTGCCCTTGTGCGCGATTAGCGCTCCGTGATCCCGCGCTCTGGGTGCATCCGACAGTCTGGTCCACTCGCCTGAATCGATATCGAGACGATCCAGCCAGGCAACATGTCCGCCACTGTGCCCGTCCGTCGCGCCGCCAGCGATGTAGATGAAGCCATTAACGACGGCGGCACCCGCTGAACCGCGTCTGCGATCTGCGGGCACTAAAGGTCCTTCGCGCCAAAGGTCGGACTCGGGATCATAGATCAGCGCATTTGGCAGGGGCTGTTCATCCGGATAGCCACCGGTGAAGGCACCAATCGCCCATAACGTGCCGTCCACCTCAACGCCCTGAAAGTGATGCACCTCTATCGGCGGTGCAGCGCCCGTTCGCCAGAGACCAGAGTTTGGGTCAAAAAGGTTGGTTGTTTTTTCTCCTCGGCCTCCGGCCAGTACCAGAGACGAACCGACGCTCGTGAACGCGGCTTCATGGCGTGCCTCCAGCAGGGACCCATCGGAGGCCACTACCGACTGCCACTGTGCGGGGGGCAACTGCTCGGCAGAGGCGATCGCCAAAGCTAAGGCGATAGCAGCGCCAAATAAAACTGAAGTAAGCCGAAGTAAAGACATGTGGCCATTCTGGCACGTTGCCCTTGCGGCGGACCAGTTTTCTTGACGCCTAAGCGTTGTCTTGCCGTCGCTGCACAGACGTGCGTGGGTCATTTGCGGGCCGAGAACAAGCGGTTCTAGCCTAGGCGAAAAATGGCCGCGCAGAGGGCATCGCTCTGCGAGGGCCGCTTAGATTCACTGCGTGCTCGATGCGAACAGCTTTTTTATAGATAAACACTCATGATAGTTATATAAAACAATAATATAAGTAATAAAACTAAAGTAAAAAATAGTACGAGTCGGGTAACATCTTGGGCTATTTTTCGTCGCTGAATACCTGTCATAGCGCTTCTTCGGCGATCAGTTTTGAGTCGCACTTGAGCTGGTGTATGCTAGCCATCATCCCCAGTGAAGGCACAAATCCGCATGTCCTACCAGGTACTCGCGCGCAAGTGGCGACCTAAGAACTTCCGCGAAATGGTGGGCCAGGAGCATGTCTTGCAGGCACTCATTAACGCCCTCGACCACGATCGTCTTCATCATGCCTATTTGTTTACCGGGACCCGTGGTGTTGGCAAGACAACCATTGCCCGAATTCTAGCCAAGTGCCTGAATTGTGAAACGGGCGTGACCTCACAACCGTGCGGAACCTGCTCTTCCTGCGTTGAGATAGCCGAGGGCCGCAGTGTCGATCTGTTGGAGGTCGATGCGGCGTCACGCACTAAAGTGGAAGACACGCGAGAACTGCTAGACAACGTGCAGTACGCACCGACGCGAGCGCGATACAAAGTCTATCTTATCGATGAAGTGCACATGCTCTCTGGACACAGTTTCAATGCCCTGCTGAAAACACTGGAAGAACCTCCTCCCCACGTAAAATTTTTGCTGGCGACAACCGATCCACAGAAACTGCCCGTTACGGTGCTGTCCCGCTGTCTACAGTTCAATTTGAAAAACATGCCTGCGGATCAGATCGTTGGACATCTAAGCAGCGTGTTAGAGCAGGAAGTGATCAACTTTGATGAGCCGTCCCTGTGGTTACTTGCGCGTGCCGCCGCAGGCAGTATGCGAGATGCACTGAGTTTGACCGACCAGGCAATCGCCTTTGGCTCAGGTCGTCTTGTAGAGGATGACGTTCGCGCGATGCTGGGTAATGTGGATTTGAAGTTCATTTACCAGCTGCTGGATGCCCTCGCAGACAGCGACGCAGCGAGATTGCTGAGTAGTGTTGATTCAATGTCTGAGCACGCGCCTGATTTTGAGAGCAGCATGGATGAACTCATTTCGATACTGCACCGCATCGCTGTTGCCCAATTTGTTCCCGACGCGGTAGACAACAGTTACGGCGATGCTCCGCGCATTACAGATCTTGCGGAGCGCATCACGGCTGAGGATGCCCAGCTGTTTTACCAAATAGCCATCAACGGCAAACGCGATATGGCCCTTGCGAGTGATCCGCGAAGCGGTTTCGAGATGGCACTATTGAGGATGGTAGCGTTTCGTCCCGCAGCGGTATTGGACGAGAGCTTGGAGCCCGACGATCTCGTGCCGGTGGCACCCCCTGAGGAGCAGTTCGTCGCCCAGGGGGTCGACGCACCGCCAAAAAAGCGACCTAGGGCAGCGCAAGCGCCCGCTGCACCCGAACCGCAGACACAAGAGACGCTATCCAATGCTAAGGCGGACGGTCGGGCGGACACTCGGCAAAAGCCTGAGCCAACAGCTGTCCAGAATGAGGAGAGAGATGCGAGCACTTCCCTGTGTTCGCTCTCGAATGGCAATTGGAGCCATGTGCTTGAGCAGTTGGGTCTAACGGGAATTGTCTATACCATTGCCAACAACTGCGCCGTCGCCCGTTGTGAGGACGACACGCTGAGTTTGGTGCTCGACACCGATAATGCGGCGCTATTCAATGCAGGCCATAGGCAACAGATTGGCGACGCTTTGGAGCGCTACTTTGGCACCAAGCTGTCACTGCAGATTGAGCCTGGAGATCTACCCAGCGAATCGCCCGCGCAACGACAGTTGCGACTTGCTAAAGAGCGACAGCAAACGGCAGAGGCGGTGCTTGAGGCCGACCCGGTTCTTCAGAAACTGATCAGTCGGTTCGATGGTGAACTGGATCGATCATCTATCACACCCGTGGATTCCTGATCCACGTTGACTGCCGAGGTATTCGCATGAAAGGAAACCTATCTGATCTGATGCAGCAGGCGCAGAAAATGCAGGCTGACATGCAGAAGAAGCAGGAAGAGATGGCTAACGCTGAAGTGACAGGAGAGGCGGGTGCTGGCCTGGTGTCCGTGATTATGACGGGCCGGCACGACATTAAGCGTGTCTCTATCGACGATGCAGTTTTATCCGAGGATAAAGAAGTCCTGGAGGATCTTCTGGCGGCCGCCGTTAACGATGCGGTCCGCAAAGTAGAAGCCCAGAACCAGGAAGCGATGTCCGGGCTCGCCGCCGGCCTCAACCTGCCGGCGGGCTTCAAGCTGCCCTTTTAGTCAACTCAGTAGCAGACGTTTCTCGATGAAGTTCAGCCCCGCCCTGCAAGATCTGATCAATGCACTGCGATGCCTGCCGGGCGTCGGCCCCAAGTCCGCACAACGCATGATGCTGCACTTGTTGGAGAGGGATAGAGACGGCGCGGCCACGCTTTCTACCGCACTTTCGGAAGCGCTTGCACGTGTTGGCCACTGCAAGCTCTGTCGCAACTTCACCGAGTTAGAGATTTGCGAGATTTGCCAGGACAGTAAGCGAGATGCGAAAACCCTGTGTGTGGTGGAAACACCCGCCGACGTATTAGCCATTGAAGACAGTGGCGGATACTCCGGGCTGTACTTCGTATTGATGGGTCACCTGTCGCCTATAGATGGTATCGGGCCGCAGGATATCGGTTTAGATCAAATTCATCGCCGCGTGATAGAAGAAGAGATTTCTGAAGTGATATTGGCCACCAATCCTACCGTTGAAGGTGAGGCCACAGCGTATTACCTGACGGATTTACTGCAAAGCGAGGGTGTTCAAGTAACACGCATTGCTCACGGCGTGCCTCTGGGTGGTGAATTGGAATATGTAGACGGCTCGACCCTGGCGCACGCCCTCAGTGGTCGCAGGACGGTAAGCTAGTGCACTGGCAACTGATTGCCTCTGATCAAGCGCTCTCGGAGGCGCTAGTGACTGCTGCAGAGCACCCCGCCGTCGCGGTGGATACCGAATTTATGCGTCGCAACACCTTTTTTCCCCAGGCTGCCCTGCTGCAGTTGAGTTTTGGTGAGGTTGCGTTTCTTATCGATCCACTTGCGATCCAAGATACCGCGGGTCTGGTTGCTGTTCTCACTGATCCTGGAATCGTAAAAGTGTTACATTCGGCCAGTGAAGACCTGGAGGTCTTCAATCATTGGCTGGGTGTTCTGCCCCATCCGCTGTTTGATACCCAGCGCGGTGCGGCATTGTTAGATAAGGGCTTCAGCCTGGGTTACGCCAGTTTGGTCGAGCAAATGTTCGGCGAAACCTTGCCCAAGGGTGAAACGCGATCCGATTGGCTTAAACGTCCACTGTCTACATCACAATGCGAATATGCGGCACAGGACGTTGCCTGGTTGCTTCCCATGTGGCGGGATCTGCAGGCACAGTGTGATTTGCAAGGCAAATCTGACTGGGTTTTGTCGGATGGCAGCGATGCTTTAGACGTTTTTCGAGCAAGCGATGGCGACGCGCTAAAGCGGATGAAATCGGCGTGGAAGCTCGATCCAAGACAGTTGTCACGTTTGATGGCTATCTGTAGCTGGCGCGAGAGCACGGCGCGCCGTCGCGATAAACCGCGCGGTTGGATTATTGATGACCAGGTGTGTATGCAGCTGGCCCTGCAGGACCCAAGTACACCGCAACAGCTCAATTCTTCGGTAGAGATGGATCATCGATCTCGGCGTCGTTATGGCGACGAGTTGCTGAATCTTCTGGAACAACAAAGAAGCAAAAGCGACGTTGACTTGCCTGCTCGTTTGCCACAGCCGCTAGATAGTCGCCAGCGCAATCAGGTTAAACAACTGAAAACACGGTTGCGCAGCATCGCATCCGATGTATCGGCTGCGCCGGAAGCGCTGGTACAGTCAAAGGACTACGAGTTGCTCTTGCGCGAGGCTGCGGGCACCGAGATAGCGCGCCCCAGTCATTGGGATGGCTGGCGTCGGGACGTGGTGATTGATCCGCTGCGTGCCCACATAGCGACTTTGTCTTGATGTCCCGTCTGATCGAGATTTTCAAGAGTGCCCGCAAGGCGGAGACCTATCTCTACGTGGATAAAGCTCAGGGCCTATCTGAAGTGCCTGAGGCCCTGCTGAACCAGTTCGGTCCTGCCGAGTCGGTGATGTCAATGATGCTGGATGAAAACCGCAGCCTGGCCAGAGCGGATGCTGGGGAGGTCTTGTCCAGTATTGACCAACTGGGGTTTTATCTACAGCTCCCGCCTGCGGATCCACAGTCGTCGAATACGGCCAATCAGGATGACTGACTGGTGGCAAAATACACCGCTGCAGGAGTTGAATGATCAGCAGTGGGAGGCGTTATGCGATGGCTGCGCCAAATGCTGCTTGCACAAGTTCCAGGACGAAGACAATGGGCAGATATTGTTTACGCGAGTACACTGTCGATACCTGGATGCGGATAGCTGTCGCTGCACTGATTATGCGAATCGCACCGTTTTGGAACCAGACTGCGTCCGCTTGACCAAAGCGACGATTGCCCAGCATGAGGGCCTGCCGGCAAGCTGTGCTTACCGATTGCTCGCAGAAGGTGCACCACTGGCGCACTGGCACCCACTGGTCACTGGCGACCCTGACAGCGTCCATCGGGCGGGAGTCTCGATCAGCGGGCGAAGTATTTCGGCAGATTACGTCCATCCCGATGATCTGGAAGCTCAAATCGTACGCTGGGTGGATGAGTGATGAATAGGAATAAAGAGGGGAGAACACTGCGTTGCTAAGCGAAAGTGCCTACGTCACAGCCCTGTATATCTACATCGGTGCTGGACTCGCATTTGTTGCCTATCTGGCGTGGTATCTTTCGCGCTTTTGTGGGCCTGCAACCGTCGCATTCTGGGTGTTGCTGTCTGCGGCACTGTTGCTGACACCAGCGTATCCCAGCGCTGGCATTGAGACTCTCGCCCCCGCCCTGGTAGTGGCTGGTTTCCAGTATTTCACCCAGGGCCAAGAGGGCGCCATGCATGCGCTGCGCCCACTCGGCGCGCTGTGCCTTGCCGCAGTTGTCATCGCAGTGATGCTGCGCGTCACGCTCTTTCGTCGGCGACCGACTAAGACGCCACCGCAAGCCAAGGACAAAGCACAAGCGACCTAGCTCGGCAGGGTCGATGTATTGATAACTGTTATGCCAATAGGTACCCTGACGGGCTTTCTTAAACAGCACAGAGTGATGTAAAGATATGAAATTTGAGGGAACAGAACGCTACGTAGCCACCGATGATTTACGGATGGCTGTCAACGCAGCCGTTACGCTGCAGCGTCCGCTGCTGATTAAAGGCGAGCCGGGTACCGGTAAGACGATGCTCGCCGAGGAAGTAGCGCTAGGCCTGGGTATGAAACTCATTCAATGGCACATCAAGTCCACCACAAAAGCGCAACAGGGACTGTACGAATACGATGCCGTGTCCAGGCTGCGGGATTCCCAACTGGGCGGAGAGAAGGTCCACGATATTTCAAACTACATTAAGCGAGGCAAGCTTTGGGAGGCTTTCGAATCCGATGAGCAGGTGGTGCTGTTGATTGATGAGGTCGACAAGGCCGATATTGAATTTCCCAACGACCTGCTGGTTGAGTTGGACAGGATGGAGTTCTTTGTTTACGAGACCGGTCAGACGATTAAGGCAAAACACCGCCCCATCATCGTGATTACCAGCAACAATGAAAAAGAGTTGCCCGACGCGTTTTTGCGGCGCTGCTTCTTTCACTTTATTAACTTCCCGGATCGAGACACGATGCGCGAGATTATTGGCGTGCACTATCCCGATATCGCTAAAAAGCTAGTGCAGGAGGCTATGGAAGTCTTCTTTGACGTGCGCTCCATTCCTGGCCTGAAGAAAAAACCGTCAACTTCGGAACTACTGGACTGGTTAAAGCTGCTGATGGCGGACGACATTCCCGACGAAATTCTCAAGGATCGCGACCAAACCAAGGCGATACCGCCACTGTATGGCGCTCTGCTGAAAAACGAGCAAGACGTTCACCTTCTAGAGCGCCTGGCCTTTATGCATAGACGCGAAAACAGGTGATCATGTGCTGGTAAATTTCTTTCACGGCCTCAAAGACGCGGGTGTACCGGTTACACCGCGAGAATTGCTGGATTTGATCGAGGGCCTCGAAAAACATGTGGCCTTCGGCAGCGTGGACGAGTTTTACTATTTCAGTCGCGCTTGCATGGTGAAGGACGAGAAGTACTTCGATCGCTTTGATCGAGCATTCGGACTTCATTTCAAGGATCTTGAGGCCCTCGATGATGTGATCGAAGCGCTGATACCCGACGATTGGCTGCGCTCGGAATTCATGAAGAACCTCACCGAGGAAGAGAAGGCGAAAATCGAATCTTTGGGGGGGCTGGAAAAGCTGATTGAGGAGTTTAAAAAGCGCCTCGAGGAGCAAGAAAAGCGGCACGAGGGCGGCAACAAGTGGATAGGTACCGGCGGTACCTCTCCATTTGGGCAGGAGGGTTATCATCCGGAAGGGATGCGAGTAGGGCCCAACGGTCGTAACAAGAAAGCCGTGAAGGTGTGGGACAAGCGGGATTTCAAGAACTTGGATGACAGCGTCGAACTGGGTACACGCAATATCAAGATTGCATTGCGTCGACTGCGCAAGTTTGCGCGCACTGGCGCGGCGGATGAGTTGGACCTGGACGACACCATTAGTTCAACGGCGCGTAACGCGGGCCTGCTTGATATTAAAATGGTGCCGGAGCGGCACAATGCGGTGAAGGTACTGCTGTTCTTTGATGTGGGCGGTTCCATGGATCCCCACGTGAAAGTCTGCGAGGAGTTGTTTTCTGCCGCTCGCACAGAGTTTAAGCACATGGAGAACTTTTACTTCCATAACTTTGTGTACGAGAGCGTCTGGCGCAACAATATTCGCCGCCATAACGAGCGCACGCCGCTGCTGGATGTCATGCACAAGTACAGTCATGATTATAAAGTGATCTTTGTCGGCGATGCGGCGATGTCACCCTATGAGATTGTGCAACCAGGTGGCTCTGTCGAGCACTGGAACGAGGAATCCGGCGAAACCTGGATGCGGCGTATGCAGGAGGTCTACGACAAGGTTGTTTGGATCAACCCTACGCCAGAAGACGAGTGGCAGTACACGCAGTCGGTGGCTATCACCAACAAGCTCATGGAAGGCCACATGTACCCATTAACTCTCAAAGGTCTGGAAGAGGGTATGAGCTACCTCTCCAAGTAGCGACTCCGCTAATGGCTGCTACCTCTCCCTGCCTTGCAGCAGACTCGCATAGGCGATGAGGCTGGCGGTCACCGCGACGTTTAAGGACTCGACGTTGTTTCTCATCGGTATTGACAGACTGAGGTCGGTCAGTCGGGCGATAGGTTGTGAAATGCCCTCGCTTTCATTGCCCAATATAAAAACACTGTGTCCATCTTGCGCGTAGTCGAATAGCGAGACTGAGCCCCGGGCGGCCAGTGCTAGCAGACGAACCCCCTGTTCCTGAAGGCGGCTTAAGGCTGAGCTGAGCTGGTCGCAAATGATGATTGGGGCACGATACAAGGTGCCGGCGCTTGCCTTTAACACCAGAGGACCTAGCGCAGCGTTGCCCTTGTT
Source organism: Pseudomonadota bacterium (assembly GCA_039025905.1). Lineage (GTDB taxonomy): Bacteria > Pseudomonadota > Gammaproteobacteria > Pseudomonadales > Halieaceae > JARRPM01. Next base: position 28,314 of record JBCCNJ010000027.1, on the reverse strand, counting down.
GGACCATAAAATGCCGTCGATCTCGCCAGCCGTCGCAGCGCGAACAATCATGCCCAGGTTGGCGGGGTTGGTAATGCCATCCAGGGCTAAAAGTCGTTGCCTGTTTTGATCTGCTAAGCACTCCAGATACTCGTCAAGCGTGGTGAATTGAGGACAGTCGATGTCCAGTGCGACGCCCTGGTCCTGTTTTCCGTTCTTGGAAATGCGCGACAGTTCGGCTTTGCTGTGCCGCTTGATCAGTATGCCGCGCTGCTGCGCAAGCCGCTGGATTTCTTCGATAATGTCGCTCTGGCGATTGCTGTCAGCCAGATGCAGGGCGCGGCAGTTGAGCCGGTCATCTCGCAGGGCCTCGAGGGTGGGCTTGCGACCATAGATCGTCAGCATTTTGCTGTAATGGCTTTTGCGCGCTCTGTAGCTCAGGCTGTCTGGCATAGCGCGACTACCTGCGAGCTAGGGTGCGTCCGCTGACAGATCGCCGGCCGCGAGGGCAGTTACGCGATCTGCTGACTCTTTCATGCGCTGGGCTATTTCTGCAATTTGGGCACCGCTGATAGCCTCGTCGATAGAGCCCGCGACAAAACACAGTACCGGCACGTTGTTGGCGTCAAACACCGGGACTGAGATAGTGCTGACCTGGTAGCGCGCCTTGGGATCAATGCGGTCCAGATGATAGAACTCTTCGCAGACCTCCAGTTGAAACTGGTTCGCCGCTGCCTCCAGTTCGGCCAGGCTCCAGGCATCGTGGATGCGCGAGAGACGCTCGCGCAACGCAGCTTCTGCATGGGTTTGCAAGGTCACTTCATAGCCCCGCGCACGGATACCGATGGCCGCCACGCGCAGTTTTTGGTCAAGCTTTTCGTCGTAAGCACCGCGCGCCTCGTGTGCGCGGGACAGCCAGGCCTCTAATTCGGGTGCCGGGGTGAACGCAGTGAAGCAAGCTGCAATCGGCGCTGTGTTGGGTAATCTCAGGCCCAATTGAAATGAATCAATCAGTGGCTGTGCATGCCCGTAGAGTGCCAACAGCACCTGGTGCAGTTTCGATCGGCCAGTCACGCCAAAACCCAGCTTCAGATCGCTCTGCAACCCCTCCAGCTCTGGACGGGCGTATTCCAGTACCGGAAACTGTGCAAAGGCGGCGTTGCCAGCGGCAATGATGGAAGGTCCCAATCGATAGGCCTTAGTTTGGGGATGCTGAACCAGAAAACCGTAGTTCGCCATGGTAGTGAGAATCGCATGACAGGTCGCTTTATTCAGATTGAGTCTCCGCGTCATCTCGGTTAGACCAAAAGCCTGGTAGGGGTTGGCCATGAGCAGGTCGAGAATAGCCAGTGCGCGGGCCGTGGGTTGAGAAAATAGCGCCAACGTTTTACTCCTTATAATCGCGATCTTAAACCAGACCGTGAGGAAGCTCCGACAAGTTCCGGTATAATTTATTGAACTTATAAACCCATGGTAACGTGTGCATACTTCAAAATTCAAGCTCGCAGCGAAGGGCAGCTTGCTATCTTGAATTGGACAAGTAAACCGATATCTGAGAACGATGAGTAAGACCAATAAAAAGGTTTTAACCCTCTATGGCACCACCGCGTGTCATCTCTGTGAGCTTGCTGAGGAGATGGTTGCCGGCGTAGTTGCTGCTAATGGCGATGTGCAGGTTGAAAAGGTGGATATCAGTGAATCGGATGCCTTGTTTGAGCGCTATGGGGTGAGGATTCCCGTGCTCGCAGTCGAAGATGGCAGTGAACTAGGCTGGCCGTTCTCTGTGCAGCAGCTAGAAGTATTTTTGAGAGGCCTGACCTAGGTAGGCTAGATGGTCGCTGCGAGTTCCTCAGAATGAGAACTCGACAGCGAGCAGATAGAGGTGGTCTCACACTAATCCGTGTCAGACATATCCCGACGTAGGCGGTTGGCATCCAGGTGCGCGCAGGGTAATCCCATAACGCCTAATCCTACCCGGTTTGCGCTATCCGCTGACTCGCACCGCGAGCACATCATGCTTCGCACCGTGTAGCACGCTGTTGGCGGTGGAGCCCATCAGCAGGGCTAGGCCGTGTCGGCCATGGCTTCCGACGACGATGAGATCGACATCCAGTTCCTCTGCCTTGGCGTGGATTTCTACTTCGGGCCTCCCCATGACGATGTGGCGGTGTTCGTTGTCAATCTCGCTACCTTCAGCAAAGCGCTTTAGCTGTTGGCTCGCCTGTTGATAGATCTCGTCCTGGATTCCCGAAAAATCCATAGGAATATCGCCACCGTAAGCAAAACTCAAAGGCTCGATCACATGAATAATATGAAGCTGGGCACTTGCGTTACTCGCCACACTGCGCGCCCGCTTAACGATTAAGTCGGAATCTTCGCTGAGATCGACCGCGGCAAGAATCTTTTCATAGTCCGACATTGCAGAGCTCCTCGTCTAACGCGTTATCCAGGCATCTTTTATAGCATAGAATGTCCACCAGGCAACGCTGTAGTTATCACCCTGCCGTTAGCGTTGACGTTGATGATTAACGGGACTCTCGCAATTGACCTACCTCTGGATTTTTTTGGTAATCGCTATCGCTTTGGCACCGCTGACGCACTTTATTCCCAGCAAGCGCCAGCGCGCGGTAGCGCGGATGCGAGAGCATGCAGCAATAAACGGCTTGTTTGTCGAGTTTCGACGAGCACCCGGTGATGCGCAAAGCGATCAGGCGCGTACCCTATATTACGGAAAGCGTCTGCCTCCAACACGTGGACAAGAACGGCCTACCCACGCCTGGCTGCATAGAAGCGACGAATGGAAGGGCCTGAATCACCGCCTTGAAGCGCCCCTAGCGTTTCGTGTTTTACCCAATCAAATCGCCGCGGCCAGTATCGATGAGGCCAGTTGTGGCGTCTACTGGCAGGAGGAGGGTGGCATCGATGAGGTGGAGCTGATAGTCGATGCATTGAAGGCATGGGCGGCGAATCTCGCCTCGAATTTGCCGTGATTTTAGACCCCCTTTTGGGGGTCCAAATGAGGTCATCGGCCGCCATTAGCAGCGCTCAATAAGATTTGAATTCACTTGACCGCGACGGGAAGGCATCTTATATATGCCAACTTTTCGCTGGCCGAGGTAGACGGCCACGGCCAGAAGGCCAAATAACACAGGACGCTATGGGCAAATCACTAGTCATCGTTGAGTCTCCAGCAAAGGCCAAGACGATTAACAAGTACCTGGGCTCGGGTTACGTGGTGAAGTCCAGCGTTGGCCACATCCGCGATTTGCCCACGGCTGGCAGCGGCACGTCTAGCACTGACCCAAAAGAGCGAGCAGCCCAGGCGGCCAAGACCCGCAAAATGTCGCCCGCAAAAAAAGCGCAGTACAAGAAAAAGAAGGCTAAGGAGCAATTGATCCGGCGCATGGGCATCGACCCGGAGAAAGGCTGGAAAGCGAACTATCAGATTCTGCCGGGCAAAGAGAAGGTTGTGGGCGAACTGCAGAAGCTAGCCGAGAATGCAGACGCCATTTATCTGGCGACTGACCTTGACCGCGAAGGTGAGGCCATTGCCTGGCACCTGCGCGAGGCGATCGGCGGCGACGATGGCCGCTATCAGCGCGTGGTTTTTAATGAAATTACCAAGAAAGCGATCACCGCGGCTTTCGAAGAACCTTCGGATCTAGATCAAAATCGGGTCAACGCGCAGCAGGCCAGACGCTTCCTAGATCGCGTCGTGGGTTATATGGTCTCCCCTTTGTTGTGGGCCAAACTGGCTCGTGGGCTCTCCGCTGGGCGAGTGCAGTCTGTTGCCGTGCGCCTGCTAGTGGAACGAGAGCGTGAAATCCATGCGTTTATTCCCGAGGAGTATTGGGAAATACATGCTGACCTCATCAGTAAGCAGGGCGATAAGGTTCGATTCCAGGTGCGCAAACACCGCGGTGAAGACTTTAGTCCCAACAATGAGAAAGCTGCCACGGCGGCCACGGATGAACTTCAGAAGCTGCCGTATGCGGTTAGCAAGCGGGAGGATAAGCCGACTCGATCGCGCCCCTCGGCGCCGTTCATCACGTCTACTTTGCAGCAATCGGCCAGCACGCGCCTCGGGTTCAGTGTCAAAAAAACGATGACAATGGCGCAGCGGCTGTATGAGGCTGGCTATATCACCTACATGCGAACGGACTCTACTAACCTCAGTGCGGAGGCAGTAGCGGCCTGTCGTGATTACATCGGTCAGCACTTTCCGAAACAGTATCTGCCCGAGCAGGCGCGCATCTACTCATCGAAAGATGGCGCGCAAGAAGCCCATGAGGCCATTCGTCCATCCGACGTGTATGTTTTGCAAGGTGCGCTGAAAGGCATGGAGCGCGATGCAGAGCGCCTGTACGAGCTCATATGGAGGCAGTTTGTCGCCTGTCAGATGCCCGACGCCCAGTACCTATCTACCACGGTCACGGTCGCGGCTGGCGAATACGAAATGAACGCCAAAGGCCGAATCGTCAAGTTTGATGGTTATACGCGCGTGCAGACACCAATGGGGCGTAAAGGTGACGACGCCGTGTTGCCTGATTTGCGTGAAGGCGACTCGCTGACCCTGGACAAACTCGAACCTGCACAACACTTTACGAAACCCCCGCCGCGCTACGGTGAGGCTAGCCTGGTGCGGGAGCTGGAGAAGCGTGGCATCGGGCGGCCGTCAACCTATGCCTCCATTATTTCCACCATCCAGGATCGGGGTTACGTCAGGCTCGAGAATAAGCGTTTCTACGCAGAAAAGATGGGCGAGATCGTCACTGACCGGCTACAAAAGAGTTTCACTGATCTGCTTGATTATGGGTTTACGGCCTCGATGGAGGAGCGCTTGGATGATGTTGCCCAGGGCAAACTGGATTGGCGTGACTTACTAGACCGTTTTTACAAAGAGTTCTCCGGGCTGTTAGAGAAGGCGAACGAGTCTGAGCCGGACGGGATGCAGCCGAATGAGCCCACCTTGACGGATATCGAGTGCGAGAAGTGTGGGCGCTACATGAATATCAGGACGGCGAGTACGGGTGTGTTCCTCGGATGCTCGGGCTATGCCTTGGCCCCCAAGGAGCGCTGCAAGCACACGATCAATCTCATGCCGGGCGATGAAGCCATTCGTGAAGATGCCGATGATGAAGCGGAGTCGCGGCAGTTACGTAGCAGGCACCGCTGTAAGCTGTGCAATACTGCGATGGACAGCTATTTGATCGACGAAACGCGCAAGCTGCATGTCTGTGGCAACAATCCGGATTGCCCAGGATTCGAGGTTGAAGAGGGTAAGTTTAAGATCAAAGGCTATGACGGGCCTGTCATTGAATGCGACAAATGTGATGCCGAGATGCAGTTGAAGACCGGTCGTTTCGGCAAGTACTTTGGCTGTACCAACGAGGCTTGCAAGAACACGCGAAAGCTATTGCGCAATGGTGAGCCAGCACCCCCGAAGATGGATCCGGTGCCGATGCCGGAACTGCAGTGCCAAAAAGTAGAGGATCACTATATCTTGCGCGATGGTGCCGCGGGCATGTTCCTGGCCGCTAGTCAGTTTCCGAAAAACCGGGAGACTCGAGCGCCGTATGTTGATGAATTGCTACCGCATCAGGCCGAGATTGATCCGAAATACGCGTTTATTTTTAGTGCGCCAGTGAAGGATTCTGACAACAATCGCGCACAGGTCAGATTCAGTCGCAAAGCCAAAGAACAATATGTGATGACTGAGGTTGATGGCAAGGCTACCGGTTGGAAAGCGTTTTATCGCGGTGGCAAATGGGTTGTGGAAGACTCTGGCGGTGCGAAAGCCAAAGCAAAGGCTAAGACCCGCTCGAAAGCAAAAGCGAAAACCAGGGCGAAAGCGAAAACCAAAGCCCCAACGAAAGCACGGACTGGTCGTAAGGTGTCAGCCCAGTCTTGAGTAGTCAACGTGCCAGGGCCAACCACTCGCTGTATCTGGCAAAAATCGTGACGCAGGCCTGGCGGGAAGAGCTTAAAAGAGAGCGTATTGCTAGCCTCACCTTGACGCAGGCCTTTCTTGAGCCGATTCGCAGCCACTTGCTGGCAGCTTATGGCTGGTTTCTATTGGCCACCTGTAATGCGGAGCCCCCTGCAGACGGAATGCTGCCGCGCCGTTGTGACGATCTACAAGCCATGCCACAGGGGCGACTGTTTCCGCCCGAAATCAATGAGTTTCGACAGTTGGAGGGCAGCGGTTGGCTGCAGTCCATGCTCTCGGAGACCGAGGTGCAATCTACTGCTGTGCGAAGCCCGGGTAGTCTGGCTGTGAGCGTGAATGATAGTCCCGCGATAGCACAGGTCGAGCAGTGGTTAAGCGAGCTTGAGGGACTAATGAACCGCATGGGAGATTCCTTGGATGAATACTGAGCCCACACAGCTATAGACACACTAGCCGACTATACACCCAAGCTTAGCCTGCCATTGGGGCCTATCCAGGGTCGAGGTGGTCGCGGGGCTATGCGCCTGTTAGAATTAAGGGACATTCAACCAGAGGTCACATGAATGTCCGCATCTCTGTTAGAGATAGTTGATTTGGGAGATGGAGAGATCGTCTTGCAAAGGGCAGACGATGACTCCGAACCACTTGTCACAATTCGGTTTTCCGATGAGTCGCGTATTTACTTGATGGATAATGGACTGGAGGTCGCAAAAGCGATGATCCAGGCTGGCATTCAGGCAGCTGCTGCCATCGCGGAGCAGGGCGAACAGGAAACGGCCGAGGACGAACCTGCCTCGCGCATGTTGCATTAACTGACAACAGCGATCAGCGCGTAAGCGCTGAGGGCTGACGCTCTCTAGATCGCACAGCAGTTTCATACTTAACGCCAGAAAGGCGACGTTTTTTTGCGGCCGAGAGCGATCTCTTGCTTAGGTGCGCCGCAGCACCCCGACACTTATCCCTTCGATCGCAAACGCCTGCTTTCTCAAGTCCACCTTAATCGGCTCGTAATCAGGATTCTCAGGCAACAGTTCCAGGATATGCTTGTGCGTGCTGCGTTTGCGTAGTCGTTTAACCGTGACATCTTCGTCGATGCGTGCAACAACGATATCGCCATTGTTCGCCACTGGCACTCGATGTACGGCCAGCAGATCGCCATCAAAAATACCCACGTCGATCATGCTATCGCCTTTGACGATGAGAAAATAATCTGCGGCAGGCTTAAAAAAAGTGGGCGGTAAATCGCAGTAGTCTTCGATGTTCTGCTCCGCCAGAATCGGGTCACCAGCCGCGACGCGCCCTACAATAGGAATGCCGGCAGTTTCCGGCAGACGAATGCCTCGTGAGGCACCCGCAATCATCTCGATCGCGCCTTTGCGCGCCAGTGCTTTGAGATGCTCTTCAGCGGCGTTCGCAGACTTAAAGCCCAGCTCTCTTGCGATGTCAGCGCGCGTAGGAGGGTAGCCAGTGTCGTCGATATGCTTGCGTACCAAGTCCAGCACTTGCTGCTGTCTCGCGGTCAGCTTTTCCATCAGTTGCACCGTGGTTATTTATACAGGTGCTGTGATTATATACAGTATTACGACACTCTTACAAGCGACCCACTGCTGCCAAATTGTGTTAGTACTCTTCCACCCCGTACATTGTTTCGGGCTCGATGGAGTTGATTGGGCTATTCCAGTCCTCGGGTTGAAAGGGGAGGTCGGGATCGAGCAAGTCCTCGTCGTCCAACTCGAAGGGAGATCGCCAATCTTCAGGTGCCTCAGCGTGTTGAGGGTTCATTTCGTGCCAGGCCTCCAGGTCAAATGCTGCGACCTCTCCATCCAGATACTGAAGCTCGATACTCTCGATCACAGGATCCCAATCGACCACTTCGAACAGCGCGTTAGTCTGTACGTCCTTGTACCAATTCCCCACGATGGGGTGCCGCATTTTCATTGTCACCGCCTCGTTTTATGATTTTCGCAATCAACATAACACGCTGGACTTGGCTGTCCATTATGTGGATTTGATATAACGATTTGCCTTTTAAATTACCGCTCAACAGCCCGTAAATGTTTTTGCGCAAGATCAAAAGCTTGCATAACTTATAGCGATCTCATCTCACTTCTTGCTCGGTTTGTTATATCCATTCGCCTTTGACTCACGCTTATTCACATAAATAAAATGTCTAACAGGCCGTTCACGGGCAACAGGATCTGAGCGCTACGGAGTCGTGTTAATGAAACAGCTGGGTGTAATAAGTGGGACTGGTATCGCGACGCTGCACGGGCTAGAGCTGCAAACTCAGCACCAGGTTGATACGCCCTACGGCAAACCTTCCGCAGCTATTGCCCAGGGTACATTCAACGATTGCTGCATTTATTTTTTGCAGCGCCACGGTCAGGAAGGCCGCATTCCACCGCACAAAGTGAATTACCGCGCCAATGTTTGGGCGCTACAGTCGCTGGGGGTGAGTGAAATCGTTTCGGTAAATGCCGTGGGTGGTATCGGTAAGGAAATGCAACCGGGGCGGCTGGTGATACCCGATCAGATTATCGACTATACCTGGGGCCGCGCACACACCTTCGACGAGGGCGAGGACGGTCCACTGCGGCACGTGGACTTCACCGAGCCCTATGACCGCGACCTGCGGATGGCATTGGTATCCGTGGCTGCGGCGATCGGTGCAGATTGCCAGGCGACAGCAGTATACGGTGTCACTCAGGGGCCTCGGCTTGAGACCGCGGCAGAAATCCAGCGTATGGCCGCCGATGGCTGTGACCTGGTCGGCATGACGGGTATGCCGGAGGCGTCATTGGCGCGCGAAATCGGCATTAGCTACGCGTCCATCTGTATGGTGGTGAATATGGCAGCCGGCCTTGGCGATGTACCTATTTCGCTGGAGACCATACACGAGATCGTCCGCACAGAGGCCGGTGCCGTTGCGGCCCTGCTGGCTGCCCTGCTAGAGCAGCGTTATTCGAGCTGACCGACCATATCCAAGGGTGGTTGGCTCTCGGCTATGGTGTCGAGTTCCTCGGGGTCCAGTGGCGTAAACTTCACGACAACGCCTAGCACAGGATGATCAATATAGTGGACTTCATTGCTGCGCATGCGTCGGGTTTGCTCAAGCAGTACGGCATGGCGGTAAGGGTACACCGGTCCCGTTTCATCCTCAGTCGAGCTAGTCGGATTATTCGGGTCTATCACACTGTCCATAGCGTCCGGGCCATCCACTGTCTCTGCGCTGTTGAGGTCCAGATCAATCGCGTCGAGTGCTTCGCTGCTGCCGCCGATCTCAAGTGGGTCTGCCGCATACTCTTCGCTGGGTAGTGAGTCATCGGGCAGTTCGCTGACAACGCCGGCGATGTCGATCAATTCCTCTTCGACGATCAAAGAGGGTGGGCCCAAGGGCGGTGCCGGCATCTGCCAGGCTCCCGGAAAATAGTCACCCGAGGTGTTTAACCACAGATGAGTTGTCATCTCTAGATACCGCGCCAAATGGATATCGATAGTGCCTTGTAAAGGAGGCCAGAATAGCTCGTCTCCAGAGTGGTCGAGCACGATGGGGAGGCTGGTGGAAGAACCGGTAACAGGCTGTACCCAGCTCTGGTGGAACAATACGGTATATTCACCGCCGTTGCGCATTCGATTGGCGCGTTCACCGAACTCTAAATAGTCCGCGGGCAACAGGACAAAAGGTTCTGGCAGACGCAGCTCGGTCGGCAGCGGCGAGGTGGCATCAGGTAAAATAGCGCCTTCTGGGATTTCTCCCTGATACACGGGAGTGGGCCTAACAGGTGCAGGTGTAAGATCCGCAACGGCTTCCTCTGGCGCCTCTAAGACAGGGGGTTCAGCAGCGGCGTCGATCGGCGGCGAATCCAGGTCTGCCGCAACCTCTTCATCTGATTGCGGCGTAATAATCTGTCTACCATACTCATCGAGCACACTATCGCCCTCGAACTCACTTACATTGCTTGCTACCCGCTGGGGGTCGATCAAAAAACGCGCCGCAGTGGGGTAACTTAAATCTGGGGTCGCGTCCCACTGTTCGGGTGTGAGCGCTGCGCCTGGGCTAGGTGTGGTGTTGTTGGCAAACACGAGCAGCTCAACGCGAAACCAGCGCTCTTCTTCGGATGCATGACTTGAACCTCCTGTGAGGCTGGCAGTGATAAGCACAGAAACGGTCAGGTTTTTGATTGGATTAGGCATTATGCAGCGTGTTCCGTAGCGTCGGTGGCGAAGGATTCCAATAGCTTTAAGATATATTGATAGCGTTCAGCGTGATCGGCTAGCTCGCGCTGAAAGCGTAAGCGCGTCGCTCCAGCCAACTTGTAAGCACGCGGATCTGACTGCACTAGCTTGACTAAACTGAGCGGATTGACCCGGGTATTGGTTTGAAAATCGATACTACCACCTTGCGGACCGGCTTCAATCGCACGTATCCCAAGATCTTGAGCCCGTAATCGCAGTGCCGAGACATCAAACAGGTTTTTAATCTGATAGGGCAGCAGCCCAAAACGATCTATCATTTCCACCTGCAGCTCTCGCAGTGCTTCATCGCTGGTCGCAGCGGCGATACGTTTATAGAGAATGAGGCGCCCATTGATATCTGGCAGGTAGTCCTCTGGTATGAGGGCAGCGGTATGCAGTTTGATTTCGGAGCCCTGATCCAGCGGCGCATCGATATCAGGAATTTCGCCGCTACGCAGGGCCGCCACCGCGCGCTCTAACATTTCCATATAGAGCCCAAAGCCGACGCTGTGAATTTGACCACTCTGCTCATCCCCAAGCAGCTCGCCGGCACCTCGAATTTCCAGATCATGCGTCGCAAGGAGGTAGCCGGCACCCAGATCGCCCGCTGCCTCAATGGCCTCCAGCCGCTTGGCCGCATCGGCGGTAACGGCGGACCGCGGCGGGCACATCAAATAGGCATAGGCCTGGTGGTGGGAACGTCCGACACGGCCACGTAGCTGATGTAGCTGAGCGAGTCCAAATTTGTCTGCCCGCTCGATGATAATCGTATTGGCGTTGGGAATGTCGATGCCGGTTTCGATAATAGTGGTACACAGCAATATATGATGTTGTTGGCGGTAAAATGCGGTCATCACCTGCTCAAGTTCTGTCTCACGCATTTGGCCGTGAGCGACGGCGATGCTGAGGTCGGGCAGCAGCTCGCGCAGTTTGCGCGCGCTCTCTTCGATGGTTTTCACCTCGTTATGCAGATAGTACACCTGGCCTCCGCGCAAGGTTTCGCGCAAGACGGCCTCCTTGATGAGCGCGATATTGTGCTCTCGTACGAAGGTCTTGATAGACAGCCGCTTGGCCGGTGGAGTCGCAATAATGGATAGGTCGCGCATACCCCCAATTGCCATATTGAGGGTGCGTGGAATAGGCGTTGCCGTCAGTGTTAGCACATCCACTTCCGAGCGCAACGCCTTGATGGCCTCTTTTTGCTTGACGCCGAAGCGATGTTCCTCGTCGATAATAAGTAGGCCGAGATCATTGAAATGAAAATCGCTTTGCAGAAGCTTGTGGGTGCCGATCAAAATATCGATCTTACCTGCGTCTAGGCGCTCACTGATCTCAGTGACTTCTTTATTTGATCGAAACCGCGAGACGACGGCGACCGTTACTCCCCAATCTGCGAAGCGATCCGCAAAGGAATTGTAGTGTTGTTGCGCAAGCAGGGTGGTTGGAACCAGAACCGCCACTTGCTTAACGTTGCGCGTGGCAAGGAATGCAGCTCGCATGGCCACCTCTGTCTTGCCGAAGCCGACGTCGCCGCACACCAGCCGGTCCATGACTCTGGCGCTCTCCATATCGGCGATCACCGCAGCGATGGTCGTTTCCTGATCCGGTGTTTCCTCAAAGGGGAAGGCCGCAGCAAACTGGTCGTACTCCTGCCGATGTGTGCTGAAGGCGAAACCCTCTCGAGTTTCTCTACGCGCGTAGACCTCAAGCAGCTGAGCCGCAACATCGCTCGCCTTTTCACTGGCCTTGCGCCGGGCTTTGTCCCACTGATCTGATCCCAGTCGGTGTAGCGGAGCATTGTCTGTGTCGGCACCGGCATAGCGGCTGACCAGATGTAGAGAGGCGACTGGCACATACAGCCGCGAGCCCTCGGCGTATTCCAGCGTCAGAAATTCTGCCTGCTGTTCATCCACCCGCAGAGTCTGAAGGCCAATGTAGCGCCCTACACCGTGTTCCAAATGCACGACGGGCACGCCTTCACGCAATTCATTGATATCGCGAAATACGTTGGCAATAGCCTGCTCGTCCTGGGCTTTTTTGCGCCTGCGACGCTGGGCAATACGATGGCCAAACAGCTGCGCCTCGCACACCAGGGTGGGCTCATCCGGGCCAAGATATAGGCCGCGGTCCAATGGTGCTGTCGCGATGGCAAACTCCACACCCGACTCGATGAAGTCGCGCCAATCATTTACTTTCACAGGCGAAAGTTGATGCGCCTCCAGTGATTCCAGGAGAATTTCGCGTCTGCCGGCGGTTTCTGCACACAACAATACCGGAGCGTTGTGCTCATCCAAAAATTGCACCAGGGCGTCGGTGGGATTAGCGTGACGCGCCTCGCTCACCAGCTGTGGCGGTGGCTTTGCCCGCGTCCTCTGATGGACCGGTGCGTCGGGATTTTGGCGCAGTTCCAGCAGTGCGAACGTACCCAGGATCTGATAGAGCTCCTCCACCGGCGTAAAGCACTGTGTCGGGGGCAGCAGGGGTCGTCTTGGGTCGATGCCATATTCCTGATAGCGTGTGCCAACCTCGTTCCAGAACTGTTGTGCGCTGTGATAGTGATCACCGGTCGCAATGATGGCCGCATCATCGGGTAGGTAAGCAAACAGCGTCGCAGTCTGCTCAAAGAACAACGGTAAATAGTATTCACAGCCACCCGGGCTGCGACCTGCGCTGACCTCCAAATAGGTGTGGCACTGATCTGGATCAACATCGAAGGCATCGTACCAGCGCATTTGAAAGCGACTAATGGACGCTTTATCCATGGGATATTCTCTGCCGGGTAGCAGATTGATGCGCTCAACTTTGTCAACCGTGCGCTGCGATTCCGGATCAAAGGTGCGAAGACTATCCACCTCGTCGTCGAGCAGATCGATGCGATAGGGAAAGTCGCTACCCATGGGGAAAATATCGAACAGCGACCCCCGCAAGGCGAACTCGCCATGCTCGAAAACGGTTTCTACGTGCTGGTAGCCATTGCGCGCAAGATCCTGACGAAAGCGATCGATATCCAGCGCCTGGCCCGCTTCGAGCACCAGGCTGGACGCCGCGATGTAGTCAGTGGGTGGCAGTCGGTGCATTAGGGTGGGTATGGGTACCAACAGTATGCCCGAGGACGCGCGTCTCAGTTTGTGTAGAGTGCTAAGGCGTTCAGAGATGATGTCCTGGTGGGCGGAAAAGTTATCGTAGGGCAGTGTCTCCCAATCTGGGAAAGACAGGAGCTCAATGTTCTTGGACAGGTAGAAAGGCAGTTCCCTTTCCAAAGTTAGGGCCGACGCACTATCGGCGGTAATCACGACTAGAAATCGATCCTCACTCGCGAGCTCCGCGATACAGCGTGCATCAGCGCTGCCGGCGAAGGGCCCCATGGCGGTGCGCGAGCCCGGCTGGTCTGGCCAGGGTGTGTTTTCGACAAGTGTTGCGAACATGGTGAGATGAATGCGGATCCGCTGGGTGTGCTGTGATATCAAAGGCGGCGCTATTGTAGCGCCAAGGGCTGTGTGAGCTCCAGCACAGAACCGAGATAGGGTGAGGGATACCGGTAATCGCGGCTTGCGCGGCCCGAGGGCTGAGACGATAATACGCGACCCAACGCCTGAGGGCATAAAAAAGGTAGTGAAACGTGTCAGAAGAACGCCAGCGTCCCCGCCCCGATGACTATTTCAAAAACTGGAAAGAGCGCGAGGCACTAGCCGAAGGCATGATTCCCATTGTCGGGCGCTTGTCACGGGAAAAGAACGTTAAATGCTACATCTACGGCCGAACACTCGTGAATCGCTCGGTCCTACAAATTATGAAAGATCACCGATATGTCCGACAGGTTGAGGGAAATGAGCTGTCTGAATTTGAGACCTATCCGGTGTTTACGCATCTCTCTAATCTGGACTTGGGCCCGGCGCATATCGATGTCGGCAGACTCGCGGTCCGCTTTCAGGAGCACGGGATATCCCAGGGTCTGAGCCTGGAGTCATTTATTGAGCGCGAAATTGAAGGCCTGATAGGCAACAAGACCCCGCCCCTGGAGCAACCCCAAGATGTGGTTCTCTACGGTTTTGGTCGAATTGGCCGCTTGATGGCCAGACTCTTGATTGAAAAGACGGATGGCGGTGACGGGTTGCGGCTGCGTGCGATTGTGGTTCGAAAGGGGAAAGCCCCCAACGACTTGGTTAAGCGCGCCAGCCTGTTGCGGCGAGATTCCGTACACGGCGCATTTGACGGCACCATTCGCGTCGACGAGGAACGCCAGTCGTTTATCGCCAACGGTAATGAAGTGAAAGTGATTTACGCCGATCGCCCCGATAATGTCGATTACACCGCACACGGCATCACCAATGCGATCATTATCGATAACACGGGCGCCTGGCGCGATGAGGAGGGCCTGTCGCAACACCTGAAATGCCCCGGTGCTAGCAAGGTAATTTTGACAGCCCCCGGTAAGGGCAGCCTCAAGAATATCGTGGCGGGTATTAACAACGACCATATAGATCATTCGGATTCAATTATCTCGGCAGCCTCGTGTACGACGAATGCGATAGCACCGCCGTTGAAAGCGATGGACGATGAGTTTGGCATCAGTGTGGGTCACGTTGAGACCGTTCATGCCTACACCAATGATCAGAACCTCATCGATAACTATCACAAGGCCTCGCGGCGAGGGCGGAGCGCACCATTAAATATGGTGCTGACCGAGACCGGAGCGGCCAGTGCCGTGGGTAAAGTGCTGCCGCAATTTGTCGGTAAACTCACCGGCAATGCGATTCGAGTGCCCACCCCAAACGTCTCCATGGCGATTCTCAATCTCACTTTGGAGCGAGAATCCACCGCGGACGAGGTCAACGAGTTCATGCGCCACCAGGCGCTGCATTCAAGCCTGCGCAAGCAGATTGACTACTCATCGTCGCCAGAAGTGGTATCGACTGACTTTGTGGGGTCTCGCCACGCCTGTATTTTCGATGCACAGGCGACCATTGTGAACGGCAAGCAAGCTGTCTTATACGTGTGGTACGACAACGAGTTCGGTTATAGCTGCCAGGTGCATCGTATCCTGGAACAGATGGCGGGGATTCACTACGCCAGGTATCCGGTAGAGGCGTAGTACGGAGTTTCTGGGACGGTTTACCGGGAGACTGCACAACTGTTGCGAGCGTCTGGGAAGAGCGAACAGAATAGCGCTGACTAGGGCTTTATGACGCCCGCTGCCAAAGGTGGCTTCGTATCTCTATCCCAGCGCCGACTCTGTGGCGTTTTGGGGCTCCATTCCGCTATAATGCGCGCGGCCGAGGTAGAGCCCCTGCCAACGCTGTGTGAACTCTCGGGGCACTCGTCCCTTGATGTGCGCCATCGCACTCACCAGAACGATATTTTGTGTAGGCGGATCGAATGATCAAGATTAAACGCGGCTTGAATATCCCTATTCAGGGGGCCCCAGAGCAGGTCATAGCTGATGCCGCTCCCGCCCGCGCTGTCGCCATAGTCGGTTACGACTATGTCGGAATGAAGCCTACGATGGAAGTCAAAGAAGGTGATCGCGTTAAGCGCGGTCAGCTTTTGTTCACAGACAAAAAGACGCCGGGTGTGCGCTACACTGCGCCGGCCGGCGGCGTTGTTGCCGCTATTAATCGTGGCGCAAAACGCGTATTACAGTCCGTGGTGATTGATATCGACGAGGATGCAGCTGAGCAGTTTACGCCGGTCGCTGCCGCCGATATCGCCGCACTGGATGCCGAAACGGTGCGCAATCAACTGATTGCTAGTGGTCAATGGACGGCCTTTCGAACCCGACCCTACAGCAAGGTTCCCGCTCCAGAGGCGGAGGCGGCTGATATTTATATCGCTGCTATGGACAGTCATCCGCTGGCGCCGGACCCCAGCCTGGTTATCGCAGAACAGTCCGAGGCTTTCACGGTGGGACAGGACCTGCTTGCGAAGCTCACCACCGGTAAGGTGTACTTGTGCGGAGCCGCTGGTACAACAGTGCCTAAGGGTGGGTCATCCAGCATTGAATCCGAAGAATTTTCTGGGCCGCACCCAGCGGGTCTTGCCGGCACCCATATCCACTTTCTAGGCGGCGCTTCGCTTGCGAAAAGCGTTTGGACGATCGGATATCAGGACGTGATCGCGATGGGGCGGCTGTTCCTCGATGGCGAACTCTACACTGATCGAGTTATCTCACTAGCCGGGCCCCAGGTGGAGCGCCCGCGCGTGCTTCGTACCCGCTTAGGGGTCGACCTGCAGGCACTGTGCGCCGGTGAGCTCAAAAGTGGTGACAATCGTATTGTGAGCGGGTCGGTTTTGGGTGGTCGGATGGTCTCGGGAGCGACCTCTTATTTGGGACGCTACCACAATCAGGTGTCGGTGTTGCTAGAGGGTCGCAGCCGCGAGTTTATGGGTTGGTTAAATCCGGGCTTCAAGAAGCACTCCAACCTTGGGATCTACTTCACCAGTTTTTTTGGCACCAAACCGCTGGCGATGACCACCAATACCAATGGCAGTGAACGAGCCATGGTGCCTGTTGGTAGCTACGAAACCATTATGCCGTTGGATATATTACCCACACATTTATTGCGTGCTTTGATAGTAGGCGATACTGAAACGGCGCAGGCTCTAGGCTGCCTGGAATTGGAGGAAGAAGACCTGGCGTTATGCAGCTATGTGTGCCCGGGCAAATATGAGTATGGCCCTATTCTGAGGGATAACCTGACTCGAATCGAAAAGGAGGGGTAGGCTGTGGGTTTGCGCAGCATGTTGGACAATATCGAGCCGCACTTTCAGGAGGGCGGTAGGTTTCAAAAGTTCTACGCAATTTACGAGGTTTTTGACACCTTTTTATATGCACCGAATTCGGTGACCCATTCGACCGCTCACGTGCGTGACGGGGTAGACCTGAAGCGGATTATGATCACGGTCTGGCTGGCCACGTTTCCGGCCATGTTTTACGGCATGTACAACTTGGGGTTCCAGGCCAATAGCGTCATGCCCGTAGGGCAGGAAGTTGAGGGTTGGCGAGGGTTTCTGATCAGTCTTTTCGGTGCCTATGATGCGAGCAGTCTGTGGGATTGTTTTTGGTATGGCGCTGTATTCTTTATCCCAATTTATGTAACCACCTTTCTTGTGGGCATCGCCTGGGAAATTCTTTTTGCCGTGCGACGCGGTCATGAGGTTAACGAAGGCTTCTTCGTGACCTCTGTGTTGTTTGCGCTGACCTGTCCACCCGATATTCCATTGTGGCAGGTTGCCTTAGGTATCAGCTTCGGTGTGGTTGTCGGTAAAGAAGTATTTGGCGGCACGGGCAAGAACTTCCTTAACCCTGCCCTGACGGGCAGGGCATTCTTGTACTTTGCCTATCCCGCGCAAATGTCGGGTGATGCTGTGTGGACAGCGGTAGATGGGTATACCGGGGCGACAGCCTTGTCCGTCGTCGCTTCGCAGGGAATGGATGCGCTGCGAGATCAATGGGGCTGGTGGCAGGCCTTTTTCGGCTCCGTGCCGGGTTCGATAGGGGAAACTTCCACGTTCGCCATATTTATCGGTGGAGCCGTGCTATTGCTGACGCGCATCGCGTCCTGGCGCATTATGGCGGGTGTCATGGTTGGTATGATTGTGTTGAGCACACTATTCAATCTTATCGGCTCTGATAGCAATCCGGCTTTTGCGATGCCCTGGTACTGGCATTTGGTCACGGGCGGTTTTGCATTTGGTATGGTGTTTATGGCGACCGACCCCGTGTCGTCATCCATGACGAATACGGGCAAGTGGTATTTTGGTATTCTTATTGGTGTCATGACGGTGTTGATTAGAGTGGTCAACCCGGCATTTCCCGAGGGCATTATGCTGGCGATTCTGTTTGCCAACATATTCGCCCCGCTCATCGATCACTTCGTGGTGCAGTCCAATATCAAACGGAGGCTCGCCCGTGTCTAGTAACGACAGCACAGGAAAGACCCTTTTCGTCGCCTTCGCGCTCAGCATTGTGTGTGCGATTTTTGTCTCGACCGCGGCGGTATTGCTGAAACCTGTGCAGGAAGTGAATCAGGCTCTTGATCGCAAGCGTAGTATTTTGGCGGCGGCAGGTATGCTCGAAGAGGGCAAAAGCGTAGAAGAGCAGTTCTCAAAAGTGTCCACTCGATTGGTGGATTTGCGCACCGGGAAATTCGTCACCGATATGGATCCGGCTGACTATGACCAGCGTAGGGCAGCAAAAGACCCTTCGCAGTCCGACTCGCTATCCGCTGAGGAAGATATCGCGAAGATCTCGCGGCGTGAACATCTTTCTCTGGTGTATGTTGTGAACAACCCGGAGGGGCAGCTTGATAAAATCATTCTGCCCATACACGGCTACGGCCTCTGGTCGACTCTGTATGGCTACATAGCACTTGAGCGCGATGCCAATACGATTGCAGGGCTTGGATTTTCTGAACACGGCGAGACACCGGGGCTAGGTGGTGAGGTGGACAACCCGCGCTGGAAGGCCCACTGGCCAGGCAAGCAGGTGTACCGCGATGGCCAGGTGTCGATCGGCTTGGTGAAAGGTGCGGTCGATCCCACCAGCCCCGATGCTCCCTGGCAAGTCGATGGCCTTGCTGGTGCAACGCTGACAGCGCGCGGCGTAACAAATCTGGTGCAGTTTTGGCTGGGTGAAAATGGATTCGAACCTTTCTTAAATAATCTTGAAGCGGGGGACGCCTGACAATGGATTACTCGATAAAAGATACGCTCTTTGGTCCAATCTTCAGGGATAACCCGATAGCCCTACAAATTCTAGGCATCTGTTCAGCGCTGGCCGTAACCTCTTCGCTGCAGGTCACGCTGGTGATGTGTGTCGCACTGACCGTAGTATGCGCCTTCTCCAGCCTCTCTATCTCCTGCATTCGCAACCACATACCCGGCAGCATTCGCATTATTGTGCAGATGGTGATTATTGCTTCACTCGTGATTGTGGTTGATCAGGTCCTGAAAGCCTACGCCTATGCAATCAGCAAGCAGCTCTCGGTGTTTGTCGGTTTGATCATCACCAACTGCATTGTCATGGGTAGAGCGGAAGCCTACGCCATGAAAAACCCACCGCTGCCAAGCTTTCTCGATGGCGTCGGAAACGGCCTTGGATACAGCGTTGTATTGATCGCGGTCGCGGTCGTCCGTGAACTCTTTGGTACTGGAAAGCTGATGGGGATAGAGATTTTCCCACTGGTCACGGAAGGTGGTTGGTACAACCCCAACGGTCTTCTGTTGTTGCCGCCTAGCGCCTTCTTCTTGATTGGTTTTTTTATCTGGGCATTGCGCAGCGTTCACAAAGAGCAAGTTGAAGAGCCCGATTTCAAACTGGCGAAGCACACGGTCGCCAGGGAGGGCGTGTAAGTGGAGTACTACTTAAGCCTGTTTATCCGCGCCATTTTTATCGAGAACATGGCGCTGGCCTTCTTTTTGGGTATGTGCACGTTTCTGGCCATATCGAAAAAGATTCAGGCGGCATTGGGTTTGGGTATTGCGGTGATTGTGGTCCTCACCATCACGGTACCTGTCAACAACCTGATCTATAACTATTTGCTGGCCGATGGCGCGCTGTCGTGGGCAGGTTTGCCTAACGTGGATCTGAGTTTCCTGGGCTTACTTTCGTATATTGGTGTGATCGCCGCCCTGGTACAGATTCTGGAAATGTTCCTCGATAAATTCGTGCCGGCTCTGTACAACGCGCTGGGTGTGTTTCTACCGCTGATTACGGTGAACTGCGCCATCCTTGGTGCGTCACTATTCATGGTAGAGCGAGATTACAACTTTGCTGAAAGCGTGGTGTTCGGTGCAGGTGCTGGCGTCGGTTGGGCTTTAGCCATTGTCGCACTGGCCGGCATTCGCGAGCGACTGAAATACTCTGATGTACCCGATGGCTTACAGGGCCTGGGCATCACCTTTGTTGTGGTGGGGTTGATGTCTCTGGGCTTTATGTCTTTCGGTGGTATCGATATCTAGCGTTAACTGATACTGGGATGTAACTGTTATGGATATGACGATTGTATACGGCGTGACGATGTTCACGGTAATAGTGCTGATTCTGGTGGCGATCATTCTCACTGCGCGTTCAGGGTTGGTTAGCTCAGGCGACGTCAATATCGAGATCAACGGCGAGAAAACCATTACGGTCCCAGCCGGCGGAAAATTGTTGCAGACGCTGTCCGAAGCGGATCTCTTTCTACCCTCCGCCTGTGGGGGTGGCGGCACCTGCGCCCAATGTAAGTGCATTATCGAGGAGGGCGGCGGTTCCATGCTCCCCACCGAGGAGTCTCACTTTACTAAGCGAGATGCCGCAGAGGGATGGCGTTTGAGCTGCCAGACTGCAGTCAAGCAGGACATGAAAATCCAGGTGCCCGAAGAGGTGTTTGGCGTCAAACAATGGGAATGCGAGGTGGTTTCCAACCCCAATGTCGCGACATTTATTAAGGAACTCACCTTGAAGCTGCCTGAGGGCGAAAACGTTGATTTTCGCGCCGGCGGTTACGTACAGCTGGAGTGTCCACCCCACCTCGTAAATTACTCCGACTTTGACGTGGAAGAGGAGTATCGAGGCGACTGGGAACACTTTGGCTTTTTCAAACTGCAGTCAGAGGTCAAAGAGACTGTTATTCGCGCCTACTCCATGGCCAATTATCCGGAGGAGCGCGGCGTTGTTAAATTTAATATCCGTATTGCGACGCCGCCCCCTGGCAGCAAGGACATTCCCTGTGGGCAAATGTCATCTTGGGCCTTCAACTTAAAACCCGGTGATAAGGTCACGGTGTACGGACCATTCGGTGAGTTCTTTGCCAAAGAGACAGATGCGGAGATGGTGTTTATTGGCGGTGGTGCCGGCATGGCGCCCATGCGCTCGCACCTGTTTGATCAATTCAAACGGATTCACACGAACCGAAAGGTGTCTTTCTGGTACGGCGCTCGCTCTTTGCGCGAAATGTTCTATCAGGATGAGTATGACCAACTCGCTGCCGAAAATGAGAATTTCGAATGGCACGTAGCCTTGTCTGATCCCCAACCTGAAGACGATTGGGATGGGTTGACCGGTTTTATCCATAACGTGCTCTACGAGCAGTATTTGAAAGATCATCCAGCCCCTGAGGATTGTGAATACTACATGTGTGGACCGCCCATGATGAATGCGGCCGTCATTAAGATGCTTACCGATCTCGGCGTTGAACCGGAGAACATCATGCTGGATGATTTTGGTGGTTAAATCCTATTCGAGCCGCAAAAGCCACCCGCTAGGGTGGCTTTTTTCTTTTATGGCGGTGTGCTGTTTGCTCAGTCTCACTGCCTGCAGTCGAGACACACAGTATGCGATTGAGCTAACCGGAGAGGCACTCGGCACGGTCTGGCACGTGACGCTGCTCTCGGTAAGTAGTGATGTCGACCCAAACAGCATACAGGCGGTGATAGACGAGGTGCTGCAAGAGGTGGATGACAGTATGTCCACCTATCGTGAGGACTCCGAAATCACCCGTTTTAACGCCTCTAACATCGATGAATGGGTACCTATTTCGGCTGATTTTTACACCGTATTATCGGCAGCGATGGCGATCGGCTATCAAAGTGGCGGGGCCTACGATGTGACCGTGGGGCCGCTGGTGGATGTATGGGGGTTTGGGCCAGCAGGCCCAGTGGGTGAACCTCCTTCCGACGATACGGTGACCGACATCTTGGAGTACGTGGGTCAGGACCATTTGCGTCTGGACGGTGATGGTCCCAGGCTCATGAAACGCAGCCCAGTTGAGCTAGATTTTTCTTCTATCGCCAAAGGCTATGCCGTGGATCGCATTGCGCAGTCGCTGGACGCTCGGGGAATCAACCGCTACCTGGTCGAAGTAGGCGGTGAGTTGCGGTTAGCGGGTTTAAGTCAGCGCGGCGACCTCTGGCGGATTGCTATCGAGCGGCCGGATAGCCAGGCGAGAACCATTGAGCAGGCAATCAGTCTAACCGATGTGGGGCTGGCAACCTCGGGCGACTATCGAAACTTTTTTGTTGTCGACGGACAGCGTTATTCACACAGCATCGATCCTCGCAGAGGTTACCCTGTCGCACATGATCTGGTTTCGGTCACTGTGGTGCATCCCAGCGCGATGCTGGCCGACGCCTGGTCAACCGCCCTGATTGTATTGGGATTTTTCGATGCGATGGCGGTGGCGCAGGAGCGGGGATTGGCGGTATATTTCATTCGGCGCGAGGGAAATGAATTTATAGACAGTCATTCCCCAGCGTTTGGGCAGTACCTGGCGGATACCGCTCAATAAAGAGGCAGGGCGAGAAAGGCCCAGAGAGTAACTATGACACTATTTTTGATATCGGTTGGCGTAATCTGTTTGGTGATGGCAGCGATGGCTGTTGGCGTGATGAATGGCCGGGAACCCATCAAAGGCTCCTGCGGCGGTATAGGCGCGCTGGGTGTCGACACCGCCTGCGAGATCTGTGGTGGCGATCCGAAGCGCTGCGATGAAGAAACGCGCAACGGCGAGGTCGGCAAAAGTAATCCGGAGCAGTATTATCGCGCCGACAAGTGATCGCGGTTTGACCTGTTGACCAAGGGCAACAGCTCCATTCTTCAATACGCCTCTTTCATCGGTCTGCGCTATAGCTTCAGCCGCAAGCGCAACCGTTTCACCTCTATTATTGCCATGGTGTCCATGCTCGGCATGGTTCTTGGAGTGGCGAGCCTGATCACAGTCTTGTCCGTCATGAATGGGTTCGGTGGAGAACTGAGGGGGCGCATCCTATCTCTCGTTCCCCACGGATTTATTTCAGGACCCGGCAGTGGTATCGCGGAATGGGAAGCTCTCATCGACCAAGTGCAGACTACCCCTGGTGTGCTTGGCGTGTCACCGTTCATTTCGGACAAGGTGATACTGGCTAGCGGTAACAATATGCGCGGCGCCGTGTTGACGGCCATTGATCCTGACTTGGAGCGCGGCGTTTCTGACATTCCCGCTGCCATGGTATACGGCAAGCTGGATAGCATCGATGAAGCAGACTTTAACGTGGTGCTGGGTGCGTCTCTGGCCAGACTGCTCTATGTGACCGTAGGAGACTATGTCGAAGTCACGGTGCCGCGATTGACGTTTACGCCTTTAGGTGTTTTTCCACGCAGCAAGCGCCTGCTGATCACCGGTTTATTCGAGGTGGGTGCACAGCCCGACGGCTATCAGGCGTTCGTCTCGCTTGCCAGTGGCCAAAAACTGATGGGCCAATCGGGCAGCGTGGACGGGCTGCAGGTTCGCACTACCGATCTCTTTGCCGCGCCCCGCATCATGCAAACTATTGAAAAAGATCTCGACGGTGGTTTCTCCGTAAGTGACTGGAGCACCTCTCAGGGTTCCTTGTTCGCTGCGGTGAAAATGGAGAAGCTGATGGTGAGTCTGTTGCTGCTCAGTGTAGTGGCAGTGGCGGCATTCAATATTATCTCTACGCTGGTGATGTCGGTGGCGGAGAAGCGCAGAGATATCGCTGTGCTTCGCACCATGGGCGCGAGGGCCGGCGGCATCATGCTGATTTTTATGGCCCACGGTATTTTTCTGGCTTTGGTGGGGATCACTATCGGCGCCGCACTGGGCATTGTGCTGGGCCTTAATGCGGCGCGAGTCACGTCCTTTATCGAAACGATTTTTGGTGCAAAACTTTTCGATCCCACAGTGTATTTCATTAGCGAACTGCCCGCCGATCTACAGTGGCCGGATGTCTTCGCTGTAGTCATTGCGTCTCTAATACTAAGCGTCCTAGCGACCTTGTACCCAGCCTGGCGCGCCAGTCAGGTGGCACCGGCGGAGGTACTGCGTTATGAGTGAGGAAGTACTGGGATGCGATGCTCTCTGCCGTACCTATGACGATGGCGGCCGTGCCGTCAGTGTTCTCGAAAACGTCGAACTCAGCCTCGCTGCAGGCGAAAAAATAGCGATAGTGGGTGCATCCGGATCGGGTAAGTCAACCCTACTGAATCTACTCGGTGGATTGGATAAGCCCACCCGTGGCAGCGTCCGTATGGCTGGCCAGGATATGTCGACGCTAGACGAGAAAACACTATGCCAAGTGCGCAATGAACGTTTGGGCTTTGTTTATCAGTTCCACCATTTATTGCCGGAATTTGATGCGCGCGAGAATGTGGGTATGCCGCTGCTGATCAATGGCGAAAGGCGTTCGGCGGCCTTTTCGCGGGCTGCAGCAATGCTGGAACGCGTGGGCATGGCGCATCGGTTGGATCATCGCCCCGGGCAATTGTCGGGTGGAGAGCGGCAGCGGGTCGCCATTGCACGCGCCTTGGTAGCCAACCCTGATGTGGTCTTAATGGATGAACCCACAGGTAACCTGGATCCCGAGTCTGCCAGTCAGGTGCTGGCACTGATCGATGAATTAGGCAAAGAGCGTGCGGCGTTCATTGTCGTCACCCATGATCCCTCCATAGCGCGGCAAATGCATCGAACGCTGCAGCTGGCTGAGGGTCGACTGAGTCCTATTTCATGAGCCTCTGGGAACGGCTTCGTATCGCCTTGCGCTACACCTTTGCCCTAGGTGGAGGGCACCTCTCGACGTTTCTCTCTAGCCTATCAATGTTGGGCCTAGTGCTCGCTATCGGGCTGTTAATCCTCGTGCTATCAGTGATGAATGGCTTCGACAAAGAAATGCGCGAACGCATACTCAATATGGTGCCCCATATCACGCTGCACTCCACCGTGCCGCTTCACGCCTGGCAGGAAGCAGCCGAGCAGGCGCGTAAGCACCCGGAGGTGTTGGAGGTAACTCCTTTCACGGAATTTGATGCGCTATTCATGCGCGGGGGCGACATTGAGACGGCTCGCGGTGTTGGCGTTGAGGTCAATGATCCTGCAATTATCAATCGGCTTCTCGCGGATATGGATGCAACCGAGCGCGAGACTTTCCTGCGACAGCCCAATAGCCTCATATTGGGATCCGCGCTCGCGGATCGACTGAAAGTGGTAGCCGGTAACGAGTTGACCATGATTGTACCCGGGAGAGGCGGAAGCCTTGATGCCAGCGGCGCCCGGTTTGAACATCTGCGGTTGGCGGGCGTCCTCAAAACCGGTACCGAGTTGGATCAGGCGGCAGCGCTGGTGCCTCTGCCTCTAGCGTCTTCCGTTGCGGGTTTGAACGACGCGGTGAGTGGCCTACGGATAGCGACCTCGGATTTGTTCGACGTCAGCCGCATTGGTTGGGAACTGGTCAATAGTATGCCCCCTGGCTTTTACGCCACAAACTGGATGATGACCCATGGCAACTTGTATTCAGCCATCCAGTTATCGCGCGACCTTATTACGATTCTGCTGCTGTCGATTATCGCCGTGGCGGCGTTCAACGTGGTGTCCTCTCTGGTGCTGGTGGTCTTTGATAAACAAGGCGACATCGCGATTTTGCGAACGCTGGGGGCCTCGCCGCGCGACATCGCCAGCATTTTTATTATGCAGGGCGCGATGATTGGATTGGTCGGTGTAGGCCTTGGAGCGATACTCGGCTCGCTGGGGAGCATGGTCGCACCTGCTGCTGTCGAACAGCTTGAGAAACTCCTGGACGTTCGCTTTCTTAACACGGACGTGTATCCGGTATCGTTTATCCCTGTGGACTTGCTGCCCCAAGACATTCTCATCGTTGGCGGTGTCGCCCTGGTGATGTGTGTCCTGGCTGCCATTTATCCAGCGCTGCGCGCTTCTCGTTTAGCCCCTGCTATGGTGCTCAACCAAGACCGCAGCTAAATTCGATTGACGCAACTCGTAAGCCGTTCTTGTTTCTCACGCTCGATAGCTCTGGGGTTTAAAAAGAGCGCCGAGTAAGCAAAGCGAGTCTTCGACTGCAAGGTCTAAGTTAAAGCAGAGAGCGTCTGGTGCCCCCTAAATTTCTGTACTTTGTGCCTGCTCGCGCTCCGCGCGCTTGCGGCTGCGCTCGCGCCAGAGTTTCACTACCCGCCAGCGCCAGGCCATGCTAATCACAAAGTAGCCCAGGCTGCCGGAAAACAATCCGCATATCAGACAGCCCAATAAAAAAGGCTGCCAGATAGCCGCCAGGCGTGTGCCGAGCCAGTGAAAGCTGAGTTCGAACTGCAATTCCTGCACCGGTACTTCCAATATCAAACCGCCGACCTTGTAGGCTAGAAAAAACATGGCCGGCATTGTCAGTGGATTGGTGATCCAAACCAGGCATACGGATAGGGGAAGGTTGCAGCGAAACAAGACGGCGAGGGCGGCCGCGGCAACCATCTGCAAGGGTATCGGTATGAAGGCGACAAACAAACCGACGAAGAACGCCATGGATGCGGAGTAGCGATTGAGATGCCACAAATTGGTGGCGTAAATCCAGTCGCCTAGCACGCCCAGCGACTTGATCCTACGGATCCGTGCTGCGCTGGGCATGATTGATTTGAGGGTATCTCTTGCCATGGTCTGTCTGACCGAAACTGCTGTGCCTTTGCCTGTTTAATTGTGATTGACTGGGAGTGCCTTGGTGCCTAGCGGGTCATCCAACAGGGCCACCGCTGGGGCACCGTATTATGCCCGTAAACGTCGGGCCGCTCTAGAATCGCTGCACGGAATGCGGACTTGTTCACATGAGATCATGGATGATCGGCCTGCTCGCGGGTGTATTGCCCGTCCTTCAGTTTCCCCGCCTTCCCGGGTCATGGGTCGCGTTCTCCCTTACCGTGCTCGGCTTGAGCATGCTGATTATTCGCAGTCAGGCACCTAAATGGATCAGTGGCGCACTGTTGGGCATTTCGCTGGCCCTCTTTCACGGTCAGTACCTGCTGTCTCAACGCTTGCCGGATAGCTGCGTTGGTGAGCAGCTGCAACTAGAGGGAGTGGTTGCGTCGTTACCACGAGTTACCAACTATCCCGAAGGTGTTCGCCGCCAGCGATTTGAATTGCGAGTCAGTGGCATACAACCCGAGCGCTGCATTGGGCCGAATCGCGTGCTGCTATCATTCTATGGTGATCGTCGGCTGGTACCGGGCGAACACTGGCGCTTTCCAGTCAAGCTGCACTTTCCCTGGGGTCTGGCGAACCCCGGCAGTCACAACATGCAAGCCTGGTATGCGCTCAGCGGCATCAACGCTGTTGGCCACGTTGTCGCGGGCAAAGGGGAGCGCATGCCGTTGCCACCCTCTATGTTCAGCCTTCCTAATCGTCTGCGTCAACAAATCAGCGAGCATATTGCGTCCCTGTCGTTGTCGCTTGAGGCGAAAGCGATACTGGCGGCGGTGACCGTCGCCGATAAGAGCGGTATTAACGCGTCACTTTGGCGCGTCTTTCAGGTGTACGGCATCAACCACTTGTTGGTCATCTCCGGTTTGCATATAGGTTTGGTTGCAGCCGCAGCCCTGCTGCTGGGGCGGGCCATTCAGGGGCCGTTGCTACTGATGGGTTTGCTACCCCTTTGGTTTCCGCTGCTGTGTGCTTTTCTTGCGGCGTTTGTTTACACCGCACTGGCTGGTTTCTCTGTGTCCACTGTAAGAGCAATGCTGATGCTGTCGTGTTTTTTGCTCGCAGCGTGTCTCGGACGTCGCACGACTTCGGTCAGCAATTTGTTGCTGGCGGCGGCGATTCTGTTGGCAACAAATCCGCTGCAAGCCCTGGGGAGTGGATTTTGGCTTTCATTTAGCGCTGTTGCGGTATTGCTTTGGCTAAGCGCCTGGCAGCGCTCGATGGGTTTGCTGAAGCGGACGCTTTTCGTTCACAGCTATATGTCCCTGGCCATGATTCCACTGACCGTCTGGTGGTTTGGAGGCGGCAGCACAATCGCGGCCGTTGCCAATTTAATTATGATTCCGCTAGTGGGTATGTGGGTGGTACCACTAGCATTGTTGGGTGTATTGGCCCTGACGCTCACTCCCGCATGGAGCGACCTGTTGTGGCGTCTGGCAGCCTGGCCAATGGAACAGCTGCTACCCCTGGCGCGAGCGTTTGCCGAGCGCGAGGCGCATATGCTCTATGTGCCATTTAGTCCCAGTGGGATTGATCTGGTACTGGCATGTATTGGTGTCACGTTGTTGGCGCTGCCGACGGCGGTTCGAGGCAAGCTGTTGGCAGCATTGTTGCTGCTGCCCATGCTGTTATCGGTGCACTCAAATACCTCGCTCCCTGACTCAGAAACTCTCGCGAATGAAGTGCCCCTGGTTGTCACGG